>CAVLAW010000087.1:0-9457 GCA_963661155.1 Tidjanibacter massiliensis | reverse complement strand
GCATGGAGACGATCCGCCAGGGAAAAGATCTCGATTACGGAATCGGCCGCGGCATGGGGTCGGTTGCGTATGCGATTGCATCGTGGATGCTCGGACGTCTGACCGCAGCGTTTGGAGCAGATGTCATTCCGATCTGGGCAATTGCACTGACGCTTCTTTTCCTGTTCTGTGTCTTTACATTTCCGTTTAAAAAGGAAGTCCAAAAAGCAGAAGCAGGGCAGAAAAAGGCGAGCGCAGACAGCCCGGCTGCTTTTCTGAAACGGTATCCGTCCTTCGCCGTGGTGCTGCTCGGCTGTATTCTGATTTTTACCTCGCACAACCTGATTAACAGCTTTAATTATCAGATTGCGATGGCAAAAGGCGGCGGCAGCGGGGAAATGGGAAATGCGATGACGATCTCCGCGGTATGCGAGCTGCCGACCATGTTTTTCTTTGGCTACCTTCTGAAAAAGAAGAGCAGCGTTTTCTGGTTCCGTCTCTCCGGTCTGTTTTTCGCGCTGAAATGCGTGGGAACCTTTCTGGCATTTAATATTCCGACATACTACGCTGTTCAGCCGTTCCAGATGCTCGGCTTTGCATTGATGAATGTAGCCTGCGTCTATTACGTAGACGGAATTATGGAGCCGCAGGATTCCATCAAGGGACAGGCCTATATGGCGATGACAATCACGGTAGGAAACGTGATAAGCTCCCTCGTCGGCGGCTGGCTCATCGACGCAGCCGGTGTCGGTGCGATGCTGATCTGCGCGTCGCTCGCCGCATTCATCGGCGGGCTGATTGTGTGCCTGGGATCGAAGCAGACGAAAACAGTATAGGAATTCGGATTATAAAACAAAACGCCTGGAATCACGTTCGATTCTAGGCGCTTTGTGCGTCATAAACCTTATTTATTTCTGCTTCCTGTATACTTCTCATCACAGTATTTGCAGCGGTAAATCTCTTTCTCCGGATCAGCCAGAATAAAGACATGTTTTAATCCCTGCTCAATAGAAGTAATGCAGCGAGGATTCTTGCATTTGATCACATCAACAACCTGTTTCGGCAGGCTCAGATCTTTTTTCTCGGAGATCTCGCCGTCTTTGATGACATTGACGGTAATGTTGTGATCAATGAATCCCAGGATATCAAGATCCATCTTGTCAACCGGACACTCTACCTTCAGAATATCCTTTTTGCCCATTTTTTCACTTTTGGCATTTTTGATGATAGCCACGGTACAATCCAGCTTGTCCAGTCCCAGGTCATGGTAAATGGTCATGGATTTTCCGGCTTTGATATGGTCGAGCACGAAGCCCTCTTCAATACGTCCTACGTTCAGCATAGCGAAAGATGCTCCTTTCCTTAATCAACTTTGATGTTAAGCAGCGTCAGAATCAGGGCCATACGAGCGTAAACGCCGTACTGAACCTGTTTGAAGTAAGCGGCACGCGGGTCGTTGTCCACCTCGACCGAGATCTCATTGACACGCGGCAGCGGATGCAGAACCAGCATTTCCGGAGAAGCAAGATCCATTTTTGCCTGATCCAGAATATAGAAATCTTTCATGCGGATGTAATCTTCCTCATTGAAGAAACGCTCTTTCTGTACACGGGTCATGTAGAGAACATCGAGATCCGGGAGAACGTCTTCCATTTTGATGACTTCTTCAAACGGAACGTTGTTTGCACGCAGCACATCATCGCGGATGTAGTCCGGGAGACGAAGTTCCTCAGGAGAGATTAATACAATTTTAATGCCGGTGTAACGAACCAGCGCTTCAATCAGGGAATGAACCGTTCTGCCGAATTTGAGATCGCCGCAGAAGCCGATAGTAAGATTATTCAGGCGGCCTTTTAAAGAACGGATGGTAAGAAGATCGGTAAGAGTCTGAGTCGGATGCTGATGTCCGCCGTCACCTGCGTTGATAACAGGAATACCGGAATACATCGATGCAACGAGTGGGGCGCCTTCTTTCGGGTGACGCATCGCACAGATATTAGCAAAGCAGGATACAACGCGAATGGTGTCCGCTACGCTTTCACCTTTTGCGGCAGAAGAAGAATTGGCAGAAGAAAAACCAAGAACCGTACCGCCAAGATTCATCATGGCAGCTTCAAAGCTGAGACGGGTGCGTGTGCTTGGTTCATAGAATAAAGTAGCAAGTCTTTTGCCATCGCAGGCATGTGCGTATTTCTCTGGGTGCTTCTCAATATCATTCGCCAGATCCATTAACTGATCCAGTTCTTCGACAGAGAAATCAAGGGGACTCATTAAGTGTCGCATATATTACCTCCTATGAAGATCCTTATTTTTTCTGTGTTCCACCTTATCACAAAAACGGGATAAATGCAAGATAAAAAATGGCGGGAAAAAATCGAAAAATGGAAGGGTGGGAAGTGTGAAAAAATAAAGTGAAATATCAAATAAAAAAGCAAAAGATGAGACAAAAGACAAAATTTGGATGATCTTTTCTTGTAAAATAAAGGCAGATGGAGTAAAATATTGATATCTGCAACAAACGCAGAGCAGCAGGAGGAACTTATATGTTAGACTTAGGAAAAATCCGCGACGAGATCGATGTCACCGATGACGAGATCGTCCGTCTGTTTCAGCACCGGATGGCGCTGGCGGCGGAAGTTGCGCAGTACAAGATAGAGACAGGAAAAGCCGTTTTTGATGCGGAACGTGAGCGCCAGAAGCTGGAGAAGCTGACCGGCGAGGGAACGAATGCATTCAATACGAAGGGCATCCAGGAGCTGTTCCAGCAGATCATGTCGATCAGCCGGAAGCGCCAGTATCAGCTGCTGACCGAGAACGGCGGCGAGGAGATGACCGATTACACACAGGTGGACCACCTCCCGACACGCGGCAGAAGAGTTGTGTTCCAGGGCGTGGAAGGTGCGTACAGCTTCGGCGCCATGAAAGAATTTTTCGATGATACGATCACGAGTTTCCACGTAGACACCTGGAAAGAAGCGATGGAGGCGATCACAAAAGGCGAAGCCGATTACGCCGTGCTCCCGATCGAGAATTCCACCGCAGGCATTGTCTCCGATATCTACGATCTTCTCGTGGAATATCCGCACTACATCGTCGGCGAGCAGGAGCTACCGGTCGAGCATGTGCTGATGGCACTGCCGGGCGCGAAAGTTGAGGACATCCGTACTGTGATCTCCCACCCGCAGGCGTTGGCCCAGTGCCGCCGCTTCCTCGATTCCAATGAAAACTGGAAAACAGAGGAGCGCCTCAATACCGCCGCAGCAGCAAAAGAAGTATCCGAGAGCGGCGATTTTACGATGGCGGCCGTCGGAAGCCCGTATGCCGCAGAGCATTTCGGCCTCAAGATTTTAAAAGAAGGCATCTTTGATGCCCAGGGAAATACGACGCGTTTCGTCATCATTTCTGGCCAGAAACGATTTGTGAAAGATGCGCAGAAAATCAGCGTATGCATGGAGCTGCCGCACCAGAGCGGTTCTCTTTACAATGCGCTGGCGCACTTTATCTACAACGATCTGAACATGACCAAAATCGAGTCCCGCCCGATTCCGCAGCGGAAATGGGAATACCGTTTCTTCGTGGATTTCGAGGGAAATTTAAGCGATCCGGCAGTCAAAAATGCACTGCGCGGACTGCAGGCGGAATCCGCAAAATTCCGAATTTTCGGAAATTATTAATTCGAAAAAGAGAGGGCCGTACTGTGCGGCCTTTTCTCATAACCTTAAGAAACAAAAAGACAGGAAGGAAGAGACAAAAGATGATTAGAATAGAAGAATGTATCCTCTACCGTGATTTTGCAGAGGGAGAGGTACTGCACGATATGACGATGCTGGTGGAGACGTATAAAAAACTGGTGAATGCCCAGATTTCGTTAAAGGACCGCCGGTTCCGCGAGAACATGAGCACGTATGAGCCGCAGTTTTACGAGGCACTGAACCGTCTCGTTGAGATGGCAAACCGTTACGGATTTTCCGGAAACCTCTGGCACGATTACCTGACGTATCTGCTGGTCAACAAAGAAAATGCATTTTCTACCTCCTGCGAGATCGTTGGAAGAGTCGAGGGAAGCATCAACCAGATGGCAAAACACGATTTTGTCCGTTTCAAAGAGCTGTTCGATTTCAATATCTGTGTCTTCGACGAAATTTTCGAATCCGGCGACGCTTCCGTCATCAGCGATTACGAGAACACTGACAGCCCGAACAAGCTGTTCAACAAAGAAGTCCGCGACCGCATCTGCGAACTGGCCATCCGTCTTGCAAAAGCAGAATCTGTCGACGAATTTATGGATGATATGATTCAGTTCTACAAAGACTTTGGAGTAGGAAAACTGGGACTGCACAAAGCATTCCGTATTGCACACGTTGGAGAAAATGTTGAGATCATTCCGATCACGAACATCCCGGATGTGCGCCTTTCCGACCTTGTCGGCTATGAGATTCCGAAACAGAAGCTGATCGACAACACGAAAGCGTTCGTCGAGGGCAAAAAAGCCAACAACTGTTTGCTCTTCGGTGATGCCGGAACTGGAAAATCCTCCAGCATCAAGGGCATCCTGAACGAATATTACGATCAGGGTCTTCGTATGATCGAGGTTTACAAGCACCAGTTTCAGGATCTGAACGAGCTGATCGCACAGATCAAAAACAGAAATTATAAATTTATTATCTACATGGACGACCTTTCTTTCGAGGAGTTCGAGATTGAATACAAATATCTGAAAGCAGTCATCGAGGGAGGTCTGGAAAAACGCCCGGACAATATTCTAATCTATGCGACCTCCAACCGCCGCCACCTGATCAAGGAAAACTACAGCGACAAAGAGGGAACGAGACAGGATATGCACACTTCCGACACCGTACAGGAGAAGCTGTCCCTGGTATACCGCTTCGGTGTCAGCATCTATTTCGGTGCACCGGACAAGAAAGAATTCCAGAAGATCGTTTCCGTACTGGCAGAGCGCTACGGCGTGAAGTTAAGCGAAGAAGAGCTTTTAGCAGAAGCAAACAAATGGGAACTGTCCCACGGCGGTCTCTCGGGCCGTACCGCACAGCAGTTTATTGATTATCTGCTCGGAAAACAGTAAAAAGAAAAAGGCCGAAAAAGTCCGCTGTGTATTGGGAGCGGGCTTTTTGGGATATCCTTTGAAAAGAAGGAGGAGAAGCGTATATGCAGTATTCCACATTTGCTGCCATTGATATCGGCAGCTACGACGTCATTCTGGAGATTTTTGAGATCTCCAAAAAACAGGGCATCCGAAGCGTGGATAAGATCTGCCATCGGATGGAGCTTGGAAAAGATACGTACACGCTGGGCAAAATCCGTCCGGAGATGGAAGAGGAGCTCTGCCGTGTGCTCGCAGATTTTGTGCGGATCATGGAGGGCTACCGCGTGGATGCTTACCGCGCCATGGCTTCGAGTGCGATCAGCGAGGCGGCGAACAGCCTTTATGTCCTTGGCAAAATCCGTCAGCTGACCGGTCTTTCCGTCACGGTCCTTTCCAACTCGGAACAGCGTTTCCTTGGCTACAAGGCGCTTGCGGCGATGGAGGACAATTTCAACAAGATCATCGAAAAGGGAACTGCAATTCTCGACCTCGACGGCGGCAGCTTCCAGATTTCCCTGTTCGATAAGGATGCGCTTGTGACGACACAGAACATCCGCATGGGAAGCCTTCGTGTCCGCGAGCGCCTCGCCGGAATCCAGAGCGAGACGGAGCACTACGAGGAGATGGTCGAGGAGCTGATCTGGAATGAAGTGTCGAGCTTCAAGAAAATGTATCTGAAAGACCGCAAAATCGAAAATATCATGCTGATCGGCGATGTTTTCACGGACAGTGTCTATCAGAATATCGAGGAAAAAACGACAAAAATCATTTCCCGCGAAAATTTTAACACTTGGTATGAAAAGATCATCCGCCAGTCGCCAATGGAGCTGGCTGTCAAGCTTGGTATTCCGCTGGAGAATGCTTCGCTGATGTACCCGTCCGCCGTGATTTACAAATGCCTGATCGATATGATGGAGGCAGAACATGTGTGGATCCCGGGCGTGCATATGACACGCGGTATCGCTTACGAATATGCGGAGCAGATGAAGCTGTTGAAAGGCGGCCACAATTTCGAGAATGATATTCTGATGGCGGCGAAAAACATCGGAAAACGGTATGCCGTCAACCGGCCACACGTACAGAATCTCGAGATGACAGCGCTTGCCATTTTCGATGCGACAAAAAAGATGCACGGCATGAAGGAGCGCGAGCGGCTGCTTCTGCAGATGGCGGTGATGCTGCATGATGTGGGTAAATACATCAGTCTCAACAATGTAGCAGATTCTTCCTATAATATTATCATGTCGAATGAGATCATCGGACTGTCGCACATTGAGCGTGAGATGGTGGCATTGATTGCAAAATACAACACGGTTACACTCCCGTCCTACGATGAGCTGGTGATGGAGTCGTCCTTAAGTGCCGAGCAGTATCTGACGGTATCGGAGCTGACTGCAATCGTTCGTCTGGCGAATGCGCTCGACCGGAGTCATCTGCAGAAGATTCAGGCGATCCGCGCCACGTTAAAGGAGCGCGAGCTGCAGCTTTCTCTGACGGTCAACCGCGATTTTACCCTGGAGCAGGGACTGTGCCAGGAAAAATTAGATTTCTTCAACGAGGTATTCAGCATACAGCCGGTCATCAAACTGAAACGGCCGATGTAAAAGGAGGCGAAAGTTATGGATTTAACACCATATAAGAAACCGGAATATTTCCGCAACCGGGAACTGAGCTGGGTCAGCTTTGACGAGCGTGTTTTAAATGAGGCGCGGGATAAGAGTATTCCGCTGTTTGAGCGTCTGAAATTTATCAGCATCACTTCCTCGAACCTGGATGAGTTTTATATGGTCCGCGTGGCTTCGTTAAAAGACCAGGTGCATGCGAACTACACGAAAAAGGATCTTTCCGGCATGAATGCGAAGGAACAGCTTGCCGCGATCAGCAAACGGACACATGAGCTGGTGCAGTTACAGTACAATACGTACAACCGCTCGGCCGTTCCGTCTCTGGAACATGTCGGACTTACGATTATCAGCGAGCATGAGAAGCTGACGAAGGAGCAGGCGGAGTATGTGGATTCGTATTTCGAGGAGAACATTTACCCGGTTCTGACCCCGATGGCCATGGATTCGGCCCGCCCGTTCCCGCTGATCCGGAATAAAACACTGAATATCGGTGCGCTGGTACAGAAGAAAGAGGATTCGCTTTTGAGCCGTGCGGAGGATAAGAAAGAGAAGAAGGGCAAGGAGAAGGAAAAGGAGAAAGAACTGGAATTTGCGACGGTTCAGGTTCCTTCGGTACTTCCACGGTTTATTCTGCTGCCGCAGGATGAGAAGACGGGACAGCGGTATGTGATTCTTCTCGAGGAGATTATTGAACGGAACATCGGAAAGCTGTTTTTGAGCTACGATGTGGTCTGCGCGCATCCGTACCGTGTTATGCGAAATGCGGATCTGACGATTGATGAGGATGAGGCTTCGGATCTGTTAAAAGAAATCCAGAAGCAGCTCAAGAAACGCCAGTGGGGCGAGGTCATCCGTCTGGAAGTGGAAGACAAGATGGATAAGCGGCTCTTAAAGATGCTGGAAAAGGAGTTCGACATCGACGAGGACGATCTGTTCCGGATTCCGGGACCGCTGGATCTGACATTCCTGATGAAGATGTACGGACTCGATGGTTTTGATGAGTATAAGATTCCGAAATACACACCGGCGGCGGTTCCGACGCTGATGAATGACGATGATATTTTCACGAATATCCGCAAAGGGGATATTTTACTGCATCACCCATATATGACGTTTGATCCGGTGGTTCAGTTTGTCCAGCAGGCAGCGAAGGATCCGGATGTGCTGGCGATCAAGCAGACGCTGTACCGTGTGAGCGGCAATTCTCCAATTATCGCAGCGCTGGCGCAGGCGGCGGAGAACGGCAAGCAGGTTTCGGTTCTGGTGGAATTGAAGGCGCGGTTTGACGAGGAGAATAATATTGTCTGGGCGAAGATGCTGGAGAAGGCGGGATGCCATGTGATTTATGGTCTTTTGGGGCTGAAAACGCACAGTAAGATTACGCTGGTGGTCCGTCGTGAGGAGACGGGAATCCGCAGGTATGTGCATCTTGGCACGGGTAATTATAATGATTCTACGGCGAAATTGTATACGGACTGCGGTCTTTTAACTTGCAATGCGAAGATCGGGGAGGATGCGACGGCTGTCTTTAATATGCTCTCTGGTTATTCGGAGCCGGATCGGTGGAATAAGCTGGTGGTGGCACCTCTCTGGATGAAGGATCGGTTCCTGCATTTGATTGCGATGGAAGAGGAGCATGCGAAGAAGGGGCAGAAGGCGCATATTATTGCGAAGATGAACTCGCTTTGTGACCGGGATATTATTGCGGCGCTGTACAGTGCTTCGGCGGCTGGGGTGAAGATTGATCTGATTATTCGGGGTATCTGCTGCTTGAAGGTGGGTATTCTGGGGGTCAGTGAGAATATTACGGTACGGTCGATTGTCGGTAATTTCCTGGAGCATGCGCGGATTTTCTATTTCTACAGTGGTGGGAATGAGGAAGTCTTTATGGGTAGTGCGGACTGGATGCCGAGGAACCTCGAGAAGAGAGTTGAGATTGTTTTTCCGGTGGAGGATGAGCAGATTAAGAAGGAAGTAATGCATATTCTCGACGTTCAGCTGAAAGATAATGTGAAGGCTAGTATTCTGCAGGCGGATGGGACGTATGTGAAGCAGGATAAGCGCGGCAAAGTGTTGGTGAATTCGCAGGAGTATTTTTGTGAGGAGGCGACGGAAAGAGCCGAAAAACCGAAAGAACAGGAGAACAGCAGGGTGTTTGTGCCGGCGGAACCGGTAGAGTAGGTTCTGAGCTGGGGACGGACGCCTCGTAACGCACACAAGGGTGATGCGCGGTTTCGGGAGCTAGTAATTCTAAGGCCCTGTCATTTTGCTAAAACCATGCGCCAAAAATCAAAACTCGCTGTCGCTCAGACAGTTGATTTTTGGCGCATAACGCAAAATGTCAGAACCTAAAAATTACACGCTCCCTGCAAATGCGCACCACCCTTGTGTGCGTTACGGGGCTGTGCGGAAGACGGACACGGACGTGGGCGCGGAGCGCCCACTGCGTTGAGATGTATGAATGATAAAAGTGTAGTGGCTGGAATGTTACTGCACTTTTTTTATTTGCACAAGCAATGGTGATAACTTGAGATGGTTGTAGAGCGCGTTTTACATAGTTGGGGTGTATTGGAAGGGGAGAGAGGTGTAAGAATTTTAAAAAGTAGTTATTAGGGCGGCAGGGTGTAAAAGTTAATAACTATAAATGAGCAAGTTTGAAAAATTGCACAAAACTATGCCACTAAGCTTAAAAATGACTCAAAATCATTGCTTCTTTTTGCACATTGAAAGAGAGACTGATATTTTTCCT
>CAVLAW010000086.1:373-9460 GCA_963661155.1 Tidjanibacter massiliensis | reverse complement strand
GCATGACGCAGACCTTGAACAGCTTTCTGGTCTGTGCCTCGACACCCTTGGATGCGTCGATGACCATGACAGCGGAATCAGCCGCCATCAGAGTACGGTAGGTATCCTCCGAGAAGTCCTGATGTCCCGGGGTATCCAGAATGTTGATGCAGTAACCGTCGTAGTTGAACTGCAGAACGGATGAGGTGACGGAAATACCACGCTCTTTCTCGATCTCCATCCAGTCGGATACGGCATGGCGCGCAGTCGCTTTTCCTTTTACGGAACCAGCGAGATTAATAGCACCTCCGTACAGCAGGAATTTCTCAGTCAGAGTGGTTTTACCGGCATCTGGGTGGGAAATGATGGCGAACGTACGCCGTCTTTCGATTTCTTTTGTATAATCAGGCACTGTTTTGTCTCCTTCAAAATCTAAAATCTTATTTACTATGTTTTCCATGTTTATGCTTTTCTATAGCAATCCCAGAAAATAATGCAAAAAATTCAGCACTGCAGAACGTGAATTGCTGCGTCACAGATTTTCGTCGTACCCCAGTACGCCTTCAAATCCGTTCCTTGTAATTCGCGCCCTGCCGCACTGCCTTTTTTACATTATTTTCTGGTCTTGCTATGGACATACTTATTTATTCTATTATATGCCATCATTCCTGTCAATCGTTATCTTGACAGTTCATTCATAATCGAAGCGTAAATTTTCTGGCTCCGGTTCTCCCAGTTGCTGCAGATTTTTTTCGCCGCCTCCTCGGACGGAACGGTTACCACAATCTCAAAGATCGTCGTCTTCCGCTCTCGCGCCTGGCAGCGGACTTCGTAGTCATCGCCTGCTGTCTTATAATAATCTGCGACAACCGACGCTTTTTTCCGCAGCTCGTAGGAGTGCTCCTTCATATAGTGGTCGATCTCTTCCCGGATTTCCGGCGAAATCTCATTTTCAAAGAACGAAAGGGTCTTGCTGCCCTCCTCGGTCATGTGGTAATACGAGGTGTTGCGCACCTTCTCGATCTCGATCAGCTTCGTATCCTGCAGCTCGCTTAAGGCTTCCTGCAGATGGAAATAGTTCGTATATTCCTTTTCCAGAATAAAATCTGAAATCTGCGTATTCGACAGAGGAAAGTTTACATTCTGCAGCATGTAGAGAATAATCAGTTTGTATAAAGTAAAGGATGATTCAATCACAGGTGTTTCCTCCTTTTTCTTTCTATCTTTCGCTCCAGAGCTGGCCCTGGCGCGCGTTTTCTTCTTTCATTCGGTGATGCAGTTCGTTTAAAACCGTCCGCTTGGCCTGACTCCACTTGGGGGCAATCAGAAGCTCCCCGGGACCGTCGCCCGTCACGCGGTGGATGACAAGATCGGGGCGGAGACGCTGTAAGCAGCCGATCACAAGGGACAGATACTCATCCTGGTTAAGCACCTCGAATTTACCGGCCTCATAATCCGCGGCAAGATCCGTATCGGACAGGACATGAAGGAGCTGCAGCTTGATGCCGGAGATGGGCTGATCATTCAGATATTCCATCGTCTGAAAAACTTCCTCGCTGCCCTCTCCCGGGAGTCCGAGAATTGTGTGGACGATCACGGGAATCTTCCGCCTGTCCAGCTCTTCTGCTGCCCGCTCAAAACACAAGAGTGGATAGCCGCGCCGGATATACTCTGCTGTTTTTTCATGCATCGTCTGGAGTCCCAGCTCAATCCAGACCGGCTTGATCCGGTTCAGTTCTTCCAGCATCGTCAGGATATCTTCGTCCAGGCAATCCGGTCTTGTGCCGATGGAAAGCACCACGACTTCTTCGTCTGCAATCGCCTCCCGGAAAATTTTTTCCAGATATTCTACTGGTGCATACGTGTTCGTGTACGCCTGAAAATAAGCGATGAACTTGTGCACCGGCCGCTTTGTCTGTAGCAGTGCTTTCTGCTCCCGGATCTGCTCTGTGATCGACTTGTGTCTGTCGCCGGCAAAGTCGCCGGAACCGCCCGCACTGCAGAAAATGCAGCCCCGTTCCCCGCAGGTACCGTCCCGGTTCGGACATGTCATGCCGCCGTCGAGTGAGAGCTTGTACACTTTTTCACCGAATGTCTCTTTCAAATAGGCATCCAGCGAGTAATACGGCTTTCCAAGCCAGTCTGTCATGGTTTCTTCCCCTTTTATTCGATGTCTTTTCCAATCTTCTTAAAGTTTTCCCGTATCTTCTGCTCATAGCCGTTCGTTCCAAGATGAAGGAAACGGCTTCCGAGAATTTCGTCCGGCAGGTACTGCTGCTCGACGTAGTGATTCGGGAAATCGTGTGCGTACTGGTATCCCTCGCCGTGGCCCAGCTTCGCAGAACCCTTGTAATGGGCATCCTGCAAATGCGGCGGAACGGAGGTTCGCACACTTCCGACGGTTTTCATCGCCGCAAAGACTGCCTCGCACGACGAGTTGCTCTTCGGCGCACAGGCCACGTACGTCGCCGCCTCGGCAAGGATGATCTGCGCCTCCGGCATGCCGACACGCTCGACGGCAAGGGATGCGGAGACTGCCACATTTAAGGCATTCGGATCGGCAAGGCCGACGTCCTCCGCCGCACAGATCATAATACGGCGCGCGATAAACTTGATGTCCTCCCCGGCATACAGCATTTTGGCCAGGTAAAAGACAGCCGCATCCGGGTCCGAACCGCGCATGCTCTTGATAAATGCTGAGATCGTATCATAATGCTGGTCGCCCGTCTTGTCGTACCGTACCACGCGCTTCTGGATGCACTCGGAAGCCGTTTCCAGGTCGATGTGGATCTTTCCGTCCGCCTGGCGCTCCGTCGAAAGGACACCCAGCTCGATCGCATTCAGTGCTGCTCTCGCGTCGCCGCCTGCGATGTCAGCTAAGAACTCTCTTGCATCGGGATCGAGCACAACGTTGTACGTTCCAAGTCCTTTCACCGGATCCGTCACCGCGCGGTCCAGCAGTTTTTCAATATCTGCTTTTTCGAGCGGCTTTAATTCAAAGATGATGGAGCGGGAAATTAACGCTCCATTAACCTCGAAATACGGATTTTCCGTCGTCGCGCCGATCAGGACGAGGGTGCCGTCCTCCACGAACGGAAGCAGATAATCCTGCTGACCCTTGTTGAAGCGGTGGATCTCATCGACAAAGAGAATCGTCTTTTTGCCGTACATGCCGATCCGCTGCTGCGCCTCTTTGACGACCTCTTCCATGTCTTTTTTGCCGGCTGTCGTGGCATTTAACTGGGTAAATTCCGCGCTCGTTGTGTTTGCGATCACGCGGGCGAGTGTCGTTTTTCCGGTTCCCGGAGGACCGTAGAAAATGACAGAGCCGAGTTTATCCGCCTTAATCGCACGGTACAAAAGCTTTCCAGGGCCGATGATGTGCTCCTGTCCGACGACTTCATCCAGGGTTGTCGGGCGCATGCGCGATGCGAGGGGGGACTCCTTTTCCATTGTGGTTTCTTTCATATAATCAAACAAATCCATGTATTTTTCACCCCATTTTTCTTCCTGCCTTTTATCTTACCACATTCCTGCCGTTATCCTCAAGCCCTTAATCGCGGATTCTCCGCAACTATGTTCGATTCAAATGGGATCTTTATTCCTCAATCAGCTCGCGCACGGTCACAAACGTGTACTCCTCCGCTTGTAATTCCTTCACAATCCGCCGCAGTGCCTCCACAGTCGCGCGGTAGCCGTCGTGCATCAGGATGATGCTGCCGTCCTTGACCTTCGGGAGCACCGCGCGGCAGATCGCCTCGGTATTCTGGCTCTCCCAGTCGCGCGAGTCGACATCCCAGAGCACCGGAATCATTGTCACCGCAAGATCAAGCCCCTCCCGCCATTCGCCGAACGGCGGCCGGATATAGACGGGGTATGTGCCCGTAATCTCATAGATCGCGTTGCTTGTTTTCACAACCTCCTCGCGTGCTTCCTCCTCCGCCACTTTCGTGAGCTGAACGTGGTGGAACGTGTGGTTTCCGATCAGATGACCCTCCTCGCTCATGCGGCGCACCAGATCCTCATTTCCGGCGAGGCACTGTCCCTGCAGAAAGAACGTCGCCGGGATCTCATTTTCTTTTAAAATATCGAGCACCTCCGGCGTATAGCAGCAGTTCGGCCCGTCGTCAAACGTCAGTGCAACCTCCTTTGCGGTGCCTGTTTCCCCCTGCGCCGCCGTTTCTTTCGTCTCCCTTCCGCAGGAACGCATCAGTTCCAGCGCAATGATTCCCGCCGCCAGCGTGAGGAAAAACGGCAGAGGAACGCGCCGCACCTTTTTTCTGCCAAGCCTTCTCCGCATATTTATGTTCCTCTGCTCTTTCTTTTCACGTTCCTTGTATTATATGAAAAACGGGAGAAAAGATGCCGTCTTTTGCGGTTCTTTTCTCCCGTTTTCTTTTAATTTACGCGGGCAACGAGCCAAAGTCCGTGCTTGCACGAGACCTTGGCGACTGCCGCGATAACGATGAGAAACTCGCAAAGCGTGTTTCTCATCGTTAGTCCTGTACCTGAAGGATATACGTACCGGAATTCGAATCCTGATATACGATATCTCCAATCGACTGCAGCAGCGATTCATTCAATGCATCGCCGTATTTTTCTTTTTCTTTGCTTCCCACAAAAATGTAGGTCACGTTATACTGTTCCAGCAGACGCAGTACCTCGTCTGTATCCGTTGCTGTGTACATCTGTTTGACATCCTCGGCGCGGACATTTAAATCCGCCGGGTCGCCTCTCCAGAGCCACTCGTGCACGTACCAGCCAAGCACGGTCGGAAGACCGGTCATCGCAGAAACGCGCTCGTAATCACTGTAGCTGTCGCCGTTTGCCTCCAGCACAACCGGCTGTCCCTCGATATTGTCATCGAGCCAGCGGATCGCACTGGCATCCTCGGAGAAGACATTTTCCTGCAGAATCCGATCCTTTTTCCAGCGCAGGAACCGCGTGATGATGTAGCTCATGCAGATACCGAACAGGATAAATGCCTGATACGTCAGCTTGAACATCGTATTGGAGCGCGCATACGACTCCTCGTAGATATCGCGCACATAGACGAGCTCCGGAATAATGATCAGGCCAATCGCGCAGAGTCCTAAGATTCCGACGACCATATCGCTCACGGCAATCTCTCTCCAGAAATCGCGGAACGCAGAAGTCTTTTTCGGCTGTTCCGCAGGTTCTTTCTTTTCTGCTTCCGGCTTTTTGTCGCCTAAAATCAGGGCAACGGCCTGCTCTTCCACTTCTTCCTGGGTTTTTCCGTCGGCGAGCACGATCTGTCCCTGCCGTTCCATGCCCGGAAGATGGCGGTTTTTGCGCCATGCCAGCAGGACGGCTGCGATAAACAGCACAACGAGCGCTGTCGGCAGTCCCCACAGAATAACGAGCTGATACAGCATCGAATGGTGCTGTGCAATGCCGACACCGGAAACCATGGTATCAAACTTCATCGTAAACGGAAGGGCAACAACCGTTCCGATCACAAAGACTTCCACTGCCTGCAGAAGAACCGTTCCGATCGTCTCTTTCGCCCGCGCATGGTAGCGGTACAACGCACCGTACAGGGCAAAGCCTGCGATCACGACGAAATAAATAACAAAATCCCAGTAGTTGGACCAGTGGAACACACCAGTCAGAAAGCCTGCCACGATGATCTGTGGCTGGCGTAGCACGTCTTTTAAAGACCATTTCCACTCTTTTTCCGGCTCGCGGCAGACATTTTTTATGTAGGAATACATCAGTCCCAGCACCAGCAGGACGAACATGACATTCACCACATGAGCATGAAGGTCGCCGAGCACAAACGAGTACGACGGGAACTCATGAATCGTTCGGTCATTTTCCACGAGCGGATCGTAGCCGATGTAACGCGTCGAACTCGGGAACCAGTAAGCCGTCTCATTAAGCCCCAGCCACTGGCGGATGCAGCCGTAGATCACGTAATGCATATTTCCCGCAAGGGAAACGGCTCCTCCGGAAAGAAGTCCTGCAAGCACCGGTGCTGTCTGGCTCTTGTTTCCGCCCTCTTTCCGGATGCGATGGCACGCACGCGACTCTACCAGATGGTAGGTAATGGAAAACGGCAGGACAAACGCGAACGATGCCACCATCGTGCGCATCAGATGGTACGTCTGTTTTACATCCGTAAACGTAATCTTCGTCAGGAATACGGCATAGAACTGGCCGCCGTAATAATAGTTGATGACACTTCCACTGTACCACAGATCCTCTGCAGGAACGGAGGTGCTGCGCATCATGGCCTTCATAAAACCGTAATCCATGAATTTTTCAGTTCCGTGCGCTTCCGGGTGGAAACCGGCAAGGTAAGTCCAGATAAGGAAGAATGCAAAAAACAGAACTTCCTCCAGCATCAGGAAATCGCTTTCCGGCGCATGGACGCGCACCTTAAAGCAGCCGAAAATCCACGAAGCCGCAATCAGCACGCCGACCACGATCAGGCAGACCGGCATCGTAAACGGAACAAGACTGAAACTTCCGAGGGCAAACACAACAAAACCGGAAACGGCAATGCCAAGTACCTTCGAGAACATCCATCCACGGTCGTGGAATCTTGGAAACAGTGCCGCGGCAACCGGATAAAACCCGATGCCGAGCACCAGGGTCATCAGCCACCACTTCAGGAACGAAACGTTGTCCGTCCCGAGAAGCGGCGTTGTGGCCAGCACAAGCAATACCAGCAGAATGCCGGAAACTGTCGTTTTTTTGCTCATCTTTAGTTATCTTCCTCTGTCATTGTGTAGACATGACGTTTTCTTGCCATCTCATCGCTTGCAAGATACTCGTCGTAGGTGGTCATCTTATCGATCAGCGCGCCGTTCGGAAGAATTTCCATGATACGGTTTGCTGTGGTCTGTACAAACTGATGGTCGTGGCAGGTGAACAGCAGCACGCCCGGGAATTTGATCAAACCGTTGTTCAGTGCGGTGATGGACTCCATATCCAGGTGGTTGGTCGGCTCGTCGAGAACGAGAACGTTTGCACCGGAGATCATCATCTTAGAGAGCAGACAGCGCACTTTTTCTCCTCCGGAAAGGACTCTGACACGTTTTACGCCGTCCTCACCGGCAAAGAGCATTCTTCCGAGGAATCCGCGGACATACGTTACGTCCTTGATCTCAGAATACTGAGTCAGCCAGTCTGCGATGGTCAGGTCGCAGTCGAACTCTGCGGTGTTGTCTTTCGGGAAGTAAGCCTGTGTCGTCGTTACGCCCCATTTGTAGTAACCGGAATCCGGCTCTTCTTCTCCGGTCAGAATCTTGAACAGCATGGTGATCGCCTGCTCATTGCTTCCGACGAAAGCAACTTTGTCTTCTCTTCCGAGAGTGAAGGTCAGGTTATCCAGGATCTTCACGCCGTCTACGGTTTTTGTCAGTCCCTCTACCTGCAGAACGTCGTTTCCGATCTCACGGTTCGGGCGGAAATCGATGTAAGGATATTTACGGCTGGACGGTTTGATGTCGTCGAGCTGGATTTTCTCCAGGGCTTTCTTACGGGAAGTTGCCTGTTTACTCTTTGATGCGTTGGCGCTGAATCGGGAGATGAAGTCCTGTAACTCTTTGATCTTCTCTTCTTTCTTCTTATTCGCCTCTTTCATCTGTTTTACCAGAAGCTGGCTGGACTCGAACCAGAAATCGTAGTTTCCGGCATAGAGCTGAATTTTTCCGTAGTCGATATCTGCGATCTGAGTGCAGACTTTGTTCAGGAAGTAACGGTCGTGGGATACGACGATGACGGTATTCTCGAAGTTGATCAGGAACTCCTCAAGCCACTCGATCGCGTCGAGATCCAGGTGGTTGGTCGGCTCGTCAAGAAGAAGGATGTCCGGGTTACCGAACAGGGCTCTTGCAAGAAGAACTTTGACCTTCTGGCTACCAGTCAGGTCTGCCATCTGTGCGTAGTGCAGTTCCGGCTCAATGCCAAGGCCGTTTAAGAGCTGCTCGGCATCGGTCTCTGCCTCCCAGCCGTTCATCTCTGCGAACTCGCCCTCAAGCTCGCTCGCCTTGATGCCGTCCTCGTCGGTAAAGTCTTCTTTTGCGTACAGTGCCTCTTTCTCTTTCATGATCTCATAGAGACGGGCATTTCCCATGATAACGGTGTCGAGTACCGGATAGCTGTCGTATTTGAAGTGGTCCTGCTCCAGGAAGGAAAGACGCTGGCCCGGTGTAATGGTTACGTCGCCGTTTGTCGGCTCAAGCTGGCCGGACAGGATTTTCAGGAAAGTAGATTTTCCTGCTCCGTTGGCACCGATCATACCGTAGCAGTTTCCCTCGGTGAATTTGATATTTACATCTTCAAACAACGCTTTTTTTCCGACACGAAGTGTCACATTATTTGCTGCAATCATACGTTTAAAACCTCATTTTCTTTTCTTAATTGGGATTTCGAAGTTACTCCGGGCGTTTTCCCCGGTCATACGGAGTATAGTCTACCATAGGTTTCCGTTTTCTGGCAAGTAGGGAAAGCCCTTATTCTTCGTCTTTTTCACCGGAAATTGTAAAAAAGCTGTCGTCCCGGTCTTTTTTGTCGATCAGCTCGTTGTACTGCAGGCATTCATACTGCCGCTCGTACTCGAGATCATCCTCCGGCGCATCGCCATCGCTCCAGCGGTACCAGTTTCCGTCGCTCGCTAAAAAGCCGAGATGATTGAGTGCCGGCATCTTCTGGCGCAGGCCGAGCAGATACTCGTTGTACGGTGTCAGTTCCAGACCCGTAAGACTTAATGCATAGCTTGACAGATAGTTTGTGCTGATCCAGACATCGCTCTCGGATTCCATGGTGTAGTTTGTCCAGATGAAGAACGGCGTTCCGTAGAACTTCTCCTGATCTTCAACCGAAAGATTCTGGTAGGAGTCTCCTGCAATCCACGTCTCAAACGCATCCGGCAGTTTCGGGGAATGATCGCCGAACATGATGATCATCGTCGGCTCATCCACCTGCTGGAAATACCGGATCAGGTAAGAAATCGCTTCATCGGAGAGCTTTAATAACGAGAAATACTGATCTGCCTCATCGCTGTCGTAGCCGTTGCAGTTGACATCCGCCTGGAAATAACGGTTCGTGTAGCCGCTGTGGTTCTGCATCGTCACATCG
>CAVLAW010000086.1:0-363 GCA_963661155.1 Tidjanibacter massiliensis | reverse complement strand
AAGAGGAAGAACTTACTGCCCGGCTCTTTGTTTTCATACGTTTCCACGATCTTTTCGTAGTTCGCCTGATCACTGATCATACCGCGGTACCGTTTGGCCGTGTCAGAGAACTGGTCGATGGAAATAAAATCATCGAAATCCAGGAACCGGTATGCAGTGCTCCGCTTCCAGTTTGTCGCCTTGTTCGGATGCATCGCGATCGCCTGGTAGCCCTGGTCTTTTAAGGTAGTGACAAGGGAATACTGGCTGTGTGTAAAGTAGCTGACGTACGGCACCATGCCCGGGAAGCGCTTGCAGGAGTTTCCGGTCAGAAACTCATACTCGGTCTTTGCGGTTCCGCCGCCTTTTGTACAGGTCAGGGTG
>CAVLAW010000085.1:0-9510 GCA_963661155.1 Tidjanibacter massiliensis | reverse complement strand
GTATTTTAACTGTGCCAGCTCAACCTGGATTTTACCCTCACTGCTCACGGCACGCGCGGCAAAGATATCCAGAATCAGCAGCGTACGATCCATGATTTTGCACTCCAGCGCTTCCTCCAGACCCTTTAACTGGATCGAAGAAAGCTCGTCATCGCAGATGATGCCCGTCGCATCGCAGGCGCGCACCAGAATTTTCAATTCCTCTAATTTTCCTTTTCCGATGTACGTTCCCGGATGAATGGCTTCCCGCACCTGCACGAGGCGGCCTTCCACCTTCGCACCGGCGGTATTTGCCAGCTCCGCGAGCTCATCGAGCGATTCTTCCGCGTTCGCGCCGCCGTTTTCCTGTACGCCGACCAGAATCACGCGCTCCTGTTCTTCTCTTAAATCAAACAATCCAACTTCCTCCGTTTATCGGTTCTGGAGAAACGTATTCTCCCGCTGCGCCGCGATGTTTTCCGGGTATGCTGCCAGAAAATCCGTCATCAGCGACTTCGCAGTATCAAAGTCCGCCCGTTTTTCATATGCCACAATCTGGTTGAACAGCAGATTTTCTTTTTCGGAATCCTCTGCCGTTTTCAGCCCTTCGTCAATATAGGAAAGCGCACTGTCGGTATCGTTTTCCGCCAGAGCACAGAGCGCCAGTCCGTTGTTCGCTGCCGCTGCAAAGCCGTCCGTCGAAAGATACGAGGAAAACAGCGCTTTCGCCTCATCGTTCTGCCCCTTCGAGAGATAAACCTCGCCGAGCATCTCCATCGCCTCGCTGCTGCCGTCCTGCATCGCCTTCGAGAATGCCTGCACCGCCTCGTCCTGCTCTTCGAGATAATAGTAGACGCAGCCGATGTTGTAATAATCATCGGTCGTCTTCGGCTCGATTTTCGTCGCCGCTTCCAGATAACGGTCTCCATCTGCCTTCATGCTGCTCTCCTGATACAGCTCGTAGATATCAAGGCAGAGCTCATAGCTCTTCTCTGTTTCCACTGCCGCATCAAAATCCACCTTCGCCTGCTCGTAATTCTTCTGCAGGAAGTACGCGCGTCCCCTAAGGAACAGCGCATCGGCGTCCGCCTTTTCCTCCTGAATGTTCGTGCAGATCTCAATCGCACCGTCGAGGTCTCCGGCCAGCACACAGGTCTCCGCCTCGTAGTACATCACATCGTGCGAAAATTCCGCGTCTTTGTGCTTCATGCTCGAAAGGCTGCTCTTAAAGGCCTCTTTTGCCTTGTCGTACTCCTGGCTTTTCATATAGGCGATGCCGAGCGACCGGTAGCTCTCCGCCAGACGGTCGCCTGCTTTGACAGCGCCCTCCAGCATCGCAATCGACGTTACGTAGTCTTTCTGCTCCAGCGCCTCGATGCCCTTTTTATAGAGCTTGGAATTTTTATTTTCACAGCCGCAAAGCACCATGGCCGCCGCCAGAAAAAAGATTACCAGTCTTTTTTTCATTCTGTCACAAGTCCTTCTTTATGCATCACAGAAACGACCTGGTCTACGTATTTTGCACACGTTGCGTCGTCCGGCGCTTCCACCATCACGCGGATCACCGGCTCGGTGCCGCTCTCTCTTACGAGGATACGTCCGTCTTCGCCCAGGGCTTCTGCTACGTCTTCTACTGCTTTCTGTACTGCCGGATTGGCCTTTGCAGCCGCTTTGTTTGCCACGCGGACATTCTTTAAGAGCTGCGGGTAAATCACAACTTCTGCTGTCAGAGTGCTGAGCGGAAGTTTCTTGTCCATCAGCACTTCCATCACCATCAGGGAAGTCAGGATTCCGTCACCGGTTGTCGCATGCTTGCTGAAAATGATGTGGCCGGACTGCTCGCCGCCGAGGGAATAGCCGTTTGCCATCATATTTTCGCATACGTATTTGTCGCCGACTGCCGTTTTCTCATATTTGATTCCGGCGCGGTCGCATGCTTTGTAGAGACCGAGGTTCGACATGATCGTCGTTACGATCGTGTCTCCGTTTAACTGGCCTTTCTCTTTCAGATATTTGCCGCAGACATACATGATCAGGTCTCCGTCTACTACGTTTCCAAGCTCATCGACAGCGATGCAGCGGTCTGCGTCTCCGTCGTAGGCAAATCCGACATCGAGATGTTTCTCTCTTACGTATTTCTGAAGCTCCTCGATATGGGTGGAACCGCAGCCGCGGTTGATGTTTGTTCCGTCCGGCTCGTTGTGGATCACATACGTTTTTGCTCCGATTGCATCAAAAACGCTCTTCGCTACCGAAGATGCACTTCCGTTTGAGCAGTCGAGTCCGACTCTCATGTTTTTGAATGATTTGGTTGGGATCGAGATCAAGTGCCCGATGTAACGGTTTCTTCCTGCTGCGAAATCTACGGTGCGTCCGATATCTTCTCTCGTTGCAAACGGGATCTTCGGCGTTCCGTCATCAATATAAGACTCGATCTGTGCTTCGATATCTGCCTCCAGTTTCTGTCCCAGTCCGTTGATGACTTTGATTCCATTGTCATAGAACGGGTTGTGGCTGGCGGAGATCATGATTCCGCAGTCAAAGTTCTCAGTGCGCACCACGTAGGATACGCTCGGGGTGGTCGTTACGTGCAGCAGATACGCGTCTGCTCCCGATGCGGTCAGTCCTGCTACCAGCGAATATTCGAACATGTAGCTGGAGCGTCTCGTATCTTTTCCAATGACAATCTGCGCTTTGTGGTCTTTTCCGAAATACCATCCGAGGAATCTTCCCACCTTGTACGCATGCTCTACGGTCAGATCAATGTTTGCTTCTCCACGAAAACCGTCTGTTCCAAAATATTTACCCATGGTAATGCTCCTTTCCCCTTCCGGGCAGAAAGCGTGTCTGAATCTCTTTGGGAAATCATTCAAACACGCTTTTTCTGGTTATTTACTCAAACAGTAACTATTTAATCGTACAGCTTCTCGCTGTATACGCCGTCCGCAATCAGTTTGCGGAATGCTTCTGTTACGGAAGCTTTGTCTTCCTGATACGTAACGCCGAACCACTCTGCGTCGGTCGGAAGAACTTTTACTTCTGCTTTTCCTGCATGCAGCAGCTCGTCGATGTAGATCGGAAGGAGGTACTCGCCCTTCACGTCGCCCTCTTTCTGTGCGGAGAGGAACTCAACAAAGCCTTTCTCCAGCAGATCGATGAACTCCGGCTGCATTCCCCACATGTTCATGGAAACAAGGGAGTTTTTGTCGATCGGATCAACGGTTCCGTCTTCTTTTTCAACGCCTGCGCCCTCTGCAGTCTTTACGATGTTTTTCGTCTCGTTGACGCCGGTCAGGTTTCCGTTTTCGTCAACAACGCAGACACCTCTTGTTACACCGCCGTTGTCACTTAAGGTGTTTCCAAGAACGAATCCTGCCATGGAGATCGGCATTACGTCATTCACCTCATGCTCCTGTACGAGGTAATCGTGCAGTTTTACGAACGGCTCTTTTCCGTAGTAATCATCTGCATTGATAACAACGAACGGCTCTTTGATCAGACCTTTGCAGGCAAGAACAGCCTGGCCGGTTCCCCACGGTTTCGTACGGCCTTCCGGTTTCGTAAAGCCTGCCGGCAGATCGTCGAGCTCCTGGAATGCATACTCAACCTCTGTGATTTTGCTGATGCGGTCTCCGATGACTTCTTTAAAATCTTTCTCCAGATCCTTGCGGATGATAAAGACAACTTTGTTGAAGCCTGCTTCCAGTGCATCGTGGATGGAATAGTCCATGATGATTTCCCCGTTCGGTCCTACTGGTTCGAGCTGTTTGATTCCTTTTCCAAATCTGCTGCCGATTCCAGCTGCCATGATGACAAGTGCTGTTTTCTTCATAGCGTTTCTCCCTTTCTGTTTCCCCTTTTGTTTTTTTCTATTTCGCAGCGTTTTTTATGCTTCTTCCTGCATGCTGCTCAGCTTTGCGGCCTGATCGGCTGCAATGAGACTGTCGATAATTTCATCCAGATCGCCGTTCATGATGGCGTCCAGTTTGTACAGCGTCAGCTTGATTCTGTGATCCGTCACACGTCCCTGCGGGAAGTTGTAGGTACGGATTTTCTCGGAGCGGTCTCCCGTTCCGACCTGGCTTTTTCGAAGCTCTGCCATCTCGTCGTGCTGTTTCTGCTGCTCTAAGTCATACAGACGGGCACGCAGAATCTTCAGTGCTTTGTCTTTGTTCTTTAACTGTGATTTCTCGTCCTGACAGGAGATGACGATACCGCTCGGGAAGTGGGTCAGACGAACCGCAGAGTCGGTCGTGTTGACGCACTGTCCGCCGTTTCCGGAAGCACGGAATACATCAAATTTGTAATCCTTCGGGTCGATCTGTACTTCGACGTCATCCACCTCGGGCATGATCGCTACGGTCATGGTCGAGGTGTGGATTCTTCCGCCGGACTCTGTTTCCGGCACACGCTGTACGCGGTGCGTGCCGCTCTCGTACTTCATTCTCGAGTACGCGCCGGCTCCGTTGATCAGAAGTGTTGCGTCTTTGAAACCGCCGATTCCGTTTTCATCGGCGCTGGTAAGCTCTGTTTTCCAGCCGCGGCTCTCTGCGTATTTGATGTACATACGGCAGATTTCTGCGGTAAAGAGTGCCGCCTCGTCTCCGCCGGCACCTGCGCGGAACTCTACGATAACGTTCTTGTCATCGTTCGGGTCTTTCGGCAGAAGCAGGACTTTCAGTTCCTGTTCCAGCTCTTCCACGCGTTTTTTCGCATCAGAAAGCTCTTCTTTGAGCATCTCGCGCATCTCTTCGTCGGATTCCTCCTCGAGAAGCATGAGGCTGTCTTCGATGGTCTGTTTCTGTGCTTTATAATCTTTATATGCGTCTGCAATCGGCTGCAGTTCTGCCTGCTCCTTCATCAGCTTCTGGAACTTCGCCGCATCGGCTGCGACGTCCGGTTCACTTAACTGATTCAGAACCTCTTCGAGGCGCATCAGGATATCGTCAAGTTTATCAAACATATTTTGCTCCTTTTTATCTTTCTTTGTGCCGGATGCCGGTCACCACGCGGTCCAGGCCTGCCAGGTCTTTTAAAACCTGTACGTCTGTAAAACCGTGGTTTTCCATCAGCTCCTGCACCTGACTGCCCTGGTCATATCCAATTTCAAAGCAGAGCTTTCCGCCCTCTTTTAAATAAGCACCGGCCTGCTCTGTGATCTTCCGGTAAAAAAGAAGACCGTCCGCACTGCCGTCGAGTGCCATGCGCGGTTCGTGGTCGCGCACCTCCGGCATCAGGGTTTCGATGACATCCGTGCGGATGTACGGAGGGTTACTCGCGATCACATCGAAAGTTCCCTCGACATTCGCAAACAGATCACTTTTTACAAACGATGCCCGTCCGCCTGCCTGGCTGCCGTTCTTTCTGGCAACCTCCAAGGCTTCCTCCGAGAGATCTGCGCCGACTCCCGTGCAGTCCTTTCGCCTCACAAGAAGTGATGTGAGAATGCAGCCCGAACCGGTGCAGAGATCAAGGATTCTTGCATTTTTCGGAAGACCGCGAAGTGCTTCCTCTACGAGAACCTCTGTGTCCTGCCGCGGAATCAGCACATGCTCATTCACGAAAAACGGGATTCCATAGAACCATACCTCGCCCGTGAGCTGCTGCAGCGGAATGTGCTCACCTCGCTTTTCGACCAGTGCTTCGTATTTTGTAAACTGCTCTTCTGGCATTTCATCTTCGCTGTGTACAAAGTAGGTGCTGTGGCTGATCCCGCAGACATGCTCCAGCAAAAGCCACGCATCCTGCCGGGCTTCCCGAATGCCCTGCTTCTGTAAGTACAGGATAGCGGATTCCAGTGCAGATTTCAAGTTTTTTCTGTCGCACACGCTCATCGGTCACGGCTCCTCATGTTTTTTCTGTTCGTTTTCCACCGGGTACGTATAGCCGAAGTTTTCGTTCAGATACGCTCTCCAGTCAAATACCGCCTCCACTGCGGCGATCGCAACCTCCGCCATCTCGGCGTCCGGCTCGCGCGTCGTCAGGTGCTGCAGCATCAGGCCCGGTTTGCTGATCAGATTGACCAGCTTGTTGTCGCTCTTTCCCGCCAGGCGGATGATCTCATACGAAACGCCTGCGATCACCGGGATCAGAAGCAGACGGATCACAATCTTCAAAAGCGGCGAGTCAACCCAGATGAACATGAAAAAGATAATGCTGATGACAATGACGTACATCAGAAAGCTCGTTCCGCAGCGTTTGTGCTCTCTGGAACTTTTCAGCACGTTTTCCACGTTCAGCTCAAGTCCGTGCTCGACGCAGTTGATGCATTTATGCTCCGCGCCGTGGTACATAAAGACACGCTGAATGTCTTCCATATGGGAAATGGCGGCCAGATAGCCGAGGAACAGTGCCACGCGCACGAATGCCTCTGCAATCGCTGTCAGCGTCGTTCCGGCTCCCGCCTTGTGCAGAAGCTCGGACAGGAAGTACGGCACCATCAGAAAGAGAACGACGGCGATGACAACGGAAAATGTAACGGTCGCGTACATCATCAGCTTGTCTGTCTTTTCTTTTTTGGCTTTCTGCTGCTCCTCTTCCTCTTTTGTCGCCGGTTTTTTCTTTTCTTCCTCCTCGTCCTCATAGAACGATGCGGAGTACATCAGGGAACTCATTCCGACGATCATCGAGTCCGCAAAACTGAATACGCCGCGCAGAACCGGCACTTTTAAGAGTGCTTCATGTTTCGTCAGCGGTTTGTGCGGCTCCACTTTTACCTCAATCTCCCCGTCCGGGCGGCGTACAGCGACGGAATAGCGGTCTTTGTTCATCATCATAACGCCTTCCATGACGGCCTGTCCGCCAATATTGGATGATTTCATACTTTACCTCCTCAAAGGGGATTCCTCTTGTATACCTTTTAACGCAAGAACGGGCTGAGATCTTCCAACCTCAGCCCGTTTTTCATCTTGCTTGATTCAATTCTTATTTCATGCCGTATTTCTTGTTGAATTTCTCGATACGTCCACGAGCTGCAGCAGCTTTCTGCTGGCCAGTGTAGAACGGATGGCATTTAGAACAGATCTCAACGTGGATCTCTTTCTTGGTAGAACCTGTTACGAAAGTATTTCCGCAGTTGCAGGTAACAGTTGCCTGATGGTATTCTGGATGGATTCCTTCTCTCATTTTATTCACCTCTTCTTAATTTTGTTATCTTCTCAGATTTACTCTGATGATTTCGTATTTCAGGTTGACAAAATTTCATCAACCTTGCACAGCTTTCTCATTGTATCACACAATTTTGGAAATTGCAAGCATTATACAATTTTTTGTTTCTTTAAAATTTGAATCAGCTCACCGTTGTTTCTGGTGCGGGCAAACATATTCAGAATGTTTTCCACCGCCTCCTCGGATTTCATGCCGTTTAAGGCCTTCCGCATGTTGTAAACGGCCTCCTGCTCATCTGGTGTCAGGAGGAGATCTTCTCGTCTCGTTCCGGATTTGGCGATGTCGATTGCCGGGAAAACGCGGCGTTCCTGGAGTTTCCGGTCGAGCACGAGCTCCATGTTTCCGGTTCCCTTGAACTCCTCGTAAACCACGTCGTCCATCTTGCTTCCGGTGTCCACAAGGGCCGTGGCAAGAATCGTCAGACTTCCGCCCTCGCGCATGTTTCTCGCAGCTCCAAAGAAGCGTTTCGGCATGTAGAGTGCCGCCGGATCAAGACCGCCGGAAAGGGTACGGCCGCTCGGCGGAACGGTCAGGTTGTAGGCTCTTGCGAGGCGGGTGATGCTGTCGATGAAGATCGTGACGTCTTTTTTGCTCTCGACAAGGCGTTTTGCACGCTCAATGACCATCTCGGACACGCGTTTGTGGTGCTCCGGCTGCTCGTCGAAGGTGGAATAAATGACTTCCACATTGGTGCCCTGGATTGCTTCTTTGATGTCGGTGACCTCCTCCGGGCGCTCATCGATCAGAAGGATGATGAGATACATCTCCGGGTTGTTCCGCAGGATAGATTTTGCGGCATCTTTTAAGAGCGTTGTTTTTCCGGCTTTCGGCGGGGAGACGATCATGCCTCGCTGGCCTTTGCCGATCGGGCTTACGAGATCCACGATCCGCATCGCCATGCTTCCGCCCGGGCGTTCGAGGCGCAGCCGTTCATCCGGAAAGATCGGCGTCATATCTTCGAAATTGCCGCGGCGCATGATCTGGTCGAGCGGCAGATTGTTGACGCTCTTTAAGTATAAAAGGGCGCTGAATTTCTCTGTTGCGGATTTTACTCTCGTGTTTCCGCGGATGATATCACCTGTTTTCAGTCCGAAACGGCGGATCTGGGACGGAGAGACGTAGACGTCGCTGTCGCCCGGCATGTAGTTGTCGGAGCGGATAAAACCGAAGCCGTCCGGCATAACCTCGAGGATGCCGCAGGCCTCCTGACCGCTGTCGAGCATGCTCGTCTCCTGGCGCGGTTCCTGTTTCAGTTCCGGTCTTACGTCCTGACGAAACGTTTCCTGCCCCTGCTCCTGTCTTGTCTCTTCCTCGTGATTATTATAATTATTGTAGTTCCGCGGTTCTTGGAATCTGCGCTCATTAAAACGCGGCGCTCTCGGACGGTACTCCTGGCGCTCCCCGTTTTCGCTGTGCTCTTCGCGGCGGACATACCGCTGCTTCTGATAGGGACGTGCCGTGCCGTTCTGCTGCATCTCCTGTGCGTCCCGGCTCTGATATTGCGGCCGCTCCGGTTTCTCCTGCGGAACTTCCGTCGTTTTTTCCGCTTTTGGAGCCGCCGGCTCTTCTGTGTTGTTTAAAGCCTCTTTCTGGCTCTCTTTCTGATCTTCTTCCAGCATCCGCTCAATCAGCGCTTCTTTCCGCAGAGTGGAAATCCCTTTCATATTTCTGGATTTTGCCAGCGCTTTCAGCGTGCTCAAAGGCAATGACTCATATTTTTCTCTTGTCATACCAATTTCCTCTATTTTTTCTATTTGATTTTCTGTTCTGTTTGGAGTTTGTAAGATATTTGATGCGCGAATAATTGTGCTGCTGTCACTTTCAGAATCTGACTCTTATCATTTTACTGCTGTAGATTTTTCTGCGGTTAGTGGGACTCGAACCCACACGCCGAAAGGCACAGGAACCTAAATCCTGCACGTCTGCCAATTCCGTCATAACCGCATAACAATTTTAACGATAAAAACAAAAATCCCCACAGGAAAACATTCGAGTTTTCTCTGTGAGGTTCGTTAGTGAAGCATCGGGGATTCGAACCCCGGACAACTTGATTAAAAGTCAAGTGCTCTACCGACTGAGCTAATGCTCCATATTTAAGACTGGGCTAGCTGGATTCGAACCAGCGAATGCAGCAGTCAAAGTGCTGTGCCTTACCGCTTGGCGATAGCCCAATGTTTCGCCTTGCTGGCAGGGTGGATAAAGGGATTCGAACCCTTGGCCTCCAGAGCCACAATCTGGCGCGCTAACCAACTGCGCTATACCCACCATGCGAGACAGTGACGACCAAAAGTCTTCCTTATCTCAAATGTGCTCGAAGGGATTCGAACCCCCGACCCACGGCTTAGAAGGCCGTTGCTCTATCCA
>CAVLAW010000084.1:0-9513 GCA_963661155.1 Tidjanibacter massiliensis | reverse complement strand
GGTCAGACGCTGCCGATTTCGATCAGTATCGGTGTTGATCCTGCGATTGAGATCGGTTCCTGCTTCGAGCCGCCGACAACACCGCTCGGCTACGACGAGCTTTCCGTTGCGGGTGCGCTGCGGAAAGAGCCGGTGGAACTGTGCAAGTGTGTTTCTGTCAATGAAATGGCGATTGCCAATGCCGAGTACGTCATCGAGGGCGAGGTCATCCCGGGCGTGCGCGTGCAGGAGGATCAGAACAGCCACACCGGATATGCAATGCCGGAGTTCCCGGGCTACACCGGACCGGCGAGTGACCAGTGCCGTCTGATTAAAGTAAAAGCCGTGACACACCGCCGCAATCCAATCATGCAGACCTGCATCGGACCGAGCGAGGAGCACGTTTCGATGGCGGGCATTCCGACCGAGGCGAGCATCTACGGCATGGTAGAAAAAGCGATGCCGGGACGGCTGCAGAATGTTTACTGCGGTTCCGCGGGCGGCGGAAAATACATGGCAGTTCTTCAGTTTAAAAAACTCAGCCCAAGCGATGAGGGAAGACAGCGTCAGGCAGCATTGCTGGCATTTTCGGCGTTCAGTGAGCTGAAACACGTTTTTCTGGTGGACGAGGATGTGGACTGCTTTGATATGAATGATGTCCTGTGGGCAATGAACACGAGATTTCAGGGTGATGCGGACATCATCACGATTCCAGGGGTGCGCTGCCATCCGCTCGATCCGTCGAATGATCCGACCTGCTCACCGTCGATCCGGGATCACGGCATCGCGTGCAAGACGATTTTCGACTGCACCGTGCCGTACGATCAGAAGAAGCGGTTTGTGCGGGCGAGATTTATGAAAGTCGATCCGAAGCACTGGCTGGATGAGGAATAAAGAATACGTTTTTGGGAAAAGGAGAACAGCGCGATATGCTGAAGTTTGAGAAAAATCATTATACGATAGAAGAAGTAACACTGTGCGGGGAGACGGTCCGGTTTCGGGCGTTCCGTGATCTGGTTTATGTGGAAAAACCGGTCAATGCGGAGTTTCAGAAAATGAATCTCTTTGTGCCGGAGAGTTATTATGAGGGAACGTCCATCAACGGTTACGATTTACTGAGCGCACCGGTTTTTATGCCGAATACCGTCGGCGGCTACATGCCGGGTCCAGCGGATGAGCCGGGAGCGAATCCATTTTTACAGGAAAAACCGAATACGATTTTCCGCGCATTGCAGCACGGCTACGTTGTCGCATCTCCGGCGATCCGCGGCAGAGTGCAGAAGGGCGAGGACGGCCGTTACAATGGAAAAGCGCCGGCGTGCGTCGTTGATTACAAAGCAGCCGTGCGGTACCTCCATTTCTTTGCGGACGAACTGCCGGGCGATGAAAATAAAATTATCACCAACGGAACAAGTGCCGGCGGCGCGCTATCATCCCTGATGGGAAGCACGGGAAATCACCCGGACTACGAGCCGTATCTGCAGGCGCTCGGCGCAGCGGATGCCGGGGACGATGTGTTTGCGGCCTCCTGTTACTGCCCGATCATCAATCTGGAGCACGCGGACATGGCGTATGAGTGGGAGTTCTGCGGTGTGAACGATTTCCACCGCGCCAACATGAAAATGGACGAGGGCGGCCGCCCGGTCTTCACACCGGTGGACGGCGAGATGACCGAAGAGCAGATCCGCGTTTCCGCCGAAGAAAAAGCACTGTTTCCGGCGTATGTGAACAGCCTTGGATTAAAAGACGAAAACGGAGCTCCGCTGACGCTCGATGCGGACGGCGAGGGTTCTTTAAAAGAGTATGTCAAACACATTGTGATGGAATCCGCGCAGAGAGCACTTGATCATGGTGTGGATTTATCCGATAAAATGTGGCTGACGATTGAGAACGGCAAAGTACAGAGTATGGATTTTGAAGCCTATGTCAAGGATATTACCCGCATGAAAACAGCACCGGCTTTTGATGCGCTGGATCTGGAAAGCCCGGAGAATGATCTGTTTGGAAATGAGACGACGAACTGCCGCCATTTCACGGAATACAGTGCGGCCAACACCAAAGTGCAGGGTGAGCGCGCAGAAAAAGAGATCGTGAAAATGCTGAATCCGATGGAATATGTCATGGATGAAAAGGCTCAGAAGGCACACCATTTCCGCATCCGTCACGGCGAGTGCGACCGCGATACGTCACTGGTGATCTCAGCGATGCTGGTATTAATACTTCGCGAGGCGGGCTGCGAGGTCGATTACCATTCCCCATGGAATACACCGCATGCGGGCGATTATGATCTCGACGAGTTATTCGCATGGATTGACGGAATCTGTGGATAAAGGGAGGCGTGTGACGGATGGCTGTGGAAAAACGAATTGTAGTCGGCGCGTCGGGGGCGAGCGGAATGCCGCTGCTGATCAAATGCCTCGAAATTCTGCGGGACAATGAGGAATACCGTTCGCTTCTGGTGATGAGCCGCAGCGCAAAGCTGACACTGGAGCAGGAGACGGACTGGAGCGTTTCGCAGGTGGAAACGCTGGCGGACGAGGTGCTCGATCCGGACAACATCGGCGCAGGCCCGGCGAGCGGGTCGTACCGGACGGAAGGCATGGTGATTGTGCCGTGCAGCATGAAAACGGCGGCCGGTATTGTAAGCGGATACACCGACAACCTGCTGCTGCGCGCGGCGGATGTGACAATCAAGGAAAAACGCCCGCTCGTGCTGGCGGCGCGGGAGACGCCGATGAGTGAGATTCATCTGAGGAACCTGTACGAGCTGTCACGCATGGCAAATGTGTGGATCGTTCCGCCGATGATGACGTTTTACCAGAAACCGGAGTCGATCGACGATATGGTGACGCATCTGGCGGCGAAGCTGCTGTCGCCGTTCGGCGTGGAAGTGAAGGAGTATCGGAGATGGAAGGGATGCTGACGAAAAAGGCTGTGGCCGCAGGATGTCCGATCGAAGTAACAGTATTGAGCATCGGAGAGGACCTTCAGATCTGCCTTGCCGGTGGGGAAAAACCGCACATTGGATGCGTTGTGCAGGCAGTGCCGCGGGAATCGCTGGCCGGGGATGGAAGCTGGAGTGCGACATCCTCGGTGTGGAACCGCACCGGTCATAAAGACGAGGTGCTGTGCCGGATGCTGGCGGAGAAAATCTGCAGCGCGTGCCGCGCTGTGACGGTGTGCTCGGGCGGCGTGCATATCGACGGCATCACCGGGGAGCAGATCCGGGAATTTGTGGATGCGGTGGAACGGATCGGAGATGAGATGGCGGAGGAACTGAAAACGGCGCGTTGATGGGATTTGCGCAAGAAACCTCCTATTTCCTATTGATTATGTAGAGAATATGGGATACAATAAGTCATAGGATAAAGATTCGGAGGAAATGTGAATGAAAGTTTCAACAAGAGGACGGTATGCGCTGCGCTTAATGCTGGATCTGGCGCTGAACAACACCGGAGAGCCGGTGCGCCTGAAAGATGTGGCAAAGCGACAGGAGATTTCAGAGAAGTATCTCGAGCAGATCATCTCGATTTTAAATAAGGCCGGTTTCGTAAAAAGTGTCCGCGGCCCGGCCGGCGGCTATTCACTGAAACGGAGACCGGAGGAATACACCGTAGGCATGATCCTGCGCCTGACCGAGGGCAGCCTCGCCCCGGTAGACTGTGTCGAAGACGGCACCGACTGCGGCCGCGCCGACCAGTGTGTCACGGTTATGCTGTGGAAGAAACTGAACGATGCCATCAACGGAGTCGTAGACAACATCACCCTGGCAGACCTCGTGGACTGGCAGATGCAGAAGGCAAATGAATATGTGATCTGAGTCTGCACTCAGACGGAAAAATACGGGATGAAGCAGGAAAATAAAATCTTTTCCTGCTTCATCTTTTTGTTGCCATTTACAAGTGAAAAAAATTTTGTTATGATTAAAAACAGCGTCGGAAACACATTTTTGCGGCGCGGAGAATATGAAAAAGCGAGGAGTTTTCTGGATGAAGAAACAGCAGGAAAGTCTCAAAAATATGGTATATCAGGCCATTTTGAACGGCATTTTTACCGATGAATATAAACCGAATCAGATTATCAACGAGCAGGAACTGGTGCAGAAATTCGGATGCAGCAAGACGCCGATCCGTGAGGCACTTGTGACGCTCTGCAACGAGGGAATTCTCCGCAGCTTCCCGCGTTTTGGCTATCAGGTCGTGAGCGTGTCCCGCGAGGAAGCGCAGAACATTCTGGATTTCCGTCTCGTCCTCGAGGGCGGCTATCTTCGCCAGTCGATCGAGCACATCACCGAGGAGAATCTGGCGGAACTCGCCGAGATCGATGAGAGATGCAAACAAAGCACTGACAGCGTCTGGGATCACTGGGAGGCGAACACCGCATTCCACCTGAAACTGATCTCCTTCTCTGGCAACGCCTACGCCTACCAGGAGCTCGAGCGAACCATGAACGTTTTAAAACGCGCCTACGCCCAGTTCTACTGGCAAACCTGGTCCAACGTAAACCCGGCGCTGGATATTGCACATCATACCGACATTATGCAGAGTATCCGGGAGAAAAATCTGGAAAAAACACTGAATTACCTGAAAGAGGATCTGGCGGATTTCTGTGGGTGAAAACGAAAACAGAGTGCATGGAAATGAAAAATTCCAATGCACTCTGTCTTTTTTTGGATTTTGGGCGCTTACCCATGAAAATGCTTCTCCCGATACTGCTGCGGTGTCACGCCGCTGCTTTTCTTGAACTGCCGGTAGAAGTAAGAGACATTCGCGATTCCGATCTGGTCGCAGATCTGCTGGGTGGAGGAGTTGGTGGTGGCGAGGAGGCGTTTGGCGGCGGCCATGCGTTCGTCCATGATGTAGCTGCTGAGTGACGTTCCCGTTTTGGTGCTGAAAATGTGGGACAGGTAGTCCGGGTTCATGTGGATTTGCTCGGCGATGGAGGTACGCCCCAGCTCCGGGTCGGCGAGATGCGTGTGGATGTAGTCCTTGATCACGCTGATCGGGTCTGAGGTGTCGGTGGAGAGGTGTTCTTCCATGTTCAGACGCTCTTTCTCATACCACGCATTTTTCTTCACCTCCTGCACGGCAGCCGCCAGCTTTTCCGTGAGCTGGTTCGGGTCGATCGGCTTTAAGAGATAGGAGAAGATATGCAGATTCAGAGCCTCCTGCGCATAATCAAACCGCTGGTGGCCGGTGAGAACGAGCACAACGGGATGAAAATCGTTCTCATGCAGCCATTCCACCAACTGCAGGCCGGTCTCACGCGGCATCTCGATGTCAGTCAGCAGAATATCGATGTCCTGGGAAGCTTCAAAAATCTGCTGTGCCTGGCGGACACTGTACGCCGGAAACGCCTGTTCAATCCCAAGCGCCGACCAGTTTGTCGTCTCGATAATATTTTTCACGATATAATACTCATCATCAACTACTAAAATATTCATGATAAAAATCCCCGTTTCTTTCTTTTTCTTATATAGTAAAAAATCCGCAAATCAGCCTTCCCTCATTTGCCGGAAGCCGGAGGCGTGTCCGAAGCAGGCTGGAGAAAAGGTTCAAGCTTTTCAATCTTGCTTTCCGGCGGCACAGGATCCTCCTGGTATGGAATGTATGGAATATCAATCTCTGATTTTGCGCCCCATCCTGGTTCATTGGAAAAATGCACATGTGCCTTTTCTCCATAAACAAGATAAAGCCGTTTGATCAGATTGTAGGTTCCGATTTTTCTGCCGTTAAAATCGTGGACCTGCTGAGAAACCGGCCGGTTCAGGTATTCCAAATCCTGCTCAAAATAACCGCTTCCGGAGTCGAGATGAACGAGAACTACATGTTTTTCTCCATCTCGATCTACCAGTCTGCCGGTGATCCGGACACGGAATTCTTCTCCCATGACCATGTTGTGCTTGATCGCATTTTCCGTAAACATCAGCAGAATAATCGGAAACACAGAAGCGTTCCGGCATTCTTCCTCCACATCAATTTCCCACTTCAGGAATCCCGGGAACCGGAGTTCTGTCAGTTTCAGATAATTTTCCACATATTTCAGTTCTTCACTTAAAGGAACCGCCGTTTTATCCTGCAGCGTGTAGCGGATATGATCCGACAGCGTGCGGATAAATTCATTCGTCAGCTTCCGTCCTTCCTCCGTAAACGGCATCGAGCCGATCGCGGAGAGACAGTTGATCAGAAAGTGCGGCGCAACCTGAGATTTCAGATACTGAATTTCGAGCGCCTTCAGATTCAGTTCATCTTCGTAAACGTTAATTTTCAGCTTTTCAATCCGGTTCATCAGCTTATTCAGCGTCTCGCCGATTTCCAGAACCTCCTCGCACCGCTCATTGGTAAGATCCGGGTGAGGCACCTGCTGTTCCTCTTTGACCTGAGAAGCCATCTTCTTGATCAGGTCGAGCGGTTTCGAAATCAGATGTTCATAAGAAACCGTCCACAGAAGGGAAACCACAAGAATCAGCAGAGCGCCTCCGGTCAGAAGCTTCAGCATATTAAAGATAGGAGCATTGACCTCATCAGCAGGGATCAGCGCACTCATGGAGCAGGAGGAAAGAGGAAGTTCTTCCGCGACCTGCAGATACCGTTCGCCGTCTTCTCTGCGGATCTGATGAAGCTTTTCACTGGAAAAATCGGTGGACAGCTGGATGCCGGACCAGTCTTTTTCACCATAGGGAATTCCGTTCTCGTCCGCAAAAAGCAGGACAGTATTGGGATTATCGAAAGGAATACTGAGTTCATCCAGCCGGATCCAGGCACCAAGGTAGCCATGAAGGTCATTGATGATTCGAACCAGGTACGTGTGACGATCCAGCTTTATATAATACCAGGTTTTCGTATTAAGACTGGAAACATCGCTGGACTGCCGTAAGGTATTTTTGATGTAGGACTCGCAGTCGTTGGAACCTCCGTCTTTGTAGCGACAGACAAAGTGGTTGTTTGCCTTGCTGTAAACAAACATGCCGTCGATATCCGTCATATAACTTAAGGTATTTTCCAGAAGCCGGGAGGTCTTAATCTGAGAAATCACGGCGTTAGAAGTATTCCTGGAAGTAATCGCCTCGACGACATCGGTATTATTGTTGGCAAATTCCCAGAGACAGTCCTCGACGGTTTTCATGCTACCATTTAACTGTTTCGCATAAAGATCCATGGTCTGGTGCAGCCCGTTGTAGGTTTCCTGCTGGAGCTGCGTGGAGATATACAGAATTAAAAACAGCAGTAAAATACTGAACATTATTAAAATGCGCATCCAGTACCAGAATGCCCGCTTTTTCAAGGAATACGTTCGATGCTTGTGCATGATTTTGTTAAAAAATCTGCAATCACGCCGTTTGATTTGTTGCTTTGACGAAAACAAGGATGTCACCTCCGCTAAATTGTACAAATTATATACCGCTTCTAAGAATTGTACAATGATGTCTAAGTTTTGTAGATTGCTAAAAAGTTTATTAAAATTATATAATAACTTCAGTTGATAGTCAAAGCAAACTTGTTCGAACAGAGTTGTGAATGACAAAGAGTAACGAAAAAAAAGAAATACGAGGAGGAAAAACATGGCATCTTCAAGAAAATCCCATGAAGGACCTGCAGGAAGCCACAGCACAGCAGCAAAACTTCGACGCTACCTGCCGCTGTATCTGATGTTCCTGCCGGGCGCGATCTATCTGCTCATCAACAACTACATTCCGATGGCGGGAATCATCGTAGCATTCAAAAAATACAATGCACGACTGGGTATCTGGAAAAGCCCATTCTGTGGTCTGGCAAACTTCGAGTTCCTGTTCAAATCGCCGGATGCATGGGTCATCACCCGAAACACGATTCTTTATAACGTTGTGTTCATCGCTCTGAACACGGTAGTCGGCATTATGTTCGCTATTTTCATCTGCGACACCGTCAGCAAGAAGCTGAAAAAAGTTTACCAGAGTGCGATCCTGTTCCCTTACCTGATGTCAGCCGTTATCCTTGGCTACATCGTATACGCATTCTTAAGCCAGAGCACCGGTATCGTAAACAACTCGATCCTGAGCGCTTTCGGAAAAGAAGCAGTCAACTGGTACGCGGAACCGAAATACTGGCCATTCATTCTTGTTTTTGTTAACCTGTGGAAAGGCGTTGGATACGGATGTCTGATCTACATTTCCACCATCAACGGCATTGACCCGTCTCTTTACGAGGCAGCTTCCCTTGACGGTGCAACAAAATGGCAGCAGATCAAAAACATCACGCTTCCATTCCTGAAATCCACTGTAATCACCCTGACGCTGATGAGCATCGGCCGTATCTTCTACTCCGATTTCGGTCTGTTCTATCAGGTACCGCGTGATTCCGGTCTTCTGTATTCAACCACAAACGTTATTGATACTTATGTATACCGCGGTCTGATGAAATCCGGAAACGTCGGAATGTCCGCTGCGGCAGGCTTCTATCAGTCGATTATCGGATTCATCATTGTCCTTACCGCAAACGCAGTTGTACGTAAGGTCAGCGAAGAAAACGCTATGTTCTAAGGAGAGAAAGCATGAAAGAAAAACCATTTTCCAAATATCATATTTCTATTAATATTGTGATGATGCTGTGGACCATTATTATCGTGCTTCCGTTCCTTCTGCTGTTCCTCTCATCGATCACAGATGAAGCTGCACTGGTAGCAAATGGATACTCTTTCTTCCCGAAAAAGTTTTCCCTTGCATCCTATTCCTACATCATCAAATCCGGCGGCGTGATTTTAAGAGCTTACGGAGTCAGCATTGTTGTTACATTGGTCGGAACGCTGCTGAACGTTCTGCTCTCTGCACTGATGGCATATCCGCTGTCAATCAAGAATCTTCCGGGAAGAAAATTCATGATGTTCTTCGTTTTCTTCACCATGCTGTTTAACGGCGGTATCGTTCCATCTTACATCATGTGGACCGGAACCTTCCATGTAAAAGACACGATTTTTGCACAGTTACTTCCAAACTTCCTGCTTTCTGCATGGAACGTTATGATGATTCGTACCTACTTTACATCAAGTATTCCGGACGGCCTGTATGAGGCAGCAGAGATCGACGGCGCAAGCCAGTTTACGATCTTCTGGAAAATCGTTCTTCCGCTTGGAAAACCGATCCTGGTAACCATGGGAACTTTCGCAGGACTGGCTTACTGGAATGACTGGACCAATGGTCTGTACTACATCGTAAAGAGAACCGATCTGTTCAACGTGCAGAACCTTCTGAATCAGATGGTACAGAACATTCAGTACATCGCACAGAGCTCGGATGCAAACGTGGGTTCTGCAGCAGCAAGCATTCCGGCAACCGGAATCCAGATGGCAATCGCATTCGTTGCAATCCTGCCGATCATGCTGATTTTCCCATCCTTCCAGAAATACTACGCAAAAGGTATTGCACTCGGCGCAGTAAAAGGCTGATTTATACAAAACAATTTCAGATCATTAGCAGCAGAGCTGCTTCGTGATAACATTATGATCTCTCGGAATTCTGATAGATCATGCCAGCGAAACTCTGGCAATGAAGTTTGAAAA
>CAVLAW010000083.1:0-9566 GCA_963661155.1 Tidjanibacter massiliensis | reverse complement strand
ATACTATCCTGAGCGGATTTATAAAAATATGTATGAGGTGGGATTATTAAATGGCGTATCTGCATGAGAATAGAGAAGAATTTACAAATGCGGTTAATCTGGCAAGTGAATACTTTCACATCCTGCCGATTGTTGCAGAGAAGGATTATTATGTGACGATGATTCTTCGGGAATTGTCGGAGCGTCAGGATTTTATTGTGTTCAAAGAAGTGCGAGGCGTGAGAGCGATGACGAATATCTGTCTATCTGCGTAGCCGGATGTGAATGTGCCTGAGATGTTGAATTTTCTGATAGAGAACGAAGTTTATAAAGAGGATTACGAAAATATCACTGCCCGCATCCTGGAAGAAGATGTAACTTATGATGTGGCAATTGAGGCAGTCAAAAAGATTGCAGCATCGGGAATGTTTGAGTAAATACCAACTTGCTATGTGCAAAACTCTACGGTAATATGTGCCGTAACCGGGGAGCAGAATAGAATGCTCCCGGTTGGGATGAATGGGGAGATGAATAATGCGATAGCAGGCATAACGAGAGTTAATTTTGCTGGAAGTTGACAATAAAAGGACACACGCACCGGAAGGGGCTGTGCCTTACGTTCATATATTTTCCGAAATCGGAAAATGTTGAAACAAATAGAAAAAAGTTTCTGAAATAGGAAAAAATTTAATGTTTTGCGCATAATATGATATACTGGGAAAAAGGAGGAATGCAGATATGGTTGAACGAAAAGAATACCTTGATCAGCTTTGGGCATGGAAAGATGAACAGCAGATTAAGGTCGTGACCGGAATTCGCCGCTGCGGAAAGTCTGTACTTCTGGAGCAGTATCAGCAAAGACTTTTAGCAGAGGGCATTAAACCGGAACAGATTATTTCCATCAATTTTGAAAATCTGGATTATGAACCGCTGAAGGACTATATGAAATTGTATCAGTATCTCAAAGAACGTTTGTGTGCTGGTAAGATGACATATATCTTTTTGGATGAGATTCAGGAAGTTCCGTCGTTTGAGAAAGTCGTTGACAGTCTTTATATTCGAGATAATGTAGATATTTACATTACAGGATCAAATGCGTATATGCTGTCAAGTGAACTTGCGACACTTTTATCAGGTCGGTATACAGAAATCAAGATGTTGCCACTTTCATTCCGCGAATATACGGTGGTGACCGGTTTGGCAAAAGAAGAAGCCTTTGCAGAGTTCATGAAAACAGGTGGAATTCCGTATGTGGCCGCAATGAACCGTACAGACGAAAAAGTAGACCAATACCTTGAAGGTATCTATAATACTGTTATCATAAAGGATATTGAGCAACGGCAGGCAAGAAGAGAAAAAGAGGGTGGGAGACGTAAAATCACAGACATCACATTGCTGAAGACGATTGCCAGATATCTGGCGAGTGTGATTGGAAGTCCCGTATCCATGAAGAGCATAACAGATTACCTGACCTCATCAGGAAGAAAAGTCTCGCAAAACACGGTCAGCGATTATGTTGAAGCTCTGACGGAATCGTTTATTTTCTATCCGGTAGAGCGGTTTGACATTGTGGGAAAACAACTCTTAAAGGTCAATAATAAGTTTTATATGGTAGATATGGGAATTCGAAACCACATCCTTCCAAGAAAACGATATGATCTTGGATTTACCATTGAGAATATTGTGTATCTGGAACTATCACGAAGAGGCGGCAAAGTCAATATCGGAAAATATGGTTCTACAGAGGTAGACTTTGTAACGCAGAAGGAAGGTGTGCTTACCTATTATCAGGTGACTGCTGATATGACGGCAGAAGAAACCTTTGAAAGAGAGATGAGACCGTTGCGGAGCATTCAGGATAATTATGAAAAGATTGTCCTGACACTGGATCGATTTTCACTCGGAAATTACGATGGCATAAAAGTTGTGAATGTCATCGACTGGCTGTTAGAAGGAGTAATCTGCGTATGAGTGATGTGGAAATTAGTCAAAAAAAGCAGACTGATAGTGATAATCAGAAAGCGCATGAGAAGAGTATCACAGAATCTCTTATCGGGATTCTAAATGAAGATGACCTTGATGCGAGAAAGGCAGAAGGGTTGAAGAAAAAATACGAAACAATGTAAATACAGCATGAGATTAAGGACTTCTTCGGAGGTCCTTTTTCTTTATTTGTCCTAAAATCCGTAAATAAAGTGCCGTATTCAGATCTGCATTCAAATAATTGCCATATCTTTGTAAATAGATGTCATGATGCCGGGGTCAAAAGCCTTAATAATTGAAGCGGAGAGGAAGAATTTCCTCTCCTTCCTCTTGCACTCCATGCCCATTTGTGTTAACATAAAACACGCAAATAACCCAAACAGCAAGGAGTTCTAAATGAACATTACTTCAAAATACCGTTCTCTCTCCATTCAGGCGCGGGCGGCTCTCTGGTTTACGATTTGCAGTTTTTTACAAAAAGGCATTTCGTTCATCACCGTCCCAATTTTCACGCGGCTGATGAGCACGGAGGAGTATGGAACATACACGGTTTATCTGTCCTGGCTGCAGATTTTGACGATTATGACGTCGCTGTACTTATTTAATGGTGTTTATGACAACGCGATGGCGAAGTACGAGAAGCAGCGGGATGAATATACATCTGCGATGCAGGGACTGACACTTGTGATTACGGGTGCGGTTTTTGCATTGTATTGTTTTACATCGGATTTCTGGGAGAAGATCCTCAATCTGCCGAAATCCATGATTTTACTGATGTTTCTGGAAGCGCTGCTGAGTCCGGCGCTTTCTTACTGGTCAGGGCGGCAGAGGTTTGAGTATCGGTACCGGATTCTGGTCTGTGTGACGATTCTGCAGGCGCTGATGAACCCGATTGCGAGCCTGGTGCTGATCCGGAGCAACGGCGGTACGGCCATGATGCGAATCCTGGGTATTGTCGGAGTGCAGATCTGTATTTGTGTGCCGATTATTGTGTTCCAGTTCTGCAAAGGAAAAGAGTTCTTTTCGAAGGAATACTGGGGCTATGCGCTGCGGATTGGAATTCCGATTGTGCCGCATTATCTGTCCGGCATTATCCTGAATCAGGGCGACCGGATTATGATCGACAAGATGGTCGGAAAGACGGAGGTTGCGCTGTATGGACTGGCGTACAGTATCGGTATGCTGGTGCAGCTTTTTATCAGCGGTATGAACAGCGCGCTGACGCCGTGGATGTACAGCAAGATCAAAAAGGGCGATGTCCGTTCAATGCGGAAGGTACTGGAACTGCTGAGTTTTGTGGTGGCCGGTGTGGCAGTAGCGCTGATGCTGATCAGCCCGGAGCTGGTGCTGATTTTTGGATCGCCGAAGTACCGTGAGGCGGTATACATCATTCCGCCGGTGGCAGCGAGTGTATTTTTTATCTTCATTTATAATATTCTTTCGATGCCGCAGTTTTATTATGAAAAAACACAGTTTCTGATGGTGGCATCCATGGCTGCGGCGGGAGCGAATGTGGTGCTGAACTTTATTTTCATCCACCTGTTCGGCTATATTGCCGCCGGTTATACGACGCTGGCATGCTACATGCTGTATTCGGTCGGCCATTACATTGTGAGCAAACGGATTCTGGTGAAGGAAGGAATTCAGGAAAATCTGATGAATGCCGGATTTCTTCTGTCATGCTCCGTTTTTCTGGTTGGAGCAAGCGTGATCTGCAATCTGATCTTCCCTTACATGATTCTGCGCTATGCGATTCTGCTTGCGAGTGCCGGTCTGGTGTTCTGGAAACGTGATCTGTTGCTGAATACGTTTTCGGATATTCGAAAGAAATAAGAGAAAAGGAAAAATGACATGAGTACCACTATTTCAATAAAAGAGTTAAAAGAACTCGATCCGTCGAGCTATCAGATCGTGGATATCCGCGATGCGGTGGAAATCTCCCACGGTGCGATTCCAGGGGCGCTGGCGATGAAGACAGAAGAGATCGAGACGAGCGAGGCGATCGATCGGACGAAAAAGACGATCATTTGCTGCAGCCGCGGCCGGTTCAGTGTGGCTGCTGCGGAAGAACTGCAGGAGAAGGGCTGGGACGCTGTGAGCCTGGAGGGCGGTTATATCGCCTGGCTGATGGACGTGATGAGCGCGCCGGAGGAGCAGGACAAGGCAGCGGATGTGGAGAAAAGTCTCCGCAAGAAATTCAAAAAGTCGATCTGGTCCAAATTTACGAAAGCGATCAACACGTACGAGCTGGTAAAACCGGGCGACAAGATCGCCGTCTGTATTTCCGGCGGAAAAGATTCAATGCTGATGGCGAAATGCTTTCAGGAGCTGAAGCTTCACAACAAATTTGATTTTGAAGTGAAATTTGTGGTTATGGATCCGGGATACAGCCCGGAAAACCGCAAGGTGATTGAGGATAATGCAAAGAGTCTTCATATTCCGATCACGATTTTTGAAACCGATATTTTTGATTCCGTCTACCATGTGGAAAATTCCCCGTGCTATCTCTGCGCGAGAATGCGCCGCGGCCATCTGTACCATTTTGCACAGCAGCTCGGATGCAACAAGATCGCACTTGGCCACCATTACGATGATGTCATCGAGACGATTCTGATGGGAATGCTCTACGGTGCGCAGGTGCAGACGATGATGCCGAAACTCCACAGCATTCATTTCGAGGGCATGGAGCTGATCCGCCCGCTGTATCTGGTGCGTGAGGATGACATCAAGGCATGGAGAGATTACAATGGTCTGCATTTCATCCAGTGTGCCTGCAAGTTCACGGACACCTGTACGACCTGCAATAACGAGGAGAACCGTTCGAAACGTGTGGAGATCAAGGAACTGATTAAGAACCTGAAAAAGGTGAATCCATTTGTCGAGAGCAACATTTTCCGCAGTGTGGAGAATGTCAATATTGATACGGTTGTCGGTTACAAGCAGCACGGCATCCGCCACAATTTCCTGGAAGGATATGATGACAATCCGGGATATGTGCCGGAGGCGGAAAAGGCAGTGTCGGAAACCGAACAGGAAAAAGAAGGAAATTCATGCACAGAAAAATAGAAGAGACGCCGGAGCGGGAGAAAATGCTGATCCGGTTAAAGGAGCTCCGCCTGAAACGCGGTTATTCGATGACACAGGCGGCGCGAAAGATTTTCAGTCACCCGGACACCTACAACCGGTATGAAAAAGGTATTCGTGAGATTCCGTTGGACTGTCTGATTACGCTGGCAAAGCTGTATGACTGCAGTCTCGACTATCTGGCGGGTGTTTCCGATCATCCGCGAAAATATGGAAGGTGATGCAGATGGCAATTCCTCTTTACTGCCAGCTCGATGATGTCGTGACGAATACGCTTGGTGCGGCAATCGGATATCTTGGATTCGTGCTGGTGCGTTGATGGTGGAGAAATCAGAAAACGATAGAAATGTAAACGATCAAAGGCTCTGTCTGCAATGGACAGAGCCTTTTTGCCACCTTGCATTTGAGAATATTAATCCACGCGCTCTTTTCCCCAGAAAAACAGCGCAACCGTTCCCGGCCCCGTGTGGCTGCCGATGGTGGTTCCGATGGAGTTGATCTCGACTTTTCCCTTCAGATGCGGGAATCGTTCTTCGACAAGATCCGCGACAGCCCGCGCGTCTTCGTAACAGGCGGACTGGGAAATGTAGCATTTGCCGGAGTAGGAAAGACCGCCCTCGGCATTTTCTTCCATCTGGTCGACGATTTTTTTGATGACTTTTTTCTTTGTACGGATTTTAAATCTCGGAATCAGCCGTCCTTCGTGGTCCATGTTGAGCAGCGGGCAGATGCCGAGCAGTCCGCCGATGGCGCCGGAGGTTTTTGAGATTCTGCCGCCGCGCACGTAAAAGGTAAGGTCGGTGGAGAAGAACCAGTGATGGACGTTGAGGCGGTTTTTCATGGCAAAATCGTAAACGCCTTCCAGAGACTTTCCTTCATCGCGCAGGTCGGCGAGGCGGTCCATCAGAAGGCCGTAGCCGGAGGAAGCGCCGAGAGAGTCCACAATGAGAATTTTCCGGTCAGGATAGCGTTCTTCAAGATCCGCTTTGGCGATCATCGCGGAATTGAGCACGCCGGAGATGCCGGAGGAGAGGCAGACGTGGAGAATGTCTTTGCCGTTTCTTAGGAATGGTTCGAAATAAGCTTCGAATTCCGCTGCATTGACCTGCGACGTTTTCGTGGGAGCGCCGGCGGCCATCGCGGCGTAGAACTGGTCGAACGGCATGGATTTTCCGAGGTCGTCCGCGTATTCGGTGTCATTCAGTTTGTAATGAAAACAGATGTATGATATTTCCCGGCTGGAGAAATGTTCTTCGGTGAGGTCTGCGGTAGAGCAGCAGCTAAGTACATAGGAACTCATCAAATCCCTCCTTGTAAAGAAAAAAAGTAATGATACTGGTTTCTGTGCCTATTGTAGCATCTGCAGACCAAAATGGCAATGCAGAATGAAACACAGATTTGTCAAGCCTTGTAATTGTACTGGAATGTGGTACAATAAAAGATACCGTTATTGTTCACTCAGCAGCAAAACACTTGCTGTTTTGCTGCGTAAGAATGTGATTCAGGTGTGAGCAGCCCTCCTTTTGCGAAGCAAAACTTTAAATGAGGGCTGCGAATGTTACAGTTCGCTGGGAACCAGTGAACTGTAACAAGATACTCACCATCACAAAGGAAAAGTTAAAGGAGGTTTTTGCATATGCAGAATTATTCAGGAGAAGAAGGGCTGCAGTATCATCTGCAGATCCGGAAAGGCGATGTGGGACGGTATGTGATTCTGCCGGGAGATCCCAAGAGATGTAAAAAAATTGCAGCGTACTTTGAGAACCCGGTGCTCGTCGCAGACAGCCGGGAATTTGTGACTTATACGGGTACGCTGGACGGCGTAAAGGTATCCGTTACTTCGACCGGTATCGGCGGACCGTCGGCATCGATCGCGATGGAAGAGCTGATCCAGTGCGGTGCCGATACATTTATCCGTGTCGGAACATGCGGCGGCATGGCGCTTGATGTACAGGGCGGTGATATTGTCGTGGCGACAGGAGCGATCCGTGCAGAGGGAACGTCAAAAGAGTATGCACCGATCGAGTTTCCGGCGGTTGCAGACCTTACCGTGACGAATGCGCTGGTACAGGCGGCAAAGAATCTTGGAAGAACGTACCATGCGGGCGTGGTACAGTGCAAGGATTCCTTCTATGGACAGCACGATCCGGAGCAGATGCCGGTCGGTGATGAGCTGATCAAAAAATGGGATGCGTGGATGAAGCTCGGCTGCAAGGCATCGGAGATGGAATCGGCGGCGCTCTTTATCGTAGCAAGCGCACGCGGTGTCCGTGCCGGATCCGATTTTCTGGTTATGGGAAATCAGGAGCGCGTGAAACGCGGCATGGAGAACCACATTACACACGACACGGAAGGCGCCATCCAGGTAGCCATCGAGGCCCTGCGGATTCTGATCCGGGAAGACCAGAAATAAGAAAATCAGGAAAAGAGGTATTCCTTTGAAAAAAGAAATCAGTGAAAGTATCAAGAAAGAGCTGGTGGAGAAAGCACTGGCAGCAAGAAAGTTTGCCTATGTACCGTATTCGAAATTCCGCGTAGGCGCGGCGGTTCTGGCAAAGAACGGAACGATTTATACAGGATGCAACATTGAAAATGCAGCGTACACGCCGACGAGCTGTGCAGAGCGTACCGCCGTATTCAAAGCCGTTTCCGAGGGCGTGACAGAATTTGACGCGATTGCTGTCTGCGGCGGAATGGGAGCGTCGGCACCGAAAGACTTCTGCACCCCGTGCGGTGTCTGCCGTCAGGTTCTGCGCGAATTTGTCGATCCGAATGAGTTTCTCGTTCTTCTCTGCAAAGGCGACGGTTCCTGGAAAGAGATGACGCTCGAGGAGCTGCTGCCGATGGGATTCGGAAAAGAAAATTTATAATAATCGAGATTGGAAAAGAAAAAGGTCCAGGGCAGATACGGAAAGTACCGTATGCCCTGGATCTTTTTTTATGAGCAAGATACAAAAATTATTTACTGAAATTTCGGCTCGCAGGTCAGGTCGCATCCCAGACGCTGGAACATTTTGCGGTCCACGTCGGTGAGCATGACGCTGGAATGTACCTGGCAGCCCTTTAACAGCGGCAGGCAGGAGAGTGCTTTCTGCGCATCCTCGCTCTGTGCAGCCGTTGCGGACAGGGCGATCAGAACCTCGTCGGTATGAAGACGCGGGTTTTTGCTTCCGAGATACTTCGTTTTCAGTGTCTGGATCGGAGCAATTGATTCCGGGGAAAGTACGTGTACATTGTGGTCGATGCCGGAGAGCTCTTTTAACGCATTCAGAAGAAGTGCTGCGCTTGATCCGAGCAGATCGCCGGTCTTTCCAGTGATGACGCGTCCGTCCGGAAGTTCCATGGCAGCAGCCGGTGCGCCGGTCGCCTCGGCACGAACGAGAGCCGGGGAAACGGTGGTACGGTCTGCGGCAACGATGTTTTCCTGTTTCATCAGAAGCTCGATCTTGTAAGCCTCCGTCTCAGAGCGGGAGCCATCTGCGATACCGTCCACAGCAGTGTAGTAGCGGCGGATGATCTCCTGACGGGAAGCCTCGCGGCATGCCTCATCATCGATGATGCAGTTTCCGGCCATGTTGACACCCATGTCTGTCGGAGATTTGTACGGGCTCTCGCCGAAGATCTGCTGGAAGATTGCGCGCAGAACCGGGAAAATCTCAACGTCACGGTTGTAGTTGACGGTAGTAACGCCGTACGCTTCGAGGTGGAACGGGTCGATCATGTTGACGTCGTTCAGATCGGCGGTAGCAGCCTCGTAAGCCAGGTTGACCGGGTGTTTCAGCGGCAGATTCCAGATCGGGAAGGTCTCGTATTTTGCATAACCGGCATGGACACCGCGTTTGTGCTCATGGTAAAGCTGGGAAAGGCAGGTTGCCATTTTTCCGCTTCCCGGTCCCGGTGCGGTAACGACAACGAGCGGACGGGTCGTCTCGATGTACTCGTTCTTTCCGTATCCCTCATCGCTCACGATCAGCGGTACATTGTGCGGGTAGCCCGGAATCGTGTAGTGAATGTAAACCGGAATGCCGAGTTTCTGCAGTCTCTTCTTGAAAGCGTCTGCACTGTGCTGGCCGGAATACTGCGTGATGACAACACTTCCGACGTAGAGGCCGCGTCCGCGGAACTCATCGATCAGGCGGAGCACGTCGCTGTCATAAGTGATGCCGAGGTCGCCGCGGATTTTATTTTTTTCGATATCGGCCGCTGAAATCGCCATTACGATCTCAGCCTGGTCAGAGAGCTGCATCAGCATGCGCAGCTTCGCGTCCGGTGCAAAGCCCGGCAGAACGCGGGATGCGTGGAAATCGTCGAACAGCTTTCCGCCGAACTCCAGATACAGCTTGTTGTCAAACTGGTTGATGCGGTCGCGGATGTGCTCGGACTGCATTTTTAGGTACTTTTCATTGTCAAATCCAATCTTCATGGTATTTTTCTCCCTTTTTATCCATGGTGTCTGTTTGAAATAGAGTAACTATTCAGATCCCCATCTCGATTCCGCTGCGCTACATCTCGATGTGGCT
>CAVLAW010000082.1:0-9632 GCA_963661155.1 Tidjanibacter massiliensis | reverse complement strand
GCCCTGAATTGAACTCTGGCGGAAGTTGTCGCTGTTGCTCTTCATGGTCAGACGATACACACCGATCGTGACAGCCTTTTCCTTGTTCTCATCAAACTCATTCTCTGCATCGTAGCCATAGTAACCAGCCAGTTTCAGAACGCGGTCTGCAATAAAATCTTTTCTGGTTCTGTTGCTTTCCACGATAGCTTCGATCAAATTCTCCGGTACATCAGCATAGTTTGCCAGCAGCTGCTTCGTATCTTTCGGCAGGCAGTAACCGCCGTAACCGAAGGACGGATTGTTGTAATGGCTTCCAATTCGAGGATCAAGGCAGACACCGTCGATAATCTGTTGTGTATTCAGTCCCTTACTTTCTGCGTAGGTATCCAGCTCATTAAAGTAAGCAACCCGAAGTGCTAAATATGTATTTGCAAACAGTTTGACAGCCTCTGCCTCTGTAAATCCCATGAATAGCGTATTAATATTTTCTTTAATGGCACCTTCCTGAAGCAGACCGGCAAACTCATGAGCTGCCTCCACCAATCGTTCATCCTGCAAATCTGTACCAACGATGATGCGGCTTGGATAAAGATTGTCATATAATGCTTTACTTTCTCGTAAAAACTCTGGGCTGAAAATAATGTTTTTAGTGTTAAATTTTTCTCTTACACTTGTGGTGTAGCCAACAGGGATTGTAGATTTGATTACCATGATTGCGTTCGGATTATATTCCATAACCAGCTTAATTACAGTCTCTACAGCAGAAGTGTCGAAATGCTGTGTTTTAGAGTCATAGTTTGTAGGTGCAGCAATTACAACAAAATCCGCATCGGAATATGCTTCCTGGGCATCCAGAGTTGCGGTCAAGTTTAAGTCTTTCTCTGCAAGATATTTTTCAATATAATCATCCTGAATCGGTGATTTACGACGGTTGATCAGGTCTACTTTTTCCGGCACGATATCAACCGCGGTTACCTGATGATGCTGTGAAAGTAAGGTAGCAATCGATAATCCAACATAACCAGTACCAGCCACTGCAATTTTGTAATCCTTCTTCATAATCTTTTCCTCTCGAAGTTTGTTTTACATTGCAGAAGCCATGAACAATCTCTCATTCACGGCCTCTTAACTCCAAATAATTGCTATTATTTGGACCTCCCGCCCAGGAAGACCTCTCCCCATGCCTCCCCTTGGGGCATCTCTATGTTTTCCTTCATAAATCTTTTTTCGCCCTTTTTCGCCGATCTTTTCAATCTATCCCCATTCTACCACACTGCTCCCTCTATCGCAACACATCTGCGTTTTTCAGCACAGTAGCTAATTCCTTAGGTTTTTACGGATCGGATTCGTTTCTTTTTACATAGAGCCTTTCTGACCGAATACTATCAGTACGGTTTTAAACAGGATTCTGATATCCAGCATAAAAGACCATTCTGAAATGTACTTCGTATCCAGTTTTACAACTTCTTCGAAGTCCGTAATATCGCTTCGTCCGCTGACCTGCCACATACCGGTCAGGCCTGGTTTGATCGCCAGTCTTGCTCTGTGGTGAAGCTCATATTTTTCCCATTCGTCTACTGTCGGCGGACGGGTTCCTACGAGGCTCATGTCGCCTTTTAATACGTTGAGAAACTGTGGGAATTCATCCAGCGATGTTTTGCGGATGAAGTTTCCGATTCCCTTGCCAGGGCCTTTTTCGCTGCCGATGACACGCGGGTCGTTTTCCATTTTAAACATCAGACCGTCGCTGACGCGGTTCTGTTTCATCAGTTCTTTTTTGCGCTCTTCCGCATCCATGTACATACTGCGGAATTTGTAGATCTTGAATTTTCTTCCGTTCTTTCCTACCCGATACTGGGAAAAGAAGATCGGACCCGGAGACTTGATGTAGATCGCCGGAGCGACGAACAGGAAGATAATTCCGGTCAGGATGCATCCTGCAAGACCGCCGCAGATGTCCATAATTCGTTTCAGGACGAGCTGGCCTGCGCTTGCCATGTTGATGCAGGTTGTGATCACGGTGTAATTGCCCATGCGCTCTACAGTCTGGTTTTTGCCCTGCATTTCGTTGACATCTGCAATTTTTACATGGATGGTGATTCCCATCTCGACGAAAGCATCGAATACTTTCTGCGGAATTTCTTTTCCTGACGGCAGAACAATCAGCACTTCGTCGTACCATTCGCGGCAGACGTATTCGGCTGCATCTGCAAGTGTGGATACAACCGGTACTCCATGGATTTTGTGTCCGGTTTTGTCCTGCTCTACAAGGACAATGCCGGTCGGGCGGATGCCTGTATAATCAAAATCCAGAAGGCTTTTGATGACTGGCTGCGACTGTTTTTCGGTTGTCAGTACCAGAAGGGAACGGCTGCTGTGTTCGCCGTTGCTCTTTTTCTTTAAAACAAGTTTCCATCCCGTACGCATCAGATAAGAAATGATTCCGTACAGAACGCCGGTCAGGATGATCGTTGCTCTGGAGAACCGGTCTCCTTCCTGAATCAGGAACAGATAGAATACACCGAGTACAATGATGTATATCATGTTCTTCAAGGTCTTTCCGATTTCTACTACATAACCACGCTTCATAACGTTCTTGAAGGAATCGTCGAAGAACATGATCATCACCTGAATCAGCGCGAATACGATGGCTTCGTTTCGGTAAATCGTGCTTCCATATGGATTCAGGCTGTGATGCCTCAAAAAATAACCCATAATGAATGCGAGCTGAAGGCAGATGATGTCAAGAATCATGAAGTCCAGGTGCTTCAGCCAGCCTGTGGATGATTTTTTGTACATATTTCTCTCCCCTATTACTACTCTTCTCTCCTACTTTTCATAACAGCAGTCTGCTTCGCATAGTTTCTCTATCTTTTCTTGTTACCATTCTATCCAAAACAAAATTGCAGATTCACGTTTCTGTGATGTCTCAACACTGCTACAACTACCGTAGGTTTTTTCTTTATCTTGAGTATTTTATCCCATCTCAAACTGTTTGTAAATATGTGGACAGCAATCTGGACATATTTTTTTCACATTCTTGTAAATTATTACAGTTTCTATTTCATCATATCCAGTATTTGCAGTGTCTTCATCTTCTTCTCCACATACCGATGCAGATACACCCGCACCACCCGCTCCAGTTCATCCAGAATGTCCTCATTCACCGTAAACCCATACAGTTTCTCCAGCGGTGCCGCAATCGCATAGCGGCATGCCAGCACGGTAGCAGGCTGTAGCGGCCAGGGATCTTTGATGGTTTTTCCGCAGGTCGGGCAGTAGATGGCGCTGTCGCGCAGGGAAAAAATGGTCAGATTTTCTTTCGTGCCGCATTCCATGCAGGAAAACATCTGCGGCGCTTCTCCGCTGATCGTGATGGTGCGCAGTTCGAAGATGCACCGGATCAGGCGGAGATCCTGTTTTTGGCGGCGGATGGCGTTCATTGTCACGTACAGCAGGTTCAGCATCTGGGTTTCGTCGTTTCCTTCCTGACCGAAATATTCTGCCAGTTCCAGGAAATAGAACCCGTAATAGACGCCGGGCTGCATCTGTGCCAGATCGAGGAAGTATTCTTTGATATTCGCTCCGGAGAGGGTGTAGCTGTCGCGGCCCTCGTAGACCTGGAACTCGCCGAAGACGAACGGGTTGGAGACGGCCATCAGAGGGCTTTTCATACGGCGGGCGCCTCGTGCGAAGGCGGTGATTTTGCCGAGCTCCCGGGTCAGGATCACGACACGCTTGTCGTACTCTCCGACCGGGGAGGCAGCTAATACCATTCCGCTTACATTCATTGCTTCTCGCATATTTCTTCCTTATTGTAATGTAAAATCAGAAATCAAGTTTCTTCTTGTCATATCCGAAGTTCTTCACGAGGAAATCGCTGTCGCGCCAGTCTTTTTTGACTTTGACCCAGAGTTTCAGGTTGACTTTCTGCTCCAGCATCTGCTCCAGCTCGTATCTTGCGTTGCTTCCGATCTTCTTCAGCATCGCGCCCTGTTTTCCGATGATGATGCCCTTGTGGGAGTCGCGTTCACAGATGATTGTCGCGTCGATATCGACGATTTTCCCGTTCGGGCGGTCTTTCATCTGGTCAATGACAACGGCGATGCCGTGCGGGATCTCCTCGTTTAAAGCATACAGCGCTTTCTCACGGATAATCTCTGCCACAATCTGGCGCATCGGCTGATCGGTGATGGTATCTTCATCGTAGAACTGCGGGCCGTACGGCAGATATTTGAAGATACTTGGAATGATGTCGCCTGTGTTCTGGTGACGCAGGGCAGAGCACGGAATAATCTCGGCAAACTGGAACAGCTTGCGGTAGGTGTCGATAAATTCCAGTATTTTGTCTTTCTCCACGGTATCAGTCTTGTTGATGATGAGGATGACCGGTGCGTTGACTTTTTCCAAGATCTCGGCGATATGGCGCTCTCCTGCTCCGATGAAGTTGCTCGGCTCTACCAGCCAGAGGATCACATCGACTTCTTTTAAGGTTTTCTCGGCCACATCGACCATGTACTCGCCGAGTTTGTTTTTCGCCTTGTGGATACCCGGTGTATCGAGGAACACAATCTGTCCCTCGTCACACGTGTAGACCGTCTGAATCCGGTTGCGGGTGGTCTGCGGTTTCTTTGATGTGATGGCAATCTTCTGTCCGACCAGATGGTTCATCAGCGTGGATTTTCCAACATTCGGGCGGCCGATCAGGGCTACAAAGCCGGATTTATAATTTGCATTGTTTTCCATTACTGTTTCGTCTCCTAAATTATAAGTTCTCTACGTTCTTAAACAGTTCTTTCTCTTTCTGAATTGCCGCCTCGCTTCCGACAACGCAGATGTTGTTCTGTTTTAAGGCTGCATCTACAAGGTCTGCCAGTGCATGGATGTCATCCAGCGTTGCATCGAGGATCTCGTCTCTCTCCTGCTGGAAATCGGCTTCGGTGATGCCGTTGAACCATGCACTCTCGGAGGTCTGGCCTTTGGCGGACGGGTTCATCGGGACATCGAGTTCGCTGATGGTTCCGATGATGTATTTTGTCATCTGACGCTCGTCAGCCTCGAAGTTGCGGACGTAATCTCCGATGCCGCGGTATACTTCCAGTGTTTTTCCGACGTTCGGATCGCGGTAAGAGGAAATGCAGGCATTGCCGCCTCTGCCGAAAGCTCCGCCGCAGCCGTAAGCGCCGCCTTTGACACGGATGTTCATCCACAGGTAATCGTAGCTCAGCATGACACGCAGGATGCGCAGGGCGCCGGTGTAATCGTAGCCTTCGCGCTCGAAGTTTCCGCAGAGTGCCACGTACTGTACCTGACCGGAGGTCTGGAATGCCTCGTTTTTCTGCTCAAAATTGTACTCGATGCTGCCCGGTTTTACTTCGTCGGTATACAGGGTTTCTTTGAACGCCGCAATCTTCTCTTCCAGCGGCGCATAGCCTGTCTCATCTGCGGTGTAGGATACGGTCAGGTTCTCTTTGCGGAAGATGTATTTCATCAGGGTCTGCAGATTAGCAATCAGTTCTGCTTTTTTCTCATCGAAATGCTCGTCCAGATCTTTTAAGAGCTGGTAGAAACCGATGCCTGCGATGCGGTCCTGGAAATTGCTCATCGGGGAGTAATAGGAAGCTGCTCGCATGACAGCCGTTGCATTTCCGGCGGAGGACAGGCGGTTCTGCAGACCGGATTTCATGCTGGAGATGATCTCGTGGAGACGTTTTTCATCATCCAGGCGGGAGGTCTTCAGGATCTCCTGTACCATTTCCATGACGAATCCCAGCTTGTCATACAGGAATTTTGCACGAATGCCGAACATTCTGCGGCAGTCGTCATCATTTCCCGGGATGCGGAATACCTGCAGGCCGCAGTTAATACCGCCGGTCTGGGCGTTGATCTCGTTGAAGAGTTCGCCGTAGGTGTAGTTTGCCGTATCAACATAGCCGAGAACGGATTTCAGCACACCCATGTACGGGATCAGCTCGTTCGGCACGTTTTTCGTATCAAACAGCAGGCTTAAGTAACCAATGCCGTTGGTAAATACATTGTGATGCAGCACGGTCGTTCCGCCGACTTCGTGTTCGTCGTTGTAGAGTTTGATCGACTCACGTTTGATGTCGCTCCGTTTCAGAAGCGGAATTGACTCGAGTGCTTCCTCGCTCTCCTCTGCCTCCTGATACTCTGCCAGTTCTTTCGTATCGGCGATAATTTTCTCGATTTCTTCTTTGGAAAGGCTTTCTTTGTATTTCTGCAGTTTTTCTGCGGTCTTCGCATCGTTTTCTGCGGCAAGGCCGGTCTTTGGAACGAGTGTTACGATGGATGCATGAGTGTTGTCCAGCAGATAGGTCTGGATCAGGTTCTCGAAATAACCCTCTTTTGCCAGTTTTTTCAGTTCATCGTAGATCGCAAGCTGCTGCAGGTAAGCGAATGGCTTATTCTCGTCGTACAGCCAGCTATCGAAAACGTCAATGCCGTACATCAGGCCCTTCGGAAAGTTGGAGAAATCGGCCTCGCGGAATCGGAATTCGAAATAGTTGATGCCCGCCTCAATGGCTTTCTGATCAATGCCGTTTTTCACGATGTCTTCCAGTGTGCCGCGGATGATGGACAGGAATTTTTCTTTCTCTTTTTCATCGGCATCTTTTGCCACGATGGAGAAGAATGGCTGTAAAATGCCATCCTCGTAGGATCCGTAAACGTCTTTTCCGATGTGTGCGTCAAGGAGTGCCTGTTTCACCGGTGCACCCGGTGCGTCGAGGAGTGCATACTCCAGAATAGAAAATGCTACGTTTAATTTTACATCCAGTCCGCTGCCGATGACCATGTTGTAGGACAGGTAGGCGTTATTTTCGAGCGGATCGCCGTCGAGCACCGGGTACTCGCGGATCAGGTCGAGTTTTTCTGTGAATGGTTTCTGGTACGGAATTTCAGAGTTCACTTCTTTGGCATCAAAGTGGGACAGATATTTTTCATCCATCCATGCCAGTTTTTCTTCCATATTCATGTTTCCGTACAGATAGATGTAACTGTTGGACGGATGGTAATAGGTCTGGTGGAATTTCAGGAAGTTTTCGTAGGTCAGGTTCGGGATGCAGGACGGATCTCCGCCGGATTCTACTCCATACGGGGTGTCCGGGAACAGGGTATTGAAAGTTTCACGGCTCAGCACCTCGTCTGCGGAGGAGAAGGCTCCTTTCATCTCATTGTATACAACACCATTGTAGGTCAACGGATCGTTTTCATTTTCCAGATGGTAGCTCCAGCCTTCCTGACGGAAGATTTCGTCGTGCTGGTAGATGTTCGGATAGAATACGGCATCCATGTAAACGTGCATCAGGTTCTGGAAATCGGCATCGTTGCAGCTTGCCACCGGATACATGGTTTTGTCCGGATAGGTCATGGCGTTCAGGAAGGTGTTTAAGGAACCTTTGACGAGTTCTACGAAAGGATCCTTCAGCGGGAATTCGCGGGATCCGCAGAGAACGCTGTGCTCCAGAATATGTGCTATGCCGGTGCTGTCGGCCGGCGGGGTACGGAAGGCAATGTTGAATACTTTGTTGTCATCCTCGGTTTCCAGAAGAAGTACGCGGGCTCCACTCTTGTTGTGGCGGAGGAGGTAGCCGTGTGCGTGGATATCATCGATCTGCTGTTCCTGCAGCAGGGTATAGGCTTTGCAATGTTCTGCGTTCATGGTATTATGTCCTTTCTTGCTTTTTTCTCTATTATTTCCGGTTTTGTGCCGTTAAAAACGGACCGCAGTGCCCGTTTGCTGGGATTTTCTGCGGCCCTGTCTGGTATTTATTCTTCGCTGTCTGTTGCCGGATCGGTGTTTTCTGCCTCATCGACATGGTCTTTGACTTCGTCGTTTGCAGCGTTGTTATGTGCATTTTTCTGTGCCTGTGCTGCAGCAGCCTGTGCCATCATCGCCTCAAGATTCGGGCGGACGCTCTGTGCCTGTGCTCCTAAAATTCTCTGAAGCTGTTCTCTTGTCAGCAGCAGGTTGAAGCCGGACGGATTGATGACGAAGCCTTTGGCCTGTTTCATCAGATACGGCAGAAGGTGCTGGAACGGAATGGCTGCCAGACGGAGTTTTGCCTGCGGATCCGGACGGAATTTCTGGAATTCGCCGATATCGGAGAACAGCGGCTGGAAGATGTCTTCGTTCTGGTTTTTGATGTACGGAATGCGGACATCCGGTCCCGGATGAGCCGGGTCGAATTCGCCCTGTACCTGGGAGATGTCGATCGCGAGGATAAATTTGCTTCGCATCAGGTTGACGAGCATTTCCTCCTCGAGTTCACGCAGGTGCTGCATCCGCTCGGCATCGTCTCTTCTCTGGTTGGGCTTTCTGAGTTCCTGCAGGAAGTATACGACGGTGAGCTGTACGCCCGGGTTCAGAACCGGAAGTTTCTGCTGATTCATTTTTTCCATATCCGGTTTCGGGAAAATCTGCTCGAGCTCGATGCGGCGGGTCTGGTCTCCTTCGTGGAAGATGACCATGTTGATGCCCTCGGCGTAGAGTCCCATATAAAAGTTCGGCATCTGCTTGCGCAGTACTTTTACGGTGAGCAGCGGAGTGTTCTTCTCTACATAGGATTTTGCAAACTCCTTGGCTGCTTCTTCTTCGATAAACATGTATACCTGATCATCAAAGGTTTCCGGATCACACTCTACGTATGGGAGTTTCGTGATCTGGGAAAATGTCACATAGATCATTTCCATGCTCTGAAATTTCTTCATTGTGAAGCTGTTGTCTACTGTCATTTGTGGTTGAGTCCTTTCTTCGCTCTTAGAGGACAGTTTATCCTCAAAATATCTATGTGGTATTATATCATACTTTTGGTAGGTTGCCAAAGGTTTCTTACTTGTTTCTTGCTTTATATATTTTGTCAATAGTTTTGCGACAAGTTTTTTATTCTTCCTTTTTTGCCGCAAAAAAGGCCACACCCTTTCGGGCATGGCCTCTTTCTATTTTATCTTGGAGCAATCCAGTCGAATGAATTACTCTTCTGCGCCGTACAGTTTTACGAGTTTGTTCAGGTAAGTGTAACGGTCTTTTGCTTCCTGCTCGTTCTTGCCGAACAGTCTTTCTGCTTTCGCCGGGTTTGCACGTTTCAGAGAGTTGTAACGTACCTCGCCGTTCAGGAATTCCTGATAATCTCCTGACGGAGCTTTGGAATCCAGAGTGAATGCGCTCTTGCCCTCTGCAGCAAGTGCCGGGTTGAAGCGGAAGCAATGCCAGTATCCAGTCTGAACAGCGAGCTGCTCCTCGGTCTGTGCTTTGCTCATACCTTTCTTGATACCATGGTTGATACATGGAGCGTAAGCGATGATCAGGGACGGTCCCGGATATGCCTCAGCCTCTGCGATTGCTTTAACTGCCTGGTTGTAATCAGCACCCATAGCGATCTGTGCTACGTATACATAACCATAGCTCATTGCGATGCTTGCCATATCTTTCTTCTTGGTCTCTTTACCGCCTGCTGCGAACTGTGCTACTGCACCGGTCGGAGTAGATTTGGAGGACTGTCCGCCTGTGTTGGAATAAACCTCGGTATCGAATACCATTACGTTGATATCTTTTCCACTGGCAAGTACGTGGTCTACGCCGCCGAATCCGATATCGTAAGCCCATCCGTCACCACCGAAGATCCACTGGG
>CAVLAW010000081.1:0-9655 GCA_963661155.1 Tidjanibacter massiliensis | reverse complement strand
AAAAATCGTCAAAGCCTGTAAAATCAATAAATTTAGGCTTGACAGAATAGGAAGGTAACGAAGAGAATGAAAAAGAAAAAAGTAATATCTGTTTTACTTGTGTTGGCCATGGCTGCGGGACTGGCAGCGTGCGGCAGTGAATCTGGTGAAAAAAGTGCAGTCAGCCAGAGCAGCGAAGTTACAGATGACGGGAACGTGTTTGGATATGAGGAACCAGTTACATTGAACGTTGGAGTGGCTTATAATTCCGATTTCTCATGGGCACCGGGACAGGATGCAGAAAACAATGACTGGTGGGATCTTTACAAAGAAGAAGGATATAATATGAAACTGATGTACAATGTCGATGGAACGCAGGCAGATACGAAGCGTACAACGGCGATTGCATCAGGAACCTATCCGGATATTATGTTTGTAAGTGGAGCGGATCTTGTAAAATATGCGCAGACGGGAGTGATTGCCAGCATTGACGATGCTTATGAAACGTATGCGACAGATCATCTGAAAGAATACATATCAGCAGGCGGCGACAGCGCATTGGATTCAGCAAAAGTGAACGGAAAATTATATGCAATTCCACAGGTATACGACAACCACAGTTCTGCGATGATGATGTTTATCCGTCAGGACTGGTTAGACAATCTCGGACTTGCAATGCCTGAAACCATGGAAGAGTTAAAAGAAGTTGCAGCAGCATTTACGAATAACGATCCGGATGGAAATGGAAAAAATGATACCTATGGACTTGCATTATGTGGAAAAGACGGATTTACATACTGGTCAGGCCTGCAGGCATTTTTTGAAGGCTATGGAGCAGCGCCCGGACACTGGAATGGACAGTTTTCGTTCATCGAGAAGGATGGAAAAGTAGAATGGGGAGGAGCCCTTTCAGAAGAAATGAAAGCCGGACTTACCGATTTGCAGGAGATGTACAGCAATGGTTCTCTTGCGAAGAATTTCAGCACCATGGATTATAACCAGCTTCTCGAGGATATCGGATCAGGAAAATGCGGAATCTGGTTTGCACCAAACTGGGGAGCAATGGTACCGGCGATTGATGCAATGAAATCAGATATCAATGCGCACATTACGACTGCTAAGATTCCGGATGGAATGGGAGAGGGATCTTCTAAGGCATATATTCCAACCCAGCCAAATGGATACTATGTAGTAAGCAGCAAATGCAGCAACCCGGAAGCACTTGTTAAACTGTCAAATCTTGCAGTAGAGAAGTTCTGCTATCCAGAAAACGCTGAAGAATATGCGAAATATAACGGGGAGACAGGAAAATACAGTGGATGGAAGACAGCACTGATCCAGCTTACTTCGCCAACCGAAAGTATTGACTGCGTAGCAGATATCCATGAAGCTGTAAAGAACGGGAATACTGACAGTTTAAGCGCATCAAGAAAATTATCGGCAGATCCAATTCTTGCCTATCTGAATGCGGTAGAAGATGGAACGATTCAGGATAAACTGGCGGAAGACGATGCAGACGTTGAGACCGGCATCAGCAATTATACTGTTTATGGAGATGATCTTGGAGGCGGAATCACCATGCTCCAGTTGATTGAGGAAGGTGACTTTAATTATTCTGCATATAACTATGTTCCGACGGATGAAATGTCAAATGCATTTTCAACACTGAACAGCATGACAGTTGAGACAATCGTTAAAATTATTACCGGACAGAGTGTAGACAGCTATGACGACTTCCTGGAATCCTGGGAATCTCTGGGCGGCGAGGAATCGACAAAAGAAGCACAGGAATGGTATGATGCAAATCATTCATAAGGAATAGAAGCGGACGGATAAAAAAGGTGTGCGGTAAAGCGCACATCTTTTTTTAACGAAAAGGCAGAATAAAGGAGTGATGTGTGTATGAAGAGCAAAAAAAAGCAGTCGATCAAGGTATTTAAAGCACGTCAGCGAAGTTTTCATCTGATGCTGTTATTACCGTGTGTACTGTTGTTTATATTTAACTATCTTCCTATCTTTGGACTTGTTATGGCATTTCAGAATTTTCAGCCGGGCCTTGGATTTTTACATTCCAAATGGGTTGGTCTGAAGAATTTCCGAACGTTGATGAACTTACCAAATTTTGCGCCGGCTGTTCGAAATACACTGGTGATCGCATTGGGAAAGATTGCGGGTAATCTGGTGGTGCCGATTGTGTTTGCACTCTTATTAAACGAAGTCCGATGCAAGTGGGCCAAGAAAGCAGCACAAACGGTTACATACTTACCGTACTTTCTGTCCTGGATTGTTTTGGCGGGCATTTTTATCAACTTTTTATCGCAGGGAAGCACACAGGATGATGCAGGTTTATTAAATACTGTTTTGATGAATCTGAACCTGATAAAAACACCAATTGATTTTCTTGGGAATAAACATCTTTTCCCATGGACCATGATCTTTACAGATATCTGGAAAAATTTCGGTTACAATGCGATTGTTTATCTTGCAGCGCTGACAGGAATTGATCCGGGTCTTTATGAAGCGGCATCCATTGACGGAGCAGGAAGATGGAAACAGACGTTGCATGTTACACTGCCGGGAATCGCTCCGATTATTGTACTTATGACCGTTCTGTCAATCGGAGGTATTTTAAATGCTGGATTTGATCAGATTTTCAATATGTACAGTGCAAGCGTATATGAGACAGGAGACATCATTGATACGCTGGTGTATCGTCTGGGACTGGTCAATCAGCAATATGCGCTTTCCGCTGCGGTAGGATTCTTTAAATCTATCGTTTCGGGAATTTTGATCGTTATATCCTATAAAATGGCAGAAAAATTAGCCGGTTACAGAGTATTTTAGGAAAGGAAGCAGGAACATGAATAAAATAAAAGTTTCACCCAAAAGAAGAGTATTTCTGCTTTTTAATGCAGTCATTATATTTCTTTTTGTAATCATGTGTCTCGTGCCTATTTTAAATGTGCTGGCACAGTCATTCAGCAGTTCCCATGCGATCATGACGAATCAGGTAAAGCTTCTTCCGGTTGAATTTACATTATCCGCCTATAAATTTGTTTTGCAGGATGACAGATTCTGGACAGCCGTACTGGTCTCGCTGAAAAGAGTCATCATCGGTGTGCCGTTGAATATGCTTGTTACTATTTTAGCGGCATATCCATTGTCAAAATCGGATACGATATTTCCGGCGAGAAAATATTATTCTGCGTATTTTGTGTTTTTGATGATCTTTAATGGCGGTCTGATTCCGACGTATTATGTTGTATCGAAGCTGGGACTGATTGATTCTATCTGGGCATTGGTTTTACCGTGTGCAGTACCGATTTTTAATGTGATCCTTATGATGAACTTTTTCCGGGGAATTCCAGAAGCACTGGAAGAGTCCGCTATGCTGGAAGGAGCAAGTCAATGGCAGATTATGTGGAAAATTTATCTGCCGTTATCCAAACCTTCTATAGCAACAGTAGCTTTGTTTGCACTGATCAATCACTGGAACAGTTGGTTTGACGGTCTGATCTATTCGAACTTTACGGAAAACTATCCACTGCAGTCGTTTTTGCAGACGATGATTGTGGACATCAATTCTGTACTGCAGAGCGGAGATTTGTCACAGGTTGTTGAACTGTTAAAAGTCAATAATACGAACATGAAAGCTGCACAGATTTTCCTGTCTATTATACCGTTAATGGTTGTTTATCCGTTCTGCCAGAAGTATTTTACGGCAGGTTTGACATTAGGAAGTGTAAAGGAATAAAAGGCTGGAGGAGTTCATGAAAAAGCAGAAAGGATATTTGTTTGTTTATTTCACCGGTGAAAGTGAGGATGGGGAGCAGATTTATTTTGCGGTAAGCAAAGACGGACTGCACTGGATGGATTTAAATGGCGGAAAACCAGTTTTGCGCTCTCACATCGGAGAAAAAGGAGTCAGAGATCCATTTATCATCAGAGCAGTGCAGGAAGAAAAATTTTATCTTATCGCAACAGATCTTAGAATTGCATCCGGAAAGGGATGGGATGCAGCACAGTATGAAGGCAGCAGATCCATTGTTGTATGGGAATCGCAGGATCTTGTAAACTGGAGTAGAGAACGGCTGGAAGAAGTTGGATGCGAGGATGCCGGATGCGTATGGGCGCCGGAAGCGGTATACGATCCGACAAGAAAAAAATATATGGTGTTCTGGGCATCAATGGTAAAAGAAAAAGGGGAAGAAAAGGCAAAACAGCGCATCTACTGTGCTTTTACAGAGGATTTCCGGAATTTTACAAAAACGGAAAAATACATAGAGAAGGATACACACATCATTGATACTACCATCATAAAAGAGGGAGCGTATTATTATCGTTTTTCTAAAAATGAGACATCAAAGGAAATTCAGGCGGAGAGAGGAAAAGATTTGCTTACAGGTCCCTTTGAGAAAATAAGCTGTGGTGAATTGGATGGTATTTGTGGCGTGGAGGGTCCGGAAATCTACAAATTGAATGATGCGGAGAAATGGTGTCTGATTGTGGATCGCTTTGCGACCCAGGGAGGATATATGCCTTTGATTGCAGAGGATCTGGAACATGGAAATTTTAAAGTGGTCAGCGATGAAGCGTATGGTATGGGCAAAAATAAAAAACGGCACGGTGGAGTGATAAATATTACGGGAGAAGAATTTGAAAGACTTGTAAAGACATATGGGTAATTGGAAAAAGGGAGTATAAGAAAACAGCGAAAGGAAAAGCAGAATATGGGAGCAGAATACAGCTATTGCAGGGATTATCTGATCAAAGACGGGAAACCGTGGTTTCCAGTGATGGGCGAAATGCATTACAGCCGGTACCGCAAAGAGTGGTGGGAGGAGTCACTGCGCAAGATCAAAGCAGGCGGTGTTTCTATTGTTTCGACCTATGTGATCTGGATTCACCACGAGGAAGAGGAAAATGTATTTGATTTCGAAGGATGCCGCGATATCGGAACCTTCGTCAGACTGTGCCAGAAGGTCGGCCTGTCGGTATTCCTCCGCATCGGACCGTTCGTGCACGGGGAAGTGCGGAACGGCGGTTTTCCGGACTGGATCATTCGAAAAGAAAAAGAAGGCATGGCGATCCGCTGCAACAACGAGGAGTATCTTAGCTATGTCAGACGGTTCTGGACGAAGGTTTATGAGCAGGTGGACGGCTGCATGGAAAAAGACGGCGGTCCGGTGATCGGCGTTCAGATCGAGAATGAGTACGGCCACGTCGGCGGTCTGCAGGGACCGGAGGGCGAGGCACATATCCGCACGCTGACAGCAATGGCAAAAGAGATCGGATTCGATGCGCCGCTGTACACGGCGACCGGATGGGGCGGAGCCTGCATCGGCGATCTGCTGCCGGTGATGGGCGGCTACTGTGAAGCACCGTGGGATCAGCGGACATGTGAGATTGAGCCGAATGCAAACTTTGTGTTCAGCCACACGCGGAACGACTCGCTGATTGCGTGTGACCACCATGTGGAGAATGCAAACAGCTACAACGAAGAAGATTTCCCGTTTCTGACGGCGGAACTGGGCGGCGGCCTTCAGGTCACCATGCACAGAAGACCGGTGGCTGCAGGACGCGATGTCGGAGCCATGTCTACTGTGAAAATGGGAAGCGGAGCAGGACTGCTCGGCTACTATATGTATCACGGCGGCAGCAATCCGAAGGGAAAGCTTTCCACGCTGCAGGAGAGCCGCGCGACGGGATATCTGAACGATCTGCCGGAGATCAATTACGATTTCAATGCACCGATCCGGCAGTACGGAACGATCTCGAACAGCTATCGGGAGATCAAGCTGCTGGCGTTGTTTTTGAATGATTTTGGCGGGGATCTGGCAGCACTCCGGTCAGAAGTTCCGGCGGAAAGGATTCTGCCGGGAGATATGCACACAATCCGGACCGCGTGCCGTCACGATGCGGATCACGGCTATGTCTTCTTCAACAATTACCAGAGAAGATGGAAGATGGACGATCATCCGCAGGTAACGCTGGAGGGACTTCTGGACGGAAAAGAGAGCGTAACATTTCCGGCCTTCGACCTGAAAGAGGGAATGTATGGATTTTTCCCGTACAACATGAAGCTGAACAATGCGGTGCTTCGCACGGCACTTGCCACACCGCTCTGTGTTCTGCATACAAAAGAGGGGAATGTGTTTGTATTCTATGGCGATCTCGATCCGCAGATCCAGTGGGAGGGCGATGCGCGTGCAGACCTCTGCCTGATTTCCCGTAGGGAGGCGCTGAATGCATGGAAGGTGCATCTTGATCAGGATTATCTCGTTCTTTCCGAAAATTATGTCTGGGAAGAAAATGGTGCGCTTACTGTGACGGGAAGTGGAAAAACCACGATCGCGGTGTATCCGGCTGTGGAAAATGGCATTGCGGATTTTAAAGAGTGTGGAAAAAAAGGAAACTTTACGCTGTATGAGCGTATCTGCGAGGCACAGGAGCCGGAGGCAGAGCTTGTTTTTCTGGAGCGGGATGAGGAGAAGGCGGTATATGAACTGAAGCTCGCCTATCCGGGCGAAAAGAGTTATCATGATGCGCTGGTTTCTTTTGTCTGGAACGGAAACCGGATGGAAGTGTTTGACGGGGAAGAGAAGATCAACGATTATTTCTACACCGGACAGGAGGCGCTTTTGAGCCTTGGATATTTTGATTTTCCAGAAGAACTGAAACTTGTTGTCTATCCGCTGCATGAGGGCGATCCGGTCTTTCTGGAGACGCAGCCGGAGTTTGTGGACGGACGCGCCTGCAGCATCGAGAAACTGCACGTGGAGTCACTCTTACCAGAATTTCGAGCAGATCGAGAGTCCGTCCCCGAAGGGCGAGATGGGACTTCACGGACTGAATCTCGACTGGAAACGGTTTGTGACGGATCAGACGGCGGATTTTGTTGCATGGGAGAAGGCGGCGATCCGCGAGGGCGGTTCCGACCTTCCGGTGACAATCAACATGATGTATGATTTCCGGGGACTGAATTACCATAAATTCAAGGATCTGATCGATGTTGTATCGTGGGATAATTATCCGACGTGGCACAAAGAGGCAGAAAGCGTGACGGCGTGATTGGAAAATTTGAAAGGATTGTGTTTCGGAAAGAAAAATAGAATTTGAAGTAAAAATAAAAAAAACGGCAGGCTGTGTGTGATTGCACAGCCTGCCGTTTTTGGAACAGAAATACTATCGCCTGTCAAGCAATCTATTTCAGCTCTTTCTCCGCCTTTTCCCAGATACTTTCTTCCAGGTCAGTTAGCGCCAGCGCATCGGCGAGTTCCCGTACCCGTTTTACGGTGAGATAAAAGTAATTCACACCGCAGGTCAGCGTCCGCTTCAGGGACCGGGCGAGGACATTGCCGTGCGTTTCCAGTCCGGCGCGGTCAAACTCAGCGAGGTAGCCGTCGAGATCGTAGGGGAGCTGGAAAAGCTCCGTTTGCCAGGCATTATTTTCCAGCGTCAGAATAGCAAAATGGGCGTGACCTCCGACCCCGTCAAGCGCGAGACCGAGAGATCCAGGATTCAGATACGTTTTTCCGGCATATTCTTTTTGCTCCTGTTTGTGGCTGTGGCCGCCGAGCAAGATGGCAGCGTCAAGGTTTTCCAGATTGGAAAGCAGAAGCTCCGGATGCAGTCCGAAATTCCCGCGGATTTCACCGGGTGCGCCGTGGCAGAACCGGAGTGCTGGGAAGAGGGAATTACGGCACGTATCGGGCGTAACATCTTCCTGCGGCACAAAAACGGGAACCAGTTTCCCGGCTTCATCCAGCTTTCCGATCAGAACACCGTCTGTCGGAAGCTGCTCAAAAAATGCCAGATCCTCACTAGTAAGATTTCGAAACGTGTAGTCTAAAAGCCCGCTGGTCGAAGACCCTGTCTTCCAGTTCTGCGGGTTCCAGAGATTTTCCAGCAGATACTCCTCCCGGTTTCCGCGCACCAGATAGCACGGAAACTCCTCCTGCATTTCGCGGAGCGCCTCCATCATCCGCTGCGGAAACGGCCCATCCGTCACAAAATCCCCCAAGCCGATGATCCCGTCAATCCCCTGCCCGCGAAGAAACGCCATCACCTCCGCAAGCGCATAATAATTCCCATGAAGATCACTGATTACTGCTAATTTCATGTGTTGTCCTTTCTATGTCAAAAATGTAAAAATGCGAGATACTGTCTTGATTTTAACAAAAGGATGCGCGGAACGCAATTTATAAAAACCTGCTGACAGAAAAAGCATGTTATGATAAGATCAGAGACAGAGAGTTTCGAATATCTTTACTGTCGGAGGGAATGTATGATTAATCGGGAAGACATGCTGGAACTGACGAGGAGAATGACGCCGGCGCGGACTTCGTTTGTGCGGATGGCGGGATGCTATACGGATTCGGATGGGGAATATGACGGCAGTTTTAACATTCATTTTCTGAAGCTGTCCGGCTCGGAAAAGGCAAGGAATCTGGCGATTGCAAAGAAAATTCCGTTTGCGGAATCGAATGAAAAACTGCGGGAATACCGTTTTCCGGAAGAATCACAGGGGACGGGCAGTATCTGGCAGATGCTGATGGCGCTGCGGGAGTGCGGGCTGAAGAATGATGCACTGCTGGAAACGTTTTATGATATTCTGATCGAGGGGCTGGAGATTCGCGGAGCCTACGCCATTTACATGTTTTATGACCGGTATGATATTCCGGCAAAAGCTTCCGATAAAGAACGGTTAGGGGAGTCGGAGGAAATGTTTCCGTATCTGATCTGTGCCGTCTGCCCGCTGGTCGGAGAATACGAGCCGGGAAATCCCGTCTGCGGATTCCTGTTCCCGGCCTTCGTGGACCGGAGCGGAGATCTGGAGCGGGTTGATATCTATGCGGAGCGTACAGCCTGGGGTGACCGAATCGCTGGGATTCTGGGCGCAAAAGGGCGAAAATTCAGCAGTGGTTTTTAAAAGTGAATACAAAAAAGCTTCCCGGCGGACTTACGCTTACATGCGTTTTATGGTCCGCCATAGGGAAGCTTTTTTCTGTCTGCGTCTGAATCAGCAATACAGAGCTTTTACTGTGCCACGCCTGCCGTGCCGGCTCCGTTCTGCGTGATGGTTCCATTCTCTGCCGGATTCTGTGTTTCGTTCTCGCCGCCGCTTACGACATCATCCACCGCACGTCCGACATCCTCAACGCCTTCGCCGACACCACGAGTCACATCCTCGGCTGCGTCGCCGACATCATCCCCGAGGGTATCTTCATCCCCGGTATTAGTGCCGTTGGTGTTCCCGTCGGCGCCTTCCGTCACATCGTTCACATTGTCATTGGACGGCATTTCCGTCGTATTGACATCGTTCCCGATATCCGTCTGCCCCATGTCGCTTTCCGTGTTGGTATTGCCGTTTCCGGTATCATTTGTGGTATTATTCCTACAGGCCGTCATTCCGGCCAGCAGTCCCGCCAATGCCAGCATCGTACACACTTTTCTGATTTTTCTCATCCTGAAAATCTCCTTTCCCTAACAGTGTCTGGACAGTTGTTAGTATTTGAAAAAAGCCGGAAAATATACAAAAAAGAAGCGATCGTCACAAATCTTGACAAACCACAAAAACACATTACAATCAAAAGTACACCACTTTACAACTTTTTCATAAAAAATATCGTACAGGGCTTTCTGATGTATAATGAGTTTGACCAAAACATTACAA
>CAVLAW010000080.1:0-9696 GCA_963661155.1 Tidjanibacter massiliensis | reverse complement strand
TCCGCACAGACTGCACCGATTTCATTCGCGCCTTTGCTGTAAATGGTCACGGCTGTCGTTTTGCTGCCGCTTACTTTGCAGTCGGAGATGATACCATTATTCTCCGCCGCAATACCTCCGGCATATCCGTCGCTGCTGCTTACGTTTCCATAGTTGGTGCAGTCGGAAATCTTCTGTCCCACGCGGACCTGTGCTGTGATTCCTCCGGCGAGGCCCTCGTCGGCTGTGACATCGGTGGAACGGTTGACGGCGTTGTGAATATCTCCGTTGCTCTCTCCGGCAATGCCTCCGACGGTGCCGGATGATGCGCGGACGCTCTTTGCCTGGCAGGTCAGGTAAACCGTTGTGGTTCCGCTGCTTTTGGTTCCCAAAGTTCCGTGGTTACTTCCGACGATTCCGCCGACTTTTTCTTTTCCAAGAATGCTTACGCCGGAACCGACTGCTGTGATTTCAGCCGAAGTTCCTTCTGGCGTTCCTGTAATCTCAATGGTTCCGCCTTTTTCATTGACACCGGCGATTCCGCCGACGCCGGAACCATTTTTTGCAGTTACGCTGCGGCTCACGTCTTTCGTGCCCGTCGCGTCACTTCCCATCAGAATGGTTCCGCTGTTTCGTCCGGCGATTCCGCCTGCCGCATCTGCGGATGCATTGATGTTGGCGTTTCCTGTGTTTTCCTTCAGCACACCGCCCGCCATGTTCCATCCGGCGATTCCTCCGACATTGGATTTTCCGGAAATCGTCTTGTTTTTCAGCGTGCTGCTCTGGCAGATTGTTCCTGCCGTATACGAAATGGCCGAGGTTCCGCTTCCCGCATAGGAATGCGTTGTATTGTTTCCTATATTAATGCCGGCGATTCCGCCAAGATAGCTAAGGCCTGCACTTCCGAAGTTCTCGGTCAGCTGGCAGTTTACGACGAGTCCGGCATTGACACCGACGATACCGCCGGTTCCCGTATAGCCGCTTAAATTTCCAACGTTTGTACAGTTGTCAATGACCTGATTTTCCAGGTTCGCGCCGATGATGCCGCCGACGAAATGCAGTTTCAATGTTTTTGCCTCGTCGGACGTCTCCGTGCTTCCCGGAATTTCTTTTTTCGCAAAATTGCCAAATGCCACACCGTCTTTGCTGTCGGTATCCATCATAGAGATGTTTCCTGCATTTTTGCAGTTTTTCAGAACCAGTTTACTGTCCTTTTCACAGTATCCGACAATTCCGCCTGCATAATATTTTGCCTGCAGGGCGATATTGCTCGTATTGCTCTTTCCGCCATCTGCTCCCGCAATGGTAAGCTGACAGGTATTCTGGGAAGTGACAGCCCCATCCGGCACTTCATTTTCATCCAGCACCGGCAGCAGCTTTTCCTCACTCTCCGTACTCTGCATCGCTTCTGCTTTTTCCAGCAGAGTCGTTCCGCCAAGGCCGAGCTGTGATGCGGTATACGTTCTCTGATAACCGATCAGTCCGCCGCAGAATGCTTCGCCGACAACTTTTCCAAGGGAGTTGTCCGTCGCAAATCCGCTCATCGTCAGATTTTCTGTCAGATCCACGACATTGGCGCCGATGCAGCCGCCGACGTAATATTTTCCTTCGACACTCTGCGGTTTGATCGTCAGACCGTTCTTCAGTGCCGATGTCGATGCGTTGAAGCCGAATGCGCCGCCCGCGCAGTTTTTGTAAGCGTAGATCCGGCCGCCGATCAGCGTATAGTTTACATCCAGTGTTCCATTGACATCGTTGAATCCGGCAATTCCGCCGATATAGTTGTTTCCGACAACGATACTGGAGACGGATTTTACCGTGATCTTTTCACTTGTATCGCTGAACGTAATTTTGCCGTTGTTGTATCCGGCGATTCCGCCGACATAGTCGCCCTTGGCATCCCAGGTTTTGACAATCATATTGAACACAGAACTGTCATAGTCGGAAAGGTAGCTTGCGCAGTCCTCGATTGTCGCATTGTCATTGTAGCCGACAATGCCGCCTGCGTATTTTTCGTATCCGGCTGCGACTCCGTTGTTGATACAGCTTTTCAATGTAACTTTGTCTACATTTTTTCCGACGATTCCGCCGACATAGCTGTTTCCGATGACGTAGCTGCGGTTGGTCGTGACGGCTACCTCGCCGCTCGCGCTGATCGCCTCGCTGACGTCCCCGCCGAGTCCTCCGGCAATTCCGCCGACGTAATCGGCTCCCAGAATATAGCCATCTTTTTCGGTTGAGCAGTTACTTAGGAGAACGGAATGGCCGTATCCCATGATGCCGCCGACGTACGTTCCCTGCAGCATATCTTTTTTATCTTTATTGTAGGAAAAGTTTTCTGCACGGCCCGATGCACTCGTTCCGCCGTAAACCAGCGCCTCATTGCCGTAACCGACAAGACCGCCGAAATATCTTCCCTCCAGAGTTCCGGCCTTACTCTTTGATGTGCAGAGAATCATGCCGTCGCTGGAAGAATCTTTGATGTTGGCATTTTGTTTCTGTACGGTATCGTCGCCGGAACCCTTGCTGTCCGCCTGGTATGTTCCGTCCAGTTTGCCGACGATACCGCCGGTAAATGCATTGCCAGACACTTTTGTGTGGTTTTCGCATCCGTCCAGTTTCATTTCGTCCGCACCGTTTTTCAGTTTTGCATAGCCGAACATGCCGCCGATTCCGTAAGCATAGTTTTCAGCTCCGATTACTGTGGACTTGTCGTCTTCTGCCTTGTCTGCGGTTCCGTCTGCCACTGTCTCCGGAATGGTTCCTGTCACAGTTCCTTCCGCGGAAAGATTGGAAATGCTTCCCGACTCCGGTGCTTTTAAGGTTCCATCCGTATCGAAATCTGCCAGCACACCGGCAAAGCTTCCGATGCCTGCAGTGCTGTTGGTTTTCGCCGGGTCGGTTCCTTTTAAGGATACCTTTACGGTTTCTTCCTGATCTGCTGTTGTTTTGGTAATGGACAGATTCTGTAAGGTTCCGCTGCAGCGTCCTGCCAGAATTCCGACACCGCACACTTCGCGGTACGTTCCGGCCGGTGTGCTTTCTGTCGCCGCACTGCCCGCTGCCGTACTTCCTGTCGCTGTGGTTCCCGTTTCCGTGCTTTCCGCGGAAAATTCCAAATGTGCATCCTGCAGGACAAAGTCTTCTGCAGTTCCTTCCAGCTCGCAGAACAGGCCGACATATTTTGTCTTTTCCGCATTTCTTTTTTCCGCTGTCGCGTCATCAATCACGGAATCCCCGCCGAGCTGCAGATTGGAAATCTGTACCGTACTCTGTTTTCCCTTCAGGGTCTGTGTTTTTGCCAGCTTCGGAATCGACGGGAAATCTACAATGCTTGTCTTGCTGTTCTCTTTCCAGGTCAGCAGCTGAATGGCTCTTGCATCTGTTGAATCCGAGGCCAGATCGTAAACACCGGTGCCCACCGATGCCCAGTCCATGTTTTTGTTGGTCAGAATAAAGTCTGCTTTCTTCGTCTGGTCAAAGTAACGGATATTGGACAGATGGCGGAACGCGCTGATATTCACTTCCGAGGTATCGTCTCCTGTCTTTACGACAGAATCATCCCCATACATGGAGTTTGCCGTATTGGAGGTAACGACCTCGCTCGCGCGGTATTCTTTTGTAATCTTCAGTTCCGATGATGTTCCGGCATACGGGATGGCTTTTACAGTCGCATAAAGATCCTGTGCGGATGCCAGCGATGCATCAAGCTTCTGCAGACGGGTAATGCTGGTACTGTAAGTTTTTTCCAGCTCCAGCAGTTTTGCTTCATCCGTCGAAGCCGCCTTTATAATCGCCTGGAGTTTTGCCGACATCATTCCGTCGAGCACCAGGGAATATTTGTTGTCGCTGTAGGTCAGCGGGAAATTCCAGGTTCCTTTTTCCTTACCGGATGCATCTTTTACCGTGACCGCCGCCAGAGAATTTTTGTCCTCCCCTACTGTCATCGACCAGCCTTTCGTCCGCAGATCGTACGGCGAAATCGTCATGGAAAAGAGCAGGTTATTCGTACCGCTCTGGTAAACAGAAACCTCATAGCTCAGATCCAGGCTGTTTCCCATGTTCGACGACCAGTTGAGGGACAGCTTCTCGCTATTCTGCAGGCTGATCGTGGTAATACGGAGACGCTCCGGCTTTAACTGCACCGTGGCCACGGTATCTTCCGCAGAATAATAGCCGAGCAGCCGTTTGCTTCTGCTGTCATACGCACGGTCCATCATGGTCAGATAGCCGTCCGCGTCTGTTTCTTTATAATTTAAGCCTTTGCATCTTGTTCCGTAAAACGCAGAATAGACCTCTCCGGAAGACAGGTCAATTTCAATTGCGATCGCCGCATTCAAAAATTCTTTATCGTAACTGTAATCATCTAAAAGCTGCAGCACCAGATTGTTGTCTGCAAGTGCACTCTCGTAGGAATCCGCATCCAGGACAATGGCACGGATGTTGTCATTTCCCGCAGCAACTTCGCTGTCAGGTTGAAGTCCCTGTGACGAAACCTGCTTTTTAAATGCTTCCCACTGACCGGAGGAGCGGTAATACGTCAGCTTCGATTCCGCCGCCAGATATACGGTTCTGGCGTTGGACTCGTTCTTCCGAAATTCCGCCCGTTTCCAGTAGCTCTGGAAAAACGGCACTGCAATCGCTGTGATGATGGCAAGAATGACAAGTACGACAATCAGCTCGATCAGTGTAAATCCTTTTTTTCCGTTGTATTTCATATAGTATCTACGCATCCTTTATGTTACTTTTTATTATTTATACCACAACATTGAAAGAGCATATTTTTTATCTCTTTTTTCGAAAAATCTGCTCAGATTTTCGCTCCGGGCAGACTTGATTTTATTGCTTTTCTCTTTTATTTCCGTAATTTCTTCTTATTTTTTCTATTATTCCTTTTATATGGATCGATTGCGACATTGTCAAGTAAAACTCTGTGAAACCTTTTATTTGTAATGCTTTTATTTCTTTTTCTGTTTCGATTTTGTTTCTTCTTTTTCTTTTCTTTTTTCCGTTTTTATCTATGTAAGCATTTTTGCAACAATGGTGAAACACATAACAAAGCACAGCCTTCCAGGGTTCTTTTCTGGAAGGCTGTGCCTCTTTCTTCTATATATAATGCTTTCTGTTTTATGCTCTCGGAACGCTGACGATACGCAGATCGTATTTCTTCAGCACTTCGCCGCCCTGCACTTTTTCTCCGGTCAGGATATCTTCTTTTCCGTCGAAGACTGCCGGAAGCGGAAGCTCCTCATCTTTGAAGTTGATGACGAAGTACAGATCCTCGCCGTCTGCCTGACGTTTTGTGATCTCAAGTGCAGTCTCTTCTGCGATCACCGGCTGTATGTCTGCGCCTTCGGCTGCCATGGTAAGGACTTTGGCAAGGCCGCTCTCGGAGAGGTCGGTTCCGACATAATATACGGTTCCATTTCCGAACTGGTTCTTCGCAACTGCTGTCATGCCTGCGTAGAAGTCATCCTCATATTTTGCAACTTCTTCTGCTCCCTCAAGATGCATCAGATCGCATACGAGACGGCATTCGGACTCGGTTCCGTCTGCGAAACGGATCTTGTTTCTCTGCTCCGGTGCAAGAGCATCGATCTCTTCTACCCATACGCCTGCCATTTTTCTGAGCGGTCCCGGGTATCCGCCGAGATGTACGTTGTCAGACTGGCCGACAATACCGCTCATGTAGGTGGTAATCAGGGTTCCGCCTGCCTGTACGTAAGCTTCCAGGCTCTCTGCCACGCCATCTTTTACCATGTAAAGAACTGGTGCTGCCACGAGGTCATATTTGGAGAAATCGGCGTCGATCGGGATCATATCCACGGCGATGTTTTTGTTATAGAAGTAATTGTACATCTGCTCGATCTGGTCTACGTAGCGCAAATCGCGGTTCGGGCCGCTGGTGAATTCCAGTCCCCAGTAGTTTTCCCAGTCGAAGATGATGCCGACTTTTGCATGGTTCTCGGATCCCATCACGCGGGTTCCGATTTTCTCCAGCTCTTTTCCAAGCTGCGTTACCTCGCGGAACACACGGGTATCTGCGGTTCCTGCATGTGCGATGACAGCGCCGTGGAATTTCTCGCATCCGCCGACACTTCGTCGGAGCTGGAAGAACTGAATCGTATCTGCGCCGTGTGCAACGGTCTGATAGCTCTGTGCACGCATCTGGCCTGGTCTCTTTAAGGAGTTGTACGGCTGCCAGTTCTGCTGGCTCGGGGTCTGCTCCATCAGCATGAACGGGGCATCTTTGAGGCCGCGCATCAGGTCGTGGGTCATGGCAACGTGGCTCCACGGAGTATTGTAGCTTGGGTAGTTGTCCCAGGATACGATATCCATCTCTTTTGCCCATTTGAAGTAGTCAAGACCTTTGTAGGTTCCCATCAGGTTTGTGGTGATCGGGGTCTCTTTGTCGTATTTGCGGATCGCATCGCGCTCCATTTTATAGTTATTCAGCATGCCGTCGGAGTTGAAACGCATGTAGTCGAGGGAGATACCGGCAAATGCGGTTCCGCAGCCCCATGCCATTCCATCGCCCAGGTCATTCGGCGGTACGATCTCATCCCAGTCGTAGATCGTGTGGCCCCAGAACTCCATGTTCCATGCTTTGTTGACTTCGTCAAGGGTTTTGTATTTGTCCTTCAGCCATACGCGGAATGCTTTCGCACAATTCTCACAGTAGCACTCTCCGCCGTACTCATTGCTGATGTGCCAGCAGACGATGTTTTTGTTGTCACCGTAGCGCTCTGCCAGTTTTTCTGCAAGGCGTTTCGCATATTTCTGGAAAACCGGGCTGTTCGGGCAGGCATTGTGGCGGTGGCCGAATTTGTGATGACGTCCCTCAAAATCAGTTCTTGCCACTTCCGGATAACGGTGTACCATCCATGCCGGAAGCGCGCCGGTGGAGGTTGCCATAACGATCTGCACATCCTCTTTTGTCAGGGTGTCTACGATCTCATCAAGTTCCGTAAAGTCGTACTCATTCTCGGACGGCTGGATTTTTGCCCAGGAAAATACGTTGATGGTGGTGCTGTTGATGCCGGCCTGGTGGAAGAGTTTCATGTCCTCATCCCAGATTTCTTTTGGCCACTGATTCGGGTTGTAGTCTCCGCCGTATAACATTTTTTTGAATTTTGGCTGCATTTCTTGATTCCTCCTGTGTTTGGATTGTCTCGTTTTGATGGCTTTATTATATACTGGTCTTTGTGAGAAAAGTATGATATGCTTGTCTAAAAAGTATGAATTTTCGAAACTCATTTTAGAATCTTATTTCAGAAGGGATCTGACTGTCATGCCTATTTTCTTTAAACCATCTGCCTCCGATCTTTCCCTCTCCGCCGACAGCATCGGCAACCACTGGCTGCAGGAGCCGGTCGTCCGCCCGGACGGCTTTCCTTTGTACCACTGGATTCAGACGGAGCGCGGAGAGGGACTGCTCACCCTTGGCGGGCAGCAGATTCCCCTGAAAGCCGGGGACGGGATTCTGATCGCTCCGCATGTGCCGCATGAATACCGTGAAAACGGCGGAAACGGGCTGTGGTATACGTCGTTTCTGACGTTTGACGGCAAACTTTCGGAGGATCTCTATAAAATCTGTGCCGTCTCGCCGTATCTTTTTGTTCCTGCCGCGGACGGTGCCTGGTTTCAGGAATGGATCGACCGCGTGATCGTCTCCCATTTTCAGAACAATGAAATGGATGACTCCGCTCTCTCGGTTCAGTGCTTTGAGTTTCTGACGCGTCTTTCCCAGCTTTCCACCGGACTTTCCCAGACGGAGCACCCGCTCTATCTTCAGTATGTCCGCCCGGCAATGCAGAAAATCGAAAGTCATCTTTCTGACCCGCTTGATGTCGATGATCTCGCCGAGCAGCTCCACATTACGCCGCAGTATCTGACCCGCCTGTTCCAGCGTTTTGTCGGCAGCTCCGTCCGCTCGTACATTACGGTTCTGCGCATCAGCCGCGCCAAGGAACTCCTCATCAGCCGTCCCTACACTACGCTCGACGGCATCGCCGATCTCTGCGGTTACCGCGATGTCAGCTACTTCATCTCTGTCTTCCGCCAGCAGACGGGAACGACACCGAAGCAGTTTCGGAAACTGTATGGCGTATAGAAAAAAGATCCTCCGTCCCATTTCAGACGAAGGATCTTTTTGATCATAAATTATTTGTAACTATTCAGAGCCATGCGAAATTGCAGGGAAAAGTGCGAATCATGCTTGCATGAATGAGTACTTTTTTATGCAATTTCATATGGCGAGAAGCCACATCGAGATGCAGCGTAGCGGAATCGAGATGGGGCTCTGAATAGTTACAATTATTTTTGAAAAGTAACGGTGCGAAAACGATCAGCCCAGCTCTTCTGTCAGCTCGCAGATCTCGTCGATGATGGATCCGATCGTCTCAATGGTATCGAGAAGCGGTGCATCGGTCGAGATGTCGACGCCGGCCATTTTTGCCAGTTCTTCCGGTGTCTTTGTGCTGCCGGCGGTCAGAACCTTCTTCCAGTCATCAACGGCTGTCTGGCCTTCGTTTTCGATTCGCTTGCATACCTGTGTGGCAACGGTCAGGCCAGCGCTGTAGGTGTAGGAGTAAAGTCCCATATAGTAATGCGGCTGGCGCATCCAGGTGAGTGCTGCATCATCGGAAATCTCCACAGCATCGCCCCAGAAATTCTGCAGCGTCTCTTTCATAATGCCGCTTAATGTCTCCGCCTGCACGCTGTCGCCCGCGTCAATGATCTTGTAGACCTCGCGCTGGTAAGCGGCCTCCATCAGATGGGTGACGAAATTGTGATAATACGTGTTGCTGATCATGCAGCTTAAAACCCAGCGGCGGAACCGTTTGTCCTGGTTCGTTTTCAGCAGATAATGTGCCATCAGAAGCTCGTTCATGGTGGACGGAGCCTCGACAAAGTAAGAGGAAACCTCGGTGTCGAGAATTGGCTGTGCGCCGTTGCAGAGACGGAAGTGGCCTGCATGGCCGAGCTCATGTGCCAGAGTGAAAACATCCGCCATGCGGTTGTTCCAGCTCAGCAGAATGAAGGAACCTTTTCCATACGGGCTGGCGCAGAAGCCGCCGGTCGATTTTCCCTGATTCTTTGCAAAGTCAACCCAGCGGTTCTTGTAGGCTTCCTGAATCATGGAAACGTAATCGTCACCGAGAATAGAGAGACCTTTTTCGATATACTGTTTCGATTCCTCGATTGTGACAGAAGGATCATATTCCGGGTCTACGGCGATTTTCAGATCGGCAAAGGTCATGTGATCGAGGTGGTGGATCTTTTTCAGCAGACGCGCATACTTCTGCATATGCGGAGCCAGGCGGGTGGTGATAAGGTCAATCTGACGGTTGTACAACTCGCGGCTGACCTGCTGTGGGAACAAAAGGGAGTCGAAGACAGAGTCAAAGCCTCGCAGGGTCGCCATGGTCTTTTCGGTCTGCAGCTGTGCGTTGTAGGCAGCTGCGGTTACATTTTCGTATTCCCGGATTTTTTTCGAAAAAGAGTCAAAAGCACTGCGGCGGACCGCGGTATTTTCTTCGTATTCGTAGTTATCCTCAAACAGAGAATAGCCGAGCGGATATTCTTTTCCATCGACGATAAAAGAATCAAATTTCATATCGGCAAGTTTTGCCATGTTGTAAATCTGGTACGGCGCGGAAAACGTCTGGGACAGAGCGGAGAGTGCACGTTCTGTCTCCGGATTCAGGCGGTGCG
>CAVLAW010000079.1:0-9698 GCA_963661155.1 Tidjanibacter massiliensis | reverse complement strand
TCAGAAGGAACAGCAGAAAAAACTGGAAAAACTGGAAAATTTTGAGAGCTGCCGCGCCGAACTGCAGGAGAAATTAAAGAAAACAGAAAAGAAACTCGATGCGGCCGTACATAATCTGTCGGAAATCCGCAGAAAATATGCAAAACGGATGGAAACGCAGGTCATCGAAGGACTGCGCGATCTGAATTTCCTGCATGTCGCTTTTGAAATTTCATTTGAAACGACGAAAAGCTATACCGAAAACGGAACCGACGCTGTGGAATTTCTGATTTCCACAAACCCGGGCGAAGCGATCCGCCCGCTTGCAAAAGTCGTATCCGGCGGTGAACTGTCGCGTATCATGCTCGCGATCAAAACGATTCTCGCCGACCGCGATGAGACTGAGACGCTGATTTTCGATGAGATCGACACCGGCATCAGCGGAAGAACGGCGCAGAAGGTTTCAGAAAAAATGGCACAGATCGGGCAGCGCCATCAGGTCATCTGCATTACCCATCTGCCTCAGATCGCCGCGATGGCGGATTCGCATTTTGAAATCGAAAAAAATGTCGAAGAAAATGAAACCGTCACATCGATCCATCCGTTATACGGGGAAAAATCTGTCAGAGAACTGGCAAGAATGCTCGGCGGCGCGAAAATCACGGATTCCGTTCTTGCGAACGCCCGCGAGATGAAGGAATTGGCACAGGTACAAAAATCTGCAAGACTCAAATAAAAAGAAGTCCGCATACTAAGAGGGAAATCACGAAACAAAACGTGGTTGCCCTCTTTTTTTGCGGGCAGCAGAAAGGATGGAAATGCAAATGACAAGAAAACAGAAATACCGAAGAGTCCTGCTTGCCCTGGCGGCATTGTTTCTGATCCTCGCCGTTCTCTTGGGATACGATGCCATGCGGGAATCCCTGCCGGATACGATGTATGTGGATGAGAACAGCAAAAGCCCGTTCCAGCCACTCACAAAACATCCGCTTCTGACCATTTCGGAAGATACGGAAGAGGCAGATGCAAAATCAGCCGGTGACACCGTGGTGGAGTGTTCCGCCGCCGGAATCCCGCTGAAAAAGATCCGTGTGATCAAAGAAGAACGGCAGAAAGTCGCCGTCTGCGGTGCGCCCGTCGGCATCTATATGGAGACAGACGGCGTGATGGTGATCCGGACCGCCGAAATCCGCACAGCGGACGGAACCGTGTGCCAGCCGTCGGAAAACATTCTGCGCGAGGGCGATTACATCACGAAAGTGAATGGACAGAAGATCAACACAAAACAGGAACTGATTGATGCCGTGGAAGCCTGCGACGGCTCCCCGCTCTGCCTTTCCGTACTCCGGGACGGCGAAGCGATTGAAGTGCAGGTAACACCGCAGAAAAGCCAGGACGGTACTTACCGCCTCGGCGCCTGGGTCCGCAACAACATGCAGGGAATCGGAACGCTGACCTTTGTGGAAGTAGACGGAACCTTCGCGGCATTGGGACACGGAATCAGCGATGTGGACACCGGAAAAATGCTCCAGCTAAACGGCGGCGAACTGTATCTGACACAGATTCTGTCCGTCGTGCCTGGAAAAGCCGGCATCCCGGGCGAACTGCAGGGCGTGATCCATTATGAGGAAAAGAACCGCATCGGAACCGTGGCGGAGAATACGATCTACGGTATTCGCGGTGTCCTCGACCAGAAAAAGAGCAGCACTCTGCCGCTTACCGTAACAGAAATCGCCTACAAGCAGGAAATCGAGACCGGACCGGCAAAGGTACGGATGTGCGTGGAAAATAGCGTGGAGGAGTACGATGCTGTCATCAAAGAAATCGACCTCGGAAGCGACGAGACAAATAAAAATTTTGTGATCGAGATCACGGACGAGCGGCTGCTTCAGAGGACCGGCGGAATCGTACAGGGAAACTCTGGCTCCCCGATATTGCAGAACGGAAGGCTGATCGGCGCGGTAACCCATGTCTTCGTCGATCATCCGGAAAAAGGATACGGTGTCTTTGCGGAAAACATGCTGAAAGGGCGGTGAAACTGAAATAGATCGACAGAAAATCTTTCGGTAAAAACGTAAAAAGCAGACTTATTTGCATGAATTTGTTGATAACTTTCGATTTTTTACGGAAAATGTCGATCGAATTTTCAAAATTTTTCGGGAAATATATTGAAAAGACGAAAAAATATAATTATAATGTCTGTGTGCTGGAAAATAACAAAGGACGCAGCGAAATTGCTGGAACGATGTGTTTTTGCAATGAAGGAGAGCTTTATGGAAAAGATCAACATTGCCATCGCAGATGATAACGAACGCATGCAGGAAATGCTTGGGAACGTCATAAAACAGGATGACACGCTTGAACTGATTGGGCAGACCGGAAACGGAAATGATATCTACAGCATCATCCGTGACAAAGAGCCGGACGTCGTACTGCTTGACATTTTCATGCCGAAGATGGATGGTCTGACTGTAATGGAGAAAGTCAATGAGGATAAAAATCTGAAAAAACGACCGGCCTTTATCGTTGTCTCTGCCGTGGGAGAGGAGCGGATCACCGAAGATGCGTTCCGGCTCGGCGCTTACTATTACGTCTTAAAACCGTTCGACAACGAAACTCTTCTGAACAGGATCAAAGCAACAAAGGGAATGACAGCAGTAAGAAGATATCATCCGAGAAATTTTGGAACAATGGGAAAAGAAGCACCATGTCCGCCGGAAAACAGCCTGGAAATTGATGTGACAAACATGATCCACGAGATCGGCGTTCCCGCCCACATCAAAGGCTACCAGTATCTGCGGGATGCCATTTTACTCTCTGTGGAGGACACGGAAATGCTGAATTCCATTACAAAGATTCTGTATCCGACCATCGCGAAACGCCATCAGACGACGGCGAGCCGTGTGGAACGTGCCATCCGCCATGCAATCGAGGTGGCATGGAGCCGCGGAAAAATGGATACGATAGATGAACTGTTCGGCTATACTGTGAACAATCGCAAGGGAAAACCGACAAATTCAGAATTTATTGCATTAATTGCAGATAAAATTCGTCTTGAACTGAAAAATCAGTAAAAAGTAACAAAAGAATTGAAACAAACAGAGAAATTACAGAAGTTTAGACTTTTTTTTCTGGACAAAGTACGGTATAATACAGACAGGACGTTGATTATCCTTTCGCGTTGTAAGGCTCGTGACAAAAGGAAAAAAATACAGAAAAACAAAAATGCGATAATCAGCATGAAATTACAGGAGGGTTCTTTTCATGAAAAATATTTTGTTCGTGGCTTCAGAGTGTGTACCGTTCATCAAAACAGGAGGTCTGGCGGACGTTGTAGGTTCTCTGCCGAAATATTTTCCGAAAGAGTATTTTGATGTGCGCGTGGTGATTCCAAAATACGCGGGAATCAAAGAACAGTTTAAAAATCAGATGCAGTATGTGACAAACTTCTACATGGATCTGAACTGGAGACAGCAGTATGTCGGCATTTTCGAGATGGAATATGAAGGCATCAAATTTTACTTTATCGACAATGAGGAGCATTTCGGAGGCAGTACCCCGTACGCAGGAATGCCGTGGGATCTCGAGAAATTCGCTTACTTCAGCAAAGCGGCTCTCTCCATTCTTCCGACGATCGGCTTCCGTCCGGATCTCATTCACTGCCACGACTGGCAGACCGGTCTCGTCCCGGTTTATCTGCATGAGAGATTCCAGGCAGATGAGTTCTACCGCGGAATCAAGACCGTCATGACGATCCACAACCTGAAATTCCAGGGTATCTGGGACCGCAAGACGATTCAGAGCATCACCGGTCTTTCCGATTATTACTTTACACCGGACAAGCTGGAGTTCAAACATGATGCCAGCTACTTAAAGGGCGGACTGGTTTACGCCGACGCCATTACCACAGTAAGCAATACATATGCGCAGGAGATTCAGACACCGTTCTACGGCGAGGGCCTCGACGGTCTGATGTGTGCAAGAGCGAACGACCTGCGCGGTATTGTAAACGGACTCGATTACAATGAGTGGAATCCGGAGACAGACCCTCAGATCGCAAAGAACTTCAACGCAAAGAATTTCCGCAAGGAAAAAGTGAAAAACAAACTGGCGCTGCAGGAGGAATTAGGACTCGAGGTCAATCCGAAGACGATGATGATCGGTATTGTATCCCGTCTGACTGACCAGAAGGGCTTCGACCTGATCAGCTACATGATGGACGAGATGTGCCAGGATGCCGTACAGTTTGTCATCCTTGGAACCGGCGAGGAGCGCTACGAGAACATGTTCCGCCACTTCGCATGGAAGTACGACAAGAAAGTTTCGGCAAACATCTACTATTCGGATGCGATGTCGCATAAGATCTACGCATCCTGCGATGCATTCCTGATGCCGTCCCTGTTCGAGCCGTGCGGACTCTCCCAGCTCATGAGTCTCCGCTACGGAACCCTTCCGATCGTCCGCGAGACCGGCGGCCTGAAAGACACCGTAGAGCCATACAACGAGTACGAGGGAACCGGAACAGGCTTCAGCTTCACGAATTACAATGCGCACGAGATGATGGGCACCGTACGGTACGCAGAACGCATTTACTACGACAAAAAACGCGAGTGGAATAAGATGATCGACCGTGCCATGGCACAGGATTTCTCCTGGGGAAATTCCGCAAAACAGTACGAGGAAATGTACAACTGGCTGATCGGATAATCGGACTCGGTTTGAAAAATAAAATAGAATAAGAAAAAATAAGTTCCTGATCATTTGGTTCGGGAACTTATTTTTTCGGGCTTTTCGCTGCCAAATTTGAGTTGACCAAAGAGAACGGAATATGCTACACTTGTGCGTAGAACATATTCGGAGCGGCTCTGGTGCAGACTTTTTGAGAGCCGGAAAAATGACACAGAGAAAAACAGAAAAACAGTTGACAACGACGCAGATTTGTAATAGTATGGATACAGAAACGAACGAACGTTCGTATAAAGGAGAAAATTAAATGGGAAATAATAACGAAGATAAACTGCGCGCACTCGATGCCGCACTTGGACAGATTGAGAAACAGTACGGAAAAGGCGCGATTATGAAACTCGGCGATTCCGCAGCAAACATGAACGTGGAAACCATTCCGACAGGCTCTTTGAGCCTGGATATCGCACTCGGCCTCGGCGGTGTGCCGAAGGGAAGAATCATCGAGGTATACGGACCGGAGTCTTCCGGTAAGACAACCGTGGCACTCCACATGGTAGCGGAAGTACAGAAGCGCGGCGGAATCGCCGGTTTCATCGACGCAGAGCATGCACTTGACCCGGCTTATGCAAAGAACATCGGTGTAGATATTGACAATCTCTACATCTCACAGCCGGACAACGGCGAGCAGGCACTCGAGATCACCGAGACCATGGTTCGTTCCGGTGCCGTGGATATCATCATCGTGGACTCCGTTGCAGCCCTTGTACCGAAAGCCGAGATCGACGGCGACATGGGAGATTCCCACGTCGGACTGCAGGCGCGTCTGATGTCTCAGGCACTCCGTAAACTGACCGCAGCGATCAGCAAATCCAACTGTATCGTCATTTTCATCAACCAGCTCCGTGAGAAAGTCGGTGTTATGTTCGGAAACCCGGAAACCACAACCGGCGGACGTGCGCTGAAATTCTACTCCTCCATCCGTCTCGATGTCAGAAGAATTGAGGCATTAAAGCAGGGTGGAGAGATGGTCGGAAACCGTACCAGAATCAAAGTTGTGAAAAATAAAGTAGCTCCGCCGTTCCGCGAAGCAGAGTTTGATATCATGTTCGGAAAAGGAATCTCCAAAGAAGGAGATGTTCTGGATCTCGCAGCTTCCGTCGGGATCGTACAGAAGAGCGGCGCATGGTTCGCATACGGCGGCGACAAGATCGGCCAGGGACGCGAAAATGCGAAAGCTTACCTGCGTGAGCATCCGGAAATCATGGATGAGATCGAGCACAAAGTACGTGTGGCTTACGGCCTGATCAAAGAAGAAGCACCGGAAGGTGCCGACGAGCCGGAAACCGCAGCTGTTCCGGAAACAGAGGGAGACGACGAATAAATGTTTGTGACAGAGATTCGTCCTCTGAATAAAAAGAAATCACGGGTCCTCTTCGATGACGGAGAGGATCTGGTTCTTTATAACGGGGAAATCCGTGCTTCCCGTATCAAAGAGCAGGAGGAATTGCCCGATGAGGTGTACGAAAAACTCGCGGGGGAAGTGCTCACGAAACGGGCGAAACACCGCGCAATGTACCTGCTGCTCGGCCAGATGCGGACGAAAAAAGAACTGGAAGACAAATTAGAAAAAGACGGCTACCCGGAGCGGGCGGTGGAGGAGGCGGTTTCCTATGTGGAGAGCTTTCATTACATCGATGACCGCGCGTACGTAGAGCAGTATCTTGCGGGCAGCGGTGCGAAAAAAGGGAAAAAGGCTGTGCTCTATGCCCTGGCACAGAAAGGTGTGGACCGGGAACTGGTCGAGTCGGTGCTGGAAGAACAGGAGGAGACCCGAGACGAGTATGAACTGGCAAAAAATGCCGCTTTTTCGAAGCTGGGCACACCGCACCGCCTCGATGAAAAAGAGTACCGCCGCGCCGCCGGATTCCTGATGCGCAAAGGTTTCGGCAGTTCGGAAATCCGCCGGGCGCTGGAAGAATACCAGGATCTTGCTGGTGAAGAATTCTGAATATTCGGGGAGATTCCGCCCCGTGCCATGAAATTATGTGTTACAGTTCACTGGTTCCCAGCGAACTGTAATATTCGCAGCCCTCATTTAAAGTTTTGCTTCGCAAAAGGAGGGCTGCTCACGCCTGAATCACTTTCTTACGCAGCGAAACAGCAAGTGTTTCACTGCTGAGTGAATAGTGACAATTATGTGCAACAAATCACATGAATATTTTTAAAACATTGACAAATTTGTGAAAACAGTATAAAATTGTAGTGTTGTAAATGTGCAATGAAAACTAAATAAGGAGGTGCTCCGGTAATGAGTACAGGTATTACAATTCTGCTGGTATTCATTGCTGTAGTAGTCACGCTGCTTATTGCGGTTCCTGTTACCAGGAAAATTGCTGTGGACAATAAGATCAAGCAGGATGCTGAAAAGATTGGCACAGCGGAAGAAAAGGCGAGAAACATCATAGATGAAGCACTGAAAACTGCCGAAACTAAGAAACGGGAAGCCCTGCTGGAGGCGAAGGAGGAGTCTCTTCGTACCAAAAATGAAGTAGAAAAAGAGACCCGAGAGCGCAGAGCGGAACTGCAGAAATATGAGAAGCGCGTTTTATCCAAAGAAGAATCTGTGGACAAAAAAGCGGACGTATTAGAGCGTCGTGAAAACGAAATTGCAGCAAAAGAGGCAAGCGTCAGAAAGAAAGAAAAGGAAGTAGACGGTCTACACGAAAAAGGAGTACAGGAACTGGAAAGAATTTCCGGTTTTACCTCCGAGGAAGCAAAAGAGTATCTGTTAAAATCTGTGGAAGATGAAGTGAAAATCGACACAGCAAAGCTCTACAAAGAGCTGGAGAGCAGAGCAAAAGAGGAAGCAGGCCGCAAGGCAAAAGAGTATGTGGTAACAGCCATCCAGAAATGTGCTGTCGATCACGTATCCGAGAGTACCATCTCTGTGGTACAGCTTCCAAGCGATGAAATGAAAGGCCGCATCATTGGCCGTGAGGGACGAAACATCCGTACACTCGAAACCATGACAGGCGTTGACCTGATCATCGACGATACACCGGAAGCAGTCGTTCTCTCCTCATTCGATCCGATCCGCCGCGAGGTGGCAAGAATTGCTCTGGAAAAACTGATCGTAGACGGAAGAATCCATCCGGCCCGCATCGAAGAGATGGTAGAAAAGGCCCGCAAAGAAGTAGAACAGAATATCCGCGAGGAAGGCGAGGCAGCCGCACTGGAAGTCGGTGTACACGGACTCCATCCGGAACTGATCCGTCTCCTTGGAAGAATGAAATTCCGTTCCAGCTACGGACAGAATGCATTAAAGCATTCCATCGAGGTAGCACAGCTTTCCGGTCTCCTGGCTGGAGAAGTAGGATGCGATGTCCGCATGGCAAAACGTGCCGGACTGCTTCATGATATCGGTAAATCGATCGACCATGAAGTAGAAGGATCTCACATCCAGATCGGTGCAGATCTCTGCAAAAAGTACAAAGAATCTCAGATTGTGATCAACACAGTAGAATCACATCACGGGGATGTAGAGCCCCAGTCTCTGATTGCATGTATCGTTCAGGCAGCGGATGCGATTTCCGCAGCAAGACCGGGTGCAAGAAGAGAAACACTCGAAACATATACCAACAGATTAAAACAGTTGGAAGACATTACGAATTCGTTCAAGGGTGTCGAAAAATCTTTTGCTATTCAGGCTGGTAGAGAAGTCCGCGTCATGGTAGTTCCTGAGCAGGTATCCGATTCCGAAATGGTACTGCTCGCAAGGGATATCTCGAAACAGATCGAAGCTGAACTGGAATATCCGGGACAGATCAAAGTCAATGTCATTCGCGAGAGCCGTGTAACGGATTACGCAAAATAAAAGACTTTCTACGAAAAAAATTAATAACGAAATCAAAAGAGGCTGTGGACATGAGAAATCATGTTCCACAGCCTTTTCAGTTGCAGGAAAAGCGATTTTAAAAGCATTTATACGTGCCGTACACGGCTGGAGCGCATCTTCTGCGGGGTGGAGCCGTACAGCTTTTTGAACGTCCGCATAAAGATCTTATAATTTGACAGCCCGTTTTTCTCCATCAGCACCGTGATCGTCTCATCGGAATTCTGCAGATCCTCGTAGAGATGCATCGTGCGGACATCGTTCAGATACTCAAGAAACGTCTGACCGGTATACTTCTTAAAGAGCCGACAGAAATATTCCTTCGAGAGTGCCAGCGAATCCGCTGCCGTTTCCAGCGTCAGCGGCTCCGGGTAGTGAACTTTCACCCAGTTCATCACATGCGTCACCCGCTGCAGATCCCGCTGCGATCCGGTCAGCGATGCCGATGGGATCTGGTGGGAATATGACCGGCAGAGATGATACAGAAATTCATACAGCCGCGCCGTAAAGAGAAGCTGGTAAGAATCAGAAGGATTCTGCCGGATCTCGTTCATCTCCGAGAGCAGTGTGCGAAGCGGTGCTGACTGTTCGGAGCAGGGAATCAGCGTGTCGAACCGCATCGTATCAAAATTCGGCAGATACTGGCGCATCTGGCTTGCGGAAATCTGCAGAAGAACATAGGTGCAGGTGTTGGAACGCGTCATATGGAGATCTCCGGAATTGATGATGATCAGGTCACCCTCCGAGAGCTGATATTCTGTCGCCTGAACGATGGCAGAGAACTGTCCTTTGATCAGATAGAGAATTTCCACATATTCATGCCAGTGTGCCGGAAAAACAAAGGCAGGCGCATCCTGTTGTTCAAAACGGACATGCAGCAGATCGGTTTCGTATATAGTTTCGTAAAAGCAGGATTCCATGATGTACCTCCAGATGTTGTCTATCAATGTATGTAAAAACTTCGTCAATTATAGTCAAAAAACATAAGAATATTGTATCAGAAATTGGGCGAAATATCAATATCAACCAGAGAAAGGACAAAAAAGGAACTAGAAATTATGGAAAAAAGGGGCGATAATGGAGACATTAGCACGAAACAAAGTTTGGGAGGATCACAGAACATGAAAGCAAAGGTAAGAAC
>CAVLAW010000078.1:0-9799 GCA_963661155.1 Tidjanibacter massiliensis | reverse complement strand
TCATCAGATTTCCGACGTAAAGAATCCAGTAAAAATTCAAAAGCCAGCTATAGTCTATTAAAGAGACAATAATCATGATGACCACGCCCAGCACGACTCCGATGGCTTGCTTTTTCTGGTCCGCACTGTCGGCACTTCCGATCAGAAGCACACCGATGATGCTGATGGCAATCAGAAGAATGACCAGCCGGAAATTATAATTTTTCAGCTTATATCGTCTTAACATGATACTCCTCGTTTCTTTTCAGTGGTATTCTCGCTGTCAGTATGACAGGGGTTGAATGTGTAATAGTGACGGAAATTTCATCCGCCTCAACGGTAAGGTATTTTCCTGCGGCAGCAGAAAGATCGTTTTTCAGCATCTGAAGTGATGCCGGAGAACAGTTCAGCCGTTCTGCCATCAGAAGATTGGACAGACGTTCTTTTGCAACGAGGCCGGAGTGCGGCTTTCTGCCTGAAAATAAACCCATACCAGTTCCCTCCTATCGCCCGAATACGCGTCGGAAAAATCCTTTTTTGCTGTCGAGATCCAGATAGGGAACGCTCTCCCCGAGGATCCTGTGGCTGATATTGGTAAATGCCTCTCCTGCTTTCGAGCCGCTTCCGGCGATCGCTTCGCCCTGGTTGGTGGCAATCACCACCTGCTCATCATCGGGCAGAATGCCGAGCAGCGGAACGGCAAGGATTTCCTGCACATCGTCTACCGACATCATTTCGCCTCGTTTTACCATATCGGGGCGGATCCGGTTGATGACAAGAGAAATATCCCGCAGATCCTGTGCCTCTAAAAGGCCGATGATGCGGTCCGCGTCGCGGATGGCCGAGACCTCCGGCGTGGTGACGACAATGGCCTTATTTGCGCCTGCGACAGCATTTGCAAAGCCCTGCTCGATGCCGGCCGGGCAGTCGAGAAGAACGAAATCGAAGCTCTGTTTTAATTCCTCGCAGAGCTTTTTCATCTGTTCCGGCGTCACGCTTGTCTTGTCCCTCGTCTGGGCAGACGGGAGCAGATAGAGCTGTTCATAGCGTTTGTCACGGATCAGCGCCTGCTTCATGCGGCAGTTGCCTTCCACAACATCCACCAGATTGTAGACAATCCGGTTTTCCAGACCGAGCACGACATCCAGGTTTCGAAGACCGATATCGGTATCCACCATCACGACCTTCTTTCCGAGCTGCGCGAGCCCGATTCCGATATTTGCTGCCGTCGTTGTCTTTCCGACGCCGCCTTTTCCTGATGTAATTACAATGACTTCACTCATCTGGAACCTCCTTGTTGAAAACTGTTCTGCATTTTCATGCCTCAGGATGCACCGGGAATTTGTTCCCGATGTGCATCCTTTTTCTTTTGCAGCTTTCTTCTTCCAGCTTGTATTACCGGAAAAATTCTTTAGTCCGCTCTCTCGCTTGTAACACCGTTGAAGTTCGCCTGACCGGACAGAACGTTGTCTGAGAGGCCATAGTAGTAGTCTAAGATATCCTTTGCTACCAACTCGGCGTTTATAGAAGAATATCCATATGGAATACGGACAGCAAGAGCAATATCATCTCTGCTTTCATAATGAGAGAATCCGATGAACAGTCCGTGGTTGGCACGGGTACGGTCCTCCTGCGCAGTACCGGTTTTTCCGGAAAGCTCTACCGGCCAGGACTCCGGGAAGATAGTGGCATTGGAAACGCTGATTACTTTCCGCATACCCTCGTGTACCAGATCCCAGATGCCTGAATCAACATCCATCTCTGAATTTACGGTTGGGCCAAAGTCAGCGCCCATATCAATGTCATTTCCGTCCGAATCGGTTGCTTTCTGCAGAAGAGAAAGATTATAAACCGTACCGGAATTAGCAATTGTCGTCACATAGCGTGCGAGTTGTGTGGTGGTGTAGTTATTGGTACCCTGTCCAATCGAAGAAGGAATCGGGAGAGAATCCGTAACATTCGGATCTGTCTCGGAAATTTCGATTCCGGTTTTCTCGTTCAGTTTAAACATATCGGCATATTTCTGAATCATCTCCAGAGAACGCTTCTGCGTGAAGGTTCCGTCTTCGTCAAGTCCGAGGCGGTATCCGATGGTACAGAAAAATACGTTGCAGGAGTTCTGGATCGCGCCGACAATGTTAAGATCTCCATGGCCGGTCAGCTGATGACAGTGGACATAGTCAGATTCATTGACAAGGCCCTCTCCGAACAGACCGTTGCAGTTGATGGTGGTGGTCGGAGTGATCACGCCCTCGCTTAATCCGGCAACTGCCATCAGCGGTTTAAAGGTAGAACCAGGTGCCGTCTTCTGCTGGGTTGCTTTGTTGTAAAGCGGGCTGGATTCGTCTGTATTCAGTTTTGCCCAGTATGCGGTATCCATCTGGTTCGCCAGACGATTGTTGTCGTAGCCCGGATAAGAAACGCAGGCCAGAATCGCACCCGTATTCGGATCGGTAATAACAGCAGAACCGGAACACGGATCAAGTGCAAGCTGTGCCGGCGTGATCTCAAGCTTGTCGATTTTATCGGACAGAAGCTGGAATGGTGTCATATTTCCTGCCACATAGGCGGCATAATCATCATCCTCTTTCGTCAGAAGGTTCTGGTCATACATCAGATTGCAGATATCATAGCCGTCGATCATATCCTGCAGCAGCATGTAATGATACATTTTCTTTGCAAAGGTTGTGTTATTTGCCAGACGGTCTAAAATGACCTCGGTCAGTTTCTGGTAAACCTCCTGGGAATCCAGGTATGCATCGTCCTGCGTTAAGGCAGAAACATCGATCCAGTTCTGGCTTGCAGCATAAGTCAGATACGCGCGAAGAGAAATTGTACCGTCATTCCATGCCTGATAGGTTGTATCCTTCTCATCAATGGCTGTTGAAGAAAGAATACCCATGGTGTTAGAGAGCAGCTTGTCCACGATAAAGGTTTCGTATTCCTGCATCTCGTCACTTAAATCATTGTAAACGGATGCATTCTCACTGGTCAGCTCCTGCGAAATTTCAGCGAGCACCTGCTGAAGTTTCTGCTGGAACAGTGCATACACCTGCTGCTCATGCTCCGTGGCATCCGCTGCCGTAAAGTGAGAAATATCAATCGTACTGTTTTCGATCAATGCATTATATACATCGTAAATCGGAATCGGAATCGCATCTGTGTTGGCGAGTGTTGAGGTATCCACCGATTTTACATCACTCAGATATTGCTTTAAGATTCCGGCGATTCTCTGTTCCAGAACTTTATATACCGCAATCTGCAGGTCATAATCAATCGAAAGATAGACGTTGTTTCCCTGTTTTGGCTCGACCAGAGAACCTTCGACGGTTTCCAGTTCTTTTCCGACGTTGTTTACGATAATCTCCTCGGATCCGTCGGTTCCCTGAAGTGTTGTCTCCAGATACTGTTCCAGACCGGATTTTCCGACGATGGAATCGGTCGAGTAAGTCTCTTCTTTTCCATCGTTTTTCAGCTCTTCGTTCAGATCTGTGATTTCGTCAGAAGAAGCCTGACCGGTGTAGCCGATCAGAGACGAGAAATACTTTCCGTCGTAATAAACACGCTCGGAGTCCTCAGTAATAGTAACGCCCTGCAGCGTATCCTCATTTTCTGCAATCGCCGCAGTGGTACTGCTGCTGACACCGGATGCCACCGTTACGCGGACGTATTTCTGATAGTTGGTCTGTTTCAGTTTATAGCGGACTACAAGAATCTCCAGGCGTTCCTGATTCGAAAGAGCAAGAACTGCTTTGCCGGATGCGTCTGTCTGATACGGCAGCCCGTACTGGTCAAAATCTTCGGCAGTGTAAGCATACCGTGCATCATCCGAATATTCATCCAGACCAAATCCGTCCGGACCGGAAAGAAAAGCGATCAGTGTTTCGGCACTCGAGCTCTTCTGCTCATCCGTCATATCGTCGATCTTCTTTGCTCCGTAAATATCCGCGCGGAAACGGTCACGTGTCGTACCCTCCTCGCCGGTAAAGACGAACGCTCCATTTTCATCAACCTCAATCGGAAAGGTGCTGGTATCAACGGAGTCTCCGTTTGCCCGGATCAGTTTGGCCAGGCGGTAAAGCTCGGAATTCAGAGAGAGAATACGCTCTTTTGTCGTGTCATACGTTCCATTATCCTCGATGCTGACAGAATAAGAAACTTTATTTCCGGCGATCAGTTTTCCGCTCCGGTCGTAAATATTTCCTCGTGTGCTCTCGAGGGTTCTGGTTTTTGTGATTTGCAGTTCAAAATTATCCGCATACTCTTCTCCATGCACCACCTGCAGGATAAAAAGTCTTCCGATCAGGACGGCAAACATACCAAGGAAAACCACACCAAGCAACAGGGTGCGGTTTTCACCGAGTCTGCGGAAAAATTTTCTTATCTTCTTAGCCATGGCGACTGTTGTCCTTCCATTTCATTTTCGGTCAGTTTACGGTTAATTGCTAATAAAAGCCGGTAAAATACGATGGAAATAACCACCGTATATACCATCTCCGGCAGAATAACGTGTGCCAGATAGTCAAAAAAGTGCAGGCGCACGCGCAGCAGAAACTGCAGCACATACATCATCAGACTGTATACCAGATCACTTCCGGCAACCAGTACAATGTGTACTTTGATATCGTCATCATAAAAGACTTTGCAGAAAAAGCCGTTCAGATAGCCGATATACATGTAGAGCAGTGCGTAAAATCCAAACAGACTGCCGTAGAACAGATCGATCATCAGACCGCTGAAAAATCCGACCATCAGTCCCTCTTTCTTTCCGCGCATCAGCCCGAAAGCAGAGGTCAGAATCAGAAGAAGGTTCGGTGTTACGGACGCGATCTGAAAATACTGGAATACGGTTGTCTGTAAAAGGAAAGCTGCCAGAATCAGAAAGGCAAGCGTGATTTTTCTGCGCATTTACTCTCCTCCCTGCTGTTTTAATTCTTTGATGACGAGAACTTCCTGAATATGTTGAAAATCCACAACAGGAATGATGTATCCCTTTTTCGTCAGGTGATTGGAGTCCTCGCTGATTTCGCTGACGTATCCGATCAGAATACCGCGGAGGTATTTATCACTGATGTTGGAGGTGACGATTTTTTCACCCTCGGCAACGGTATCCGTCGTGTTTAACTGGGAAAAAGAAAGTTTTCCGTCACTGATGAGGCGCAGATCTCCGGAGACGATACACGTATCCGATGTCGTCGCCGTCATGGCGCTTACGGAGCTGGAATCATCGATGATCGAACGGACCGTAGCAGAATTGGAGCTTACCTCTTCTACCAGACCGACAAGACCGCCGTCTGCGATCACGTTCATATCTTTCTGAATGCCGTCATTGGAACCTTTGTTGATCACAAACGTATCATACCAGTTGCCCGGGTCCTTGGAGATGACCTGTGCCGCTACTTTTTCATACTCGGAATACGACTGGTCAAGCTGATACAGCTCCTGAAGACGCTGCAGTTCCTGCTGATTCTGCACAAACTGATTGTTTTCCTCCGTCAGATCCTTTACCTGCTGTTCGAGATCATCTTTCTCGGCAGAAAGTTTTTTGACATTCTGGAAGCCGGTCAGGCAGTCGGTCAGATAAGAACCGATCTGATTAATGCCGTTCTGAAACGGAATAATCACAAAGCCGGCGGCCTCCCGGATCGGGGTGATCGGCATTTTGTCTGCCGCGCTGCCTAAAATACCGGATAGACACAGGAACGTCATGATGAAAAGTAAATGTTTGCTTTTTAGCTGAAATTTTTTCTTCTTATTCATAGCGGGTCCTTTTTGATAGATTTACTTCTTTTTATTTACCGTATAGGCCCAGCGATGCAGTGCATCGTGTGTAATCAGTTCCTTGAGCCCACAAATGGTACAGAGGTCATAATACTGGGAAAGCTGCACCGGACAGCCGAGCTGCCGCGAAAGATAGCGGTCGATATTCGGAATCCTTGTGCTGCCGCCGGTGATGTAGATACCCTCTTTCTGGATATGATCGTGGATCTGCGGCGGCGTACGCTCCAGTGCATGCTTGATCTCCTCGCCGATCTCGTTGACGCCGGTAAGAAGTGCTTCGTTTACGAGGGAAGAAGTAATGATGCCCTCCATCGGAAGACCGGATGCACCGTCCACACCGCGAACCTTTCGTGCCTCTTTTTTGTCAGTTCCAAGATCTGCCAGTGCAATTTTGACACGCTTGGCCGTTTTGGAGCCAATCTGAAAATTGTTTTTGCGGCGGTTCAGATTGTAGATCGCTTCGTTGAACTGTTTTCCGCCCACAGGGACGATTTTGGAAAAAATAACCCTTGCATTGGCGATAACAGAAATCTCTGTGCACTGCGCTCCGATGTTGACAATCATGGAACCTTTCGTACGGTTGATCGGGATGCCAAGAGCCAGTGCATCTGCGATCGGTTTGTCGACGAGATACATGCAGCAGTTTTTTAAAGCTCCCTTGTGTGCAATCGTATAATAAGAACGCCGTTCAATCTCTGTCATATCGCTGGGAACTGAAAAATACAGCTCCGGGCGGTATCCCATGTGGCGCGTACAGCGGTGGAGAAGCGTGTGCAAAACGGCTTCTACCATCAATACATTCGCAATGCGTCCGTTGCTCATGGGGGTAATTACCTCGATATTGGAAGGCGTTCTCTCGTGCATTTCATATGCGTAATTTCCAACGGCAATCACCTGCTCGCGGTTGCGTATGGCAATCATGTTTTTTTCTTTTGTGATCGTGTCTTTCTTCAGGTCATAGATTTTGACGGTACTGGTGCCGAGATCTATGCCGTATACATTTCGAATCTGCATCGTGCTCCTTTAACTGTTCCCTTCATTGGGGCATTCCTGCCTCTTGTTTTCTCAGGGTTTTAGATGCCCTGTTCCAGCATGCTGGTATAACAGTGATCCCCGATAATAATGTGATCCAGCAGGGTAATGCCGAGCATTTCGCCCGCCCGCCGGATCTGCCTTGTCACGGTAATGTCGTCACCGCTCGGTTCCGGTATCCCGCTTGGATGATTGTGAACCAGCAGAATGTGAACCGCCCGGAACTGCAGTGCGGCAAGGAAAAGCTCTCTTGGCGAGATCATCGTCGCATTGACCGTTCCTCTTGTGATTTCCTTTTCTCCGAGAAGCTGATTTTTCGTGTCCAGCATCATGCACAGTAGAACCTCCTGGTCCTCATGGCGGAGCCGTTCCATATAATAATCAGCAATCGAAGCCGGATCATGAAAATTCAGGCCTTTTCTCGCTCCGGCAGCGGCCATGCGCTTGGACAGCTCACCGATGCACTGAAGCTGAATTGCTTTGACTTCCCCGACGCCGCGGATCTGCATCAGTTCCTGCCTCGTACAGTGATAGAGTCCGAGCAGGCCTTCCTCTTTTCCCGGCAGGGAAAGAAGTTCTCTTGCAAGCTCCAGGGAAGTCTTTCCCCTTGCTCCGCAGCGTAAAATGACAGCCAGAAGTTCCGCATCCGAAAGGCTTCCTGTGCCGTTTTCCAGGCACTTTTCATACGGCTGTTCCATCCTCGGCAGGTTTCGTAATCCATTTTTTCTCATGTATTCCTCCCACCACTCTTCCGGGAATTTTCTGGAATACATCCTTTTGAATCACCCATCATTTTAGCACAACTTTTTGCGGATGTATAGGAATTATGAAAAATTCATATATTTTTTTGCAATTTCCTCTGCTATTTTTAATCCGTCCATGGCTGCGGAAGTGATGCCGCCCGCATATCCTGCGCCTTCGCCGCATGGATAAAGACCGGTAAGGGACGGACTTTCGAGTGTTTCGTTTCTTACAATACGAACCGGAGAGGAAGTACGGGCTTCCACGCCGGAAAGAACGGCATCCGGGCGGGAAAAGCCGTGGATTTTCCGTTCTGATGCATGGATTCCTTCTACCAGAGAGTCTCCGATAAACGCTGGAAGAACTTCTCTTAAATTGGCAAACGTCCACTCTCCGCAGATAGAAGGTGTCACTTCTCCGAGCCGTTCGGAAACGCGGTTTTCACAGAAATCACCGAAGAGCTGCACCGGAACTTTGCCTTTTCCGGCTTCCCAGGCAGCATGCTCGAGTGCTCGCTGGAAAGCAACACCATCAAGCACATCCGGCGTTCCATCAACGTGATACGGGCGGTAGTCGTCCGGCGTTACGGTGACGATCATGGCACTGTTTGCATTTTCGCCTTCCCGGTCAGAGTAACTCATGCCGTTGACACAGGTGCGCTCCGGCTCGGATGATGCGTTGACAACGTAGCCGCCCGGGCACATGCAGAAGGAGTAGACACCTCTTCCGTTTTCACACTGGCAGGTCAGTTTATACGGCGCTGCACCAAGGAAGTCCGGTGCATCCGGTCCGAACTGGTCTTCTGTGATCATCTTCTGCGGATGCTCGATGCGTACGCCGACTGCGAAGGATTTCGCTTCCATGGAGATGTTATTCTCACAGAGTTTGAAAAACGTATCGCGCGCGGAGTGGCCGATTGCGAGAACTGCCGTTTCTGTCTCGATCTTTTCAGTCTCATTGACGGTTACGGAAGTAAGAACACCGTTTTCGATTCCAAAGCCGGTCACTTTTGCTCCGAACCGAACTTCTCCGCCCCAGGCTTCGATTTGTTTGCGCATCGTTGTCACAATGCCGATGAGCTGATCCGTGCCAAGATGCGGTTTCTGGTCATACAGAATCTCTTCCGGTGCGCCGCATTCTGCAAAAATGCGGAGTACCTCACGGTTTCTGCCGTACGGATCTTTGACGGAGGTATTCAGTTTTCCATCCGAAAATGTGCCGGCGCCGCCCTCTCCGAACTGGACGTTCGATTCCGGGTTTAAAACACCGGTTTTCCAGAACGCATCCACGCTTTTCTTTCTCTTTTCTGCCGACTCACCGCGTTCCAGAACGAGTGGACGGTAGCCGTGCTTTGCCAGCACGTAGGCGCAGAAAAGTCCCGCCGGGCCGCTTCCGATGATGACCGGTCGGTGGGAAAGTGCATTGGTACCAGGCTGCGGGAAGACGTACGGCTTTTTCTCTGCCTTTACGATCTGATTATTCTTCACTTTCCGCAGGACGGCGTTCTCGTCTTTTACTTTTACGTCAAGCTGATAGACAAATTTTAATTCCGATTTCTTTCTGGCATCGATGGAACGGCGTAAAAGCTCAACCTCCTGCAGATCGTGTTTTCCGATTTTCAGTGTTTTTCTTATTTTCTGTTCCAGTTCCTCCTGCGTGTGGGAAACCGGAAGTTTTAATTGCTGTATTCGAATCATGCATGTTCTCCTGCCGCAGCTATTCCGGCTGCGCTTCCGCTGGACCAGGCCCACTGGAGATTATAGCCGCCGCAGATACCGTCGACATCCAGGGCTTCTCCCGCAAAGAAAATGCCGGGGTGCTGCACCGATTCCAGAGAATCCGTAAGCTGATCGAGCGTGATGCCGCCCGCGCACACCTGGGCTTTTCCAAAGTCGGTCTGGCCGGTGATCTGTAACCGATATGTTTTGATGGCGCTTACCATTTCTTCCGGTGTCTTTTTCTTTCCGATCAGAACCGGAATCAGTTTTTCCGGAAGAAGGCCGATCAGAAGTTCTTTCGGCGCTTTGTACGGACAGTTTTCCTGCCGCCGGACAAGCTCCGCGAGAAGTTCCTCGCGATCCAGTTCCGGAAAGAAATCGACGAGCAGTTCGGTCTGCTTCTTTTCCATCACAGCGCGCACGGCGAACCGGGAAATCTGGAATACCGGAATGCCGGAAACGCCGTAATCGGTAAGCTGTACTTCGCCCTGTTCCGAAAGAACCTCTTTCTTTTCTACAAGAAGCGTAATCTTCGCACGCACCCGTAC
>CAVLAW010000077.1:0-9821 GCA_963661155.1 Tidjanibacter massiliensis | reverse complement strand
TACGAATGTTTTGAAGATTGCGGGAGTACGAAGTACGGAGCAATCTGGTATCATGGGTGTCAAAAGACTTTTTGACACCTACATTATTAAAAGAAGAGAGCGGAAAACGATATGATTTATCTGGAAATGAACCATGTAAGAAAAAGCTTCGGGGATCTCGAAGTTTTAAAAGATATTTCCCTCAAAGTGGAAGAGGGCGAGGTGCTCTCGATCATCGGCCCGTCGGGCTCCGGAAAATCGACGCTGCTGCGGTGTGCGGCGATGCTTGAGACGATGGACGGCGGCGATCTGACGTACCTCGGAGAGCAGGCGGTCACGATGGAAAATGGAAAATCCGTCTATGCAAAGCCTGCCGTGCTGCGGAAAATTCAGGAAAACTTTGGAATGGTGTTCCAGAGCTTTCATCTGTTTCCTCATTATAATGTGATGAAAAATCTCTGCGACGCGCCGATTCACGTACAGAAACGGAACCGCGCGGAGGTAGAAGCGCAGGCAAAAGAACTACTGCAGAAGATGGGGCTTACCGGAAAAGAAAAGGCGTATCCGTGTCAGCTTTCCGGAGGCCAGTGTCAGAGGGTTGCGATTGCGCGTGCGCTGATGCTGAACCCGAAGGTGCTCTTTTTTGACGAGCCGACCTCAGCGCTCGACCCGGAGCTGACCGGTGAGGTATTAAAGGTCATCAAGTCCCTTGCAGAGATGAATATGACCATGGTGATTGTCACCCATGAGATGAATTTTGCCCGGGAAATTTCCGACCGCGTCATCTTTATGGATCAGGGGGTGATCGCCGTGGAGGGAACGCCGGATGAAGTCTTCGATTCGAAAAATGCCAGAATGCAGGGCTTTTTGGGAAAATTTCGCGAGAAGTAACGACGTTGCACTTGCCTAAGAAAAGAACATGCGTTATACTAGAGCGTGTCTGAAAAATCATTTCCGCAATCTGCGAGCCCCAGTCTGCGGTAGATTTTGCCCTCATTCAGTTGACGTAGCACCGCTACGCCGCCTTCATTCGGACGAAATCTACCACAAACTGGAACTCGCAGCTTACGAAAAGCCTTTTTCAGACACGCTCTAAGCGTGGTTGAAACGTATTTCAAACACGCTCTTTATCTGTTCTTTCCCGTTTCCGGGACGGAGCAGGAGCGGGATAAAAAGAAACCGAATACACAATTGACAAGAAAAGGAGAATCGTGTCTATGAGCGGAACTGACAGATATGTAAGCCCTCTTTCCGAACGTTATGCAAGCAAGGAGATGCAGTACATTTTTTCACCGGATATGAAATTCCGTACCTGGAGAAAATTATGGATTGCGCTGGCTGAGACAGAAAAAGAACTGGGACTGCCGATTACAGAGGAGCAGATCGAGGAACTCAAAGCAAACGCCGACAACATCAACTACGATGTGGCAAAGGAAAGAGAAAAAGTATGCCGTCATGATGTAATGTCCCACGTATATGCCTACGGCGTACAGTGTCCGAAAGCAAAAGGAATTATCCATTTGGGAGCAACCAGCTGCTACGTAGGCGACAATACCGATATCATTGTCATGAACGAAGCTTTAAAGCTGGTGAAGAAAAAACTGGTGAATGTCATCGCTGAGCTGGCAAAATTTGCCGATACCTACAAAGATCAGCCGACCCTCGCCTTTACCCACTTCCAGCCGGCACAGCCGACCACCGTCGGAAAACGTGCGACCCTGTGGATGCAGGAGTTCTTAATGGATCTTGAGGATCTTGAGTACGTACAGAGCACCTTAAAGCTGCTCGGCTCCAAAGGAACAACAGGAACCCAGGCAAGCTTTTTAGAGCTGTTTGACGGAGATCAGGAGACCATCGACAAGATCGATCCGATGATCGCTGAGAAAATGGGCTTCAAGAACTGCTATCCGGTTTCCGGACAGACGTATTCCAGAAAAGTCGATACGAGAGTATTAAACATTCTGGCAGGCATTGCGGCAAGCGCAACGAAATTCTCCAACGACATCCGTCTTCTGCAGCACTTAAAAGAAGTCGAAGAGCCGTTCGAGAAAGGACAGATCGGATCTTCCGCCATGGCGTACAAGAGAAACCCGATGAGAAGCGAGCGTATCGCATCCCTGTCCCGTTATGTCATCACCGACGCATTAAACCCGGCCATCACCTCTTCCGTTCAGTGGTTTGAGAGAACCCTCGACGATTCCGCAAACAAGAGACTTTCCATTCCGGAAGGCTTCCTTGCAATCGACGGTATCCTCGATCTGTGCATGAACGTCGTTGACGGTCTTGTGGTTTATCCGAAAGTTATCTTAAAACACATGATGGCAGAGCTTCCGTTTATGGCAACTGAAAACATCATGATGGATGCGGTAAAAGCAGGCGGCGACCGTCAGGAGCTGCATGAGAGAATCCGTGAGCTGTCCATGATTGCCGGAAAACATGTCAAAGAGGAAGGCCGCGACAACGATCTTCTCGATCTGATCGCGCAGGACGAGATGTTCCATCTGACCAAAGAGGAGCTTGAAAAGACAATGGATCCGTCCAAATATACAGGCCGCGCGTCCGTACAGGTCGATGCATTCCTGAAAAACGTGGTCAATCCGGTGCTCGAGGCAAACAGAGATGCCCTCGGCATGACAGCAGAAATCAACGTTTGATGCGTTTGATAAACAGAAATAATAAAAAAACAGATTTTATAAGTAATGATAAGTTTTACTTATGAGAAAAACATGGTATACTAAGCGTGTACGGCCGGGAAAAACCAGCCGCAAGTATACGTTGAATTAGGAGGATGTCACATGATTAAGGCAGTAGTAGGAGCAAACTGGGGAGACGAGGGAAAAGGTAAGATTACCGATATGCTCGCAAAAGAGGCAGACATTATTGTCCGTTTCCAGGGTGGTGCGAATGCAGGCCATACCATTGTAAACAACTATGGAAAGTTTGCACTTCATACCCTTCCGTCCGGCGTATTTTACAGCCACACAACAAGCGTAATCGGAAACGGTGTTGCACTCAACATTCCGGTTCTGATCAACGAGTTAAACGAGATCATTTCGAAGGGAGTGCCGGCACCGAAGATCAAAATTTCCGACCGTGCACAGATGGTAATGCCGTACCACATCCTGTTCGATCAGTATGAGGAAGAGCGTCTGGGCGGAAAATCCTTTGGTTCCACCAAATCCGGTATCGCTCCGTTCTACTCAGATAAATATGCAAAAATCGGTTTCCAGGTAAACGAGCTGTTCGATGACGAGCACCTGAAAGAGAAACTGAAATCCGTATGCGAGACCAAGAACATTATGCTGGAGCATCTGTATCACAAACCGCTGTTAAATCCGGATGAGATCTATGCAGAGCTGATGGAATACAAGAAAATGGTTGAGCCATACGTATGCGATACTTCCGCATTCCTGTGGAACGCAATTCAGGAAGGCAAGGAGATCCTGCTTGAGGGTCAGCTTGGTTCATTAAAAGACCCGGATCACGGAATTTACCCGATGGTAACTTCTTCCTCCACACTGGCTGGTTACGGCGCAGTAGGAGCAGGTGTTCCGCCATATGAAATCAAGAAAATTGTAACCGTATGCAAGGCTTACTCCAGCGCAGTAGGAGCAGGTGCTTTCGTTTCCGAGATCTTCGGTGATGAGGCAGACGAGCTCAGAAGACGCGGCGGCGACGGCGGCGAGTTCGGTGCAACCACAGGACGTCCGAGACGTATGGGATGGTTCGACTGCGTTGCTTCCCGTTACGGCTGCAGAATGCAGGGTACCACCGATGTAGCGTTCACCGTACTGGACGTTCTCGGATACCTGGATGAGATTCCGGTCTGCACAGCTTACGAAGTAGACGGAAAAGAAATCCATGATTTCCCGAACACCAGCATTCTTGAGAAAGCAAAACCGGTTCTGAAAACCCTTCCGGGCTGGAAATGCGATATCCGCGGCATCAAGAACTATGAGGATCTGCCGGAGAACTGCAGAAACTACATCGAGTTTGTAGAAAAAGAAATCGGATTCCCGATCACCATGATCTCCAACGGACCGGGAAGAGACGATATCATTTACCGCAGCAAATAATTCAGGCGGGATATTTTTAGAGGATTTTTATGAAAAAAGCAGGACAGCTTCTTGTGGTTCTGGCGGCAGCTTCCATGTTGCTGTCGGGCTGTGAGAAGTTAAAAGATGTGACAACGACATCTGTCTATGTGAGCAAAAATGGTGTTGTGACAGAAGCCATTGTGGAAGATTACAGCAAAGACGATGATTACACGGAAGATGAGCTGAAGACCTTTGTGGAGGACGATATTAAGAAATTCACAGAGGAGCGCGGCGATGCAGATTCTGTGAAGCTGGAAAAATGCCAGATCAAAAAGGACAAGGTGGAGATCCGTATGGAATACGGAGATTACCAGTCCTATGCGGATTATCACGGAGCAGAATTTTTCGCAGGCACGCTGGATGAGGCAAAAGAAGCGGGATATGATTTTTCCGCTTCCTTTGTCGATTCTAAAGGAAATGAGGTTTCGGTCGAGGATACGGTCAAAGGCATCAAAAATGTACGCGTGATCGTCTGCGAGGAGCCGCTGGAAATCGTGACCGATGCTCCGGTGCTCTGTGTTTCCGGAACAGCGGTGATCAAAGGCAGCAAGACGGTAAATACAACCGGAGAGCGGACGGCAGAGTCTGCAGAGAGCACTTCCGCATCGTCATCATCAGAACAGGCAGAGACAGAAGAAACAGAACAGGAATACGAGCAGGAGGTTCTTCTTGCAAGTCCTGTTATTGTTGTTTATGGTAAGTAAACAAATAAAATAGAGGAGTAACTAACTATGGAAAAGACAATGGACAAGATTGTGGCAGTAGCAAAATCCAGAGGTTTTGTATATCCGGGTTCCGAGATCTACGGCGGCCTGGCAAATACCTGGGATTACGGCCCGCTCGGCGTTGAGCTGAAAAACAATGTAAAAAAAGCATGGTGGCAGAAATTTGTCATGGAAAGCCCGCACAACGTAGGTGTTGACTGTGCGATCCTGATGAACCCGCAGACATGGGTAGCTTCCGGTCACCTCGGCGGATTCTCCGATCCTCTGATGGACTGTAAAGAATGCCATGAGCGTTTTCGTGCAGACAAGCTGATCGAAGACTTCTGTGAGGAAAAAGGCATTGAAATCGAAGGCGGCAGCGTAGACGCATGGTCTCAGGAAGAGATGAAAAACTTCATTGAGGAGCATCAGATTCCGTGTCCATCCTGCGGAAAACACAATTTTACCGATATCCGTCAGTTCAACCTGATGTTCAAGACTTTCCAGGGCGTTACCGAGGATGCGAAAAACACCGTATACCTTCGTCCGGAGACTGCACAGGGTATCTTCGTAAACTTCAAGAACGTACAGCGTACTTCCAGAAAGAAAATCCCGTTCGGAATCGGCCAGATCGGTAAATCCTTCCGTAACGAGATCACACCGGGTAACTTCACCTTCCGTACCCGTGAGTTCGAGCAGATGGAGCTTGAGTTCTTCTGTGAGCCGGGAACCGACCTGGAGTGGTTCCAGTACTGGAGAGGCTTCTGCATCAACTGGCTGAAGAGCCTCGGCATGAAAGACGACGAGATGCGTGCAAGAGACCACTCTCCGGAAGAGCTCTGCTTCTACAGCAAGGGCACAACCGATATCGAGTTCCTGTTCCCGTTCGGATGGGGCGAGCTGTGGGGAATCGCAGACCGTACTGATTACGACCTGACCCAGCATCAGAATGTATCCGGACAGGATATGACTTACTTCGATCCGGAGAAGAACGAGAAATACATCCCGTATGTTATCGAGCCGTCACTTGGTGCAGACCGTGTTGTTCTGGCATTCCTGTGCAGCGCTTACGACGAAGAAGTTCTCGATGCAGAAAAGAACGACGTTCGTACTGTAATGCATTTCCATCCGGCACTGGCACCGGTAAAAATCGGTGTGCTTCCGCTGTCCAAGAAGCTGAACGAGGGCGCTGAGAAGATCTTTGCAGAGCTGTCCAAGAAATATAACTGCGAGTTTGATGACCGTGGAAATATCGGAAAACGGTATCGCCGTCAGGATGAGATCGGTACCCCGTACTGCATCACCTACGATTTCGATTCCGAGACCGACGGTGCTGTTACTGTCCGTGACCGTGACACCATGGAGCAGGAGAGAATCAAAATCGAGGATCTCGACGCTTACTTTGCAGATAAATTTACATTCTAAATTTGATTTGAAATCGAAGAAGAGAGTACAAAAAAAGGATTCCCGAATGTGGGAATCCTTTTTAAAATGATTTATTACGTTTATTACTCGATAATCGTACCTGTTTTTCCCTGGAATCCGGCAAGTGCGGAATCGATGGAAGTGATGACTGCGGTGCGGCCGATGCCTTTCTCAAGGAAGGAGACGGCTGCTTCCATCTTCGGCAGCATGGAGTTTTCTCCGAACTGGCCTTCTGCGATGTACTGCTTTGCCTCGGCAACAGTGATATGCTCGAGCGGTTTTTCATCCGGAGTACCGTAGTTGACGGATACATTTTCTACGCTTGTCAGGATCATCAGCATGTCGGCGTTCAGCAATTCTGCCATGAGGCCGCTGGTGAGGTCTTTCTCAATAACGGCTGATGCACCCTTTAACTCTTCATTCTGCGGGAGAACCGGGATTCCACCGCCGCCTGCTGCGATGACCACCTGTCCGGCGTCGAGAAGAAGACGGATGGAGTCGATTTCCACGATATCCTGCGGCTTCGGAGCGGCAACGATTCGGCGGTAGCCGTCCTCGGTCTTTGTGACGTAGTTTCCTTTTTCTTCCTCAGCGTCTGCCTCTTCTTTTGTAAGCGTACGGCCGATCAGTTTGACCGGATTGTTGAATGCATCGTCGTACGGATCCACTTCAACCTGGGTGAGGATGGTGGATGTGGTTTTGGAGATTCCTCTGCGAAGAAGCTCGGCACGGATGGCATTCTGCAGGTCGTAGCCGATGTAGCCCTGGCTCATAGCGGAGCAGACAGACATCGGGGCTGCGCTGTAGTCGGTGTGGACTTTTCCGAATTCGTTCATGGCCATGTGGATCATGCCGACCTGCGGAGCGTTGCTGTGTGTGATGACAACATCAGCGCCGGCTGCGACAAGATCTGCGATTACTTTGGCGGAACATTTTACGGCTGCTTTCTGTTCCGGCAGCGTCGTTCCAAGAGCTTTGTGTCCCAGTGCAACAACTATTTTTTTTCTTTTCATTGGAAGATACCTCTCTTTGCAGTTCATAAATTTTGATACGAAAAAACCAGGCATCAATATGATGCCCAGGGTCAAAAGGTCAAAAAGCCGTTCGTGCTTGCACGATAAGGTTTTTGAACTTGGGACCCGCCAAACATGAGAAAGTAGTGATTTACGAAGTAAATCAACGGATTTCTCATGTTTGAAGGATTGTGGGAGCAGCATTGCTGCGGAACAATCCGTAGGCATTTTATAGAAAACATTATAAAGTTAAAGAGAGCAAAAATCAAGAAGAAACCGACATTACTGACATTGAAATGTTTTTGGGACTATGGTATTCTATAAAAGTATCTGAGTCGTAGGAGTTTGAAACGTGAAAGGGAGGTCCCGGCATGAAAAACATGCGCACGTTACAGAAGCGGATCGCATACCAGCTCCAGCAGGGAAGTCTGGATGCGGAAGTTACCGGAGTCACATACGACAGCAGAAAAGTACAGCCGCAGAACGTGTTCGTCTGCATCCGAGGAAGCAGAACGGACGGGCACGTCTATGCAGAAGAAGCAGTCGAAAAGGGCGCGAGTGTCCTCATTGCGGAGCACAGACTGGAACACATTCCAGAAGAAGTGGCCGTGCTGCTGGTCAAAGACAGCAGAGAGACGCTGGCACAGCTTTCGTGCGCTCTGGAGGACGATCCGGCGCAGCATCTGGTGACGATCGGCGTGACCGGCACCAAGGGCAAAACAACGACTGCATATATGATTTATGAAATTCTGCAGAAAGCAGGCATCCGCACAGGTCTTGTCGGAACGATCGAGACGCGGATCGGTGCGCGGCGGATTCCGTCGGAAAACACGACGCCAGAGCCTGTGACACTGCAGAAGCTGTTTTCCGAGATGGTGCGGGATGGCTGCACCCATGTTGTGATGGAAGTTTCCTCACAGGCGGAAAAACAGCACCGGTGCGATGGCTTCACCTTCGATTACGGTGTTTTCACGAACATCGGAAATGACCACATCGGAAAGGGGGAGCACGAGAGCTTTGCCGAATATCTGGCGTGCAAAAAGAAACTGCTTCGCACGTGCAGAACCGGAATCGTAAACCGGGATGACAGAAGATTTGCAGATATCACGGCGGGGAGCACCTGCCGTCTGGTGACGTTCGGGTGCAGGACAGAGGCGGATTTCATGGCAGAGCAGCCGGAACTTTATCAGAAGCCTGGTGTGCTCGGGGTCTCGTACCGGGTGCGGGGAAAGGCAGAGTTTCCGGTGGAGGTGGATCTGCCAGGCTTGTTTTCTGTGTCGAATTCGCTGGCCGCCATTGCCGTCTGTGCACAGATGGGAATCTTGGGAAAAGCGATGCAGGAGGCACTTTCCGCGGTCCGTGTCTGCGGACGGTGTGAGGCGGTCCCGGTTTTCCCGGAGATCACGCTTCTCATCGACTATGCGCACAATGCGATGAGCCTGGAAAGCCTCTTAAAGACGCTGCGGGAATACCGTCCGAAGCGCCTCGTCTGTCTCTTTGGCTGCGGCGGAAACCGCGCGCGGGACCGGAGATTTCAGATGGGAGAGGTGGCGGGGCGTCTTGCGGATCTGACCGTCATTACCTCGGACAATCCGCGGGATGAGGATCCGCAGGCGATTCTGGCCGATATCCGGACGGAGATCGAAAAAACGGACGGCACCTACGTGGAAATCGCAGACCGCAAAGAGGCGATCCGGTACGTGATCGAAAACCGGCAGCCGGGAGACCTGATTGTGCTCGCCGGAAAAGGCCACGAAACATACCAGATCCGGAAGGGGAAACGGTACGTGATGGATGAGCGGGTGCTGATCCGGGAAATACTGGAAGAGAGTAAAACAGAAAGTAAGGGGAATGTATGAGCAGCGTTTACGCTGATGTAATCGTAGATATCACAAATGAAAAACTGGACCGGACATTTCAGTACAAGGTTCCGCCGGAACTTGTCGGAAAAATCGGGCCGGGAACGGCAGTGGAAATTCCGTTCGGAAACGGAAACCGCACGATTACCGGTTACGTTCTGTCCGTCGGAACGGAAGCAAAATATCCGGAAAGCCGGATGAAAACCATTCTCGGCGTTCCGGAAGATGCGGCGACGGTCGAGACGAAGCTGATCGCGCTGGCTGCCTGGATGCGCCACACATACGGATCGACGATGATCCAGGCGTTAAAGACGGTGCTTCCGGTCAAGGTAAAGGCGCGCGGGAAGGAAACACGCGAGATTGCGCTTCTGGCAGACCGTAAAACGTGCGGGGAGCTGCTGGAAACATATCAAAAGAAAAATTACAAAGCGAGAATCCGCCTGCTGAATGCACTTCTGGCACAGCCGGTTCTTCCGGGGCCGGTTGTGAGCGGAGAACTGAAGATCACTGCCGACACGCTGCGCGCGATGGAAGAGCAGGGTGTCCTGAAAATCCGCCGGACGAGCACCTGGAGAAATCCGGTCGCGGATAAGGCAGAAATACAGCCCAGAGGAACGCCGAATGGACAGCAGGAGGCAGTCGTGGACGGGATTTTACAGGAATGGAAGGACCGTAACCGCCCGTGCCTGATCCGCGGCGTGACGGGAAGCGGAAAGACGCTCGTCTACATGGAATTGATGGAGC
>CAVLAW010000076.1:0-9829 GCA_963661155.1 Tidjanibacter massiliensis | reverse complement strand
GATACGGGACAATACATCAAGGGACGGATTTACTTTTCCATTCTCCCAGTTTGTAAGGGACGTAGGCGCGCAGCCCAGTTTTTCGGCAACGTCTGCCTGCTTCATATTCTTTGTAGTTCTTGCCTGTTTCAGATTTTCACAAAACATTATTGCAACTCCTTTCATGATGTTTGACAATACTATACCACAATCTAATTGAGATTGCAATATATGCACTCACCTGATTTTATTTCTATTTATTTTATTGACATCTCATTTTCTTTGAGGTATTATAATCTCAACGAAGTTGTGGCGTGTCCAATTCGCCGCAATTACTTTGAGATTAAATCCCGGACGTCACTGCAAAGTGTTTCCCGGTTCCGCAGGCAACGCGGATTTTACGCAATAAGTCTATCCATTTTTGAAAGGGGGATATTATGAAGAACCGAGCAAGGCAGCGGCAAAACCGCCGCACAAAGCACCGTGAAGAAGCAATCGAACGGCGCAACGCATACGGCTTGAAAGATCTGACACCGTATAATGCAGTACGGCAGATACAGACAGGCGGCAGGGCTGACATTGAGTTAGGCACACCGCATGAATACCTTTACACACTACCCACCAAACGGAAAAGACAAGTCATTCCGGGCGGTGGGTTTTCTATGCAAAAAATAACGAAAGGGGGCGCAGAGGTATGACAAAACCCGCACTGACAATAAATGAAACCGCGAAAGAATTTAACTTCCCGGCGTATGCAATCAGAACGCTTGTGAAGCGTGGTGAAATCCCAGTCATTCAAGCCGGAAACCGCTGCTATATCGTCCGCAGCGTATTTGAAACGGTCTAAAACGCTATTTTTGCCCTGTTTTTTCTACCCAAAATGTACAAAAAAACCGCTAAAACACTGGATTTTAGCGGTTTTTCAGGTATGGACCTGAGGGGAATCGAACCCCTGTCCGAAAGCCTATTCATTCAGGCATCTCCCATTACAGTCATTCTATTGAGGATTCCCCCGTCGGCACGCCGGATGACAGGCTTGCCGCTTCGGTAGCTTCATAAAATCTTCCATCTCCGCAAAGCTTTGGAAACGAAGTACTCCGCATCTGTTTGATGCCAGGAGAATAGCCGCGGAAAACTATTCAGCTGACAACGCCGCACTTAGGCAGCGTACGCTACGTAATTATCGTCTGCGTTTAAATTTAGGTTCCAGGTTGATGACGCGGTCCCGGAGTCCACGAATGGCTTCCCAAACTTCAAAACCCCCGTCGAAACCAGTACAAGCCCGTGCTGGTTCTACAGACGCTTTTCTTTGATACGGGGACGCAAACAGATCGTCCCGGTACAGTCAAAACTCTCTTTCAACTGCCGTATATTGTATTATAGTCTTTCTCCATCCTGTTTGTCAAGGAATTTTAATACAGATTTTTAACTTTGAAGTTTCTCTCCGCTTCGCGTCTCTGATCTTTCTTCGCGATATCCTGCCGCTTGTCGTACAGTTTTTTACCGCGTGCCAGACCGATCTCCACTTTGACCAGGCTTCCCTTGAAATAGACCTGCAGCGGAACGAGTGTATAGCCTTTTTCCTTAATCTGTGCCTCGAGTTTGCGGATTTCGTAATCGTGCAGCAACAGTTTCCGGATGCGCAGCGGATCTTTATTGAAGATGTTGCCTTTCTCATACGGACTGATGTGCATGCCGTAGATGAAGACCTCATCGCGCTCGATGCGGATGAAGGACTCCTTGATGCTGCATTTTCCCATGCGGAGGGATTTTACCTCGGTACCGGCAAGGGAGATGCCGGCCTCGTATTTATCCTCGATAAAATAGTCATGATATGCCTTTTTATTGTTGGCAATCATTCGATTTCCTTTTTGTTTTGCCATAGCTTTTTCCTCCAAGGATTTATTCAGTTTCTGTTTCTACATACGTAAAATCGATGGTCCGGTTTGCCGGCTCGGCATTTCGAACGCGGACACGCACCGGCTCGCCAAGGCGGAAGACTTTTCCGTGCTTCTCGCCGACCAGACGGTAATTCTCCTCATCGAAATTATAATAATCGTCTTTGAGCGTCATGATGTGAACGAGTCCCTCGACGGTATTCGGCAGCTCCACATAGAAGCCCCAGCCAGTCACACCGGAAATCACGCCGTCGTACTCCTCGCCGACATGCTCCAGCATATATTCGGCTTTCTTCAGTTTCACGGCCTCGCGTTCTGCCTCTGCGGCGCGCTGTTCCATCGCACTCGACTGCTCCGCCACATGCTGTAAAATCGACGAATATTTTCCGATTCTTCCGCCCTTGTCAAGGCGTCCCCGCAGATCGTCCTTGATGATGCGGTGAATCTGCAGATCCGGGTAACGGCGGATCGGCGAAGTGAAGTGGCAGTAATACGATGCTGCCAGTCCGAAATGACCGCTGCACTCCGGCGTATAGATTGCTCTTGCCATCGACCGCAGCAGCAGACGGCTGATCAGCGGCTCCTCCGGTGTTCCCTCGATGCTGGTGAGGATTTTCTGCACCTCGCCCGGCGTAATCTCATGGGAGCGTTTCTCCACCGGGATTCCCTGCTCACGGATCAGCGTCAGCGTTGCCTCCATGCGGTCGCCGTCCGGCTTGTCATGAGTACGATACAGGAACGGGATTTCGCGCGTGCAGTATTCTTCTGCCACCGTCTCGTTTGCCATCAGCATGAAGTCCTCGATCATACGCGTTGCCACATTGGACGGATACGGGCGGATCTCAACTGGCGTTCCTTCTGCGTCGAGGATCACCTTGCTCTCCGGGAATTCGAAATCAATCGCGCCGCGCTCTTTTCTGCGGTTTCGGATCAGCTCGGAGAGTTCTTTCATGTTCTGGAACATCGGAACGAGCTCGCGGTACTCCTCAAGCAGCTCCGGGTGTGTTTCCGGCTCGGTCAGGATTGCATTGACTGCGGTGTAGGTCATGCGGCGGTCGACGCAGATCACGGTCTCGGCGATCTGATGGCCGATCACGCGGCCTTTTTTGTCCATCGTCATGATGCACGAAAGCGCCAGGCGTTCTTTTCCCTCATTCAGGGAACAGATTCCGTTTGACAGGCGTTTCGGCAGCATTGGGATCACACGGTCCGGCAGGTATACACTCGTGCCGCGTTTTAATGCCTCACGGTCGAGCGCGGAATTTTCCTGCACATAATTGCTGACATCGGCAATGTGAACGCCGAGGATCCAGGTGTCTCCCGCTTTTGTGACGGATACGGCATCATCGAGGTCTTTTGCATCCTCGCCATCGATCGTCACCATCTGCCAGTTTCTGAGGTCGAGTCTGCCGTTGTAATCGTTCTCAATGACCTCCTCCGGACATTTTTCCGCCTGCGTCAGAACACGCATCGGGAATTCTTCCGGGATCTGGTAGGCATCTACGACTGCCTGGATATCGACGGTCTGGATTCTCGGTTTTTTCTCGGTATCGCCGTTTTTTCCGTTCTTTCTGAGGAAACGGTCATCGCGGCCTCTTCTGCCCTGCTCACCGTCGCGGCGGTCTCTTCTTTCTTTCCGCTCTGTCGTTGTCGCAGCTCCGCGGCTCTTCTGGTAACGGCCTTCGGAAATTACATCGATTTTCCCTTCCTTTACCAGAATTTCCATAACCTCCGCCAGCTCCGAGCGTTTTGCTTTCGGAACCTGCAGCAGCATGGCGATGTCTTTCAGACGCATCGGCTCATAATTTTTCGAGCTTACAAGATCCATCAGCAGCGTCTTGCGGTTTTTCAGCAGTTTTGAGCTTCTGGAACGCGGATGACCTGCGTGGCCGCCATGGTTTCCGCTGCCCTGTCCTGCATGAGATGCCGGCCGGCTGCTCTGTGATCCCTTACGGTGCTCCTTCTTTTTCTTATTATCTTTCATTTATTATCTCCTCTTTGTAGTAACTAGCCAGAGCCCCATCTCGATTCCGCTTACGCTGCATCTCGATGTGGCTTCTCGCCATATAAAATTGCATGAAAAAGCACTCATTCATGCAAGCATGATTCGTACTTTTCCCTTCAATTTCGCATGGCTCTGTCTAGTTGCAAAAAGACACCCTTACGCCTTTTTGTGGGAATAAGGATGTCTTTACTTTGCTAAAAATTCATGTTTAATACAACAGACAGTACAATAAACAGAACTGCCATGATCTTTGTTGCACGGATCAGATTTCCTTCTGCAGAACGGCTTTTATTTCTTCCCCAGTAGCTATCGGAGATACCTGCAATGGCGCCAAGGCCCTGCTGTTTTCCTTCCTGCATCAATACAACAACCGTTAAAACAATACAATCAATGACATAAATGACTGTCAAAATCGTTCTTAAAATTTCCACAATTACACCTCCTACGGCCAACTTATATTATTTTACCATAGCAGGAGTTTGATTTCAACTGTTATTTACTCGATTTTTGGAAAAGGATTCCTGTATTTTGCCGTTTCTCCCAGGTGTTCTTCGATCCGGAGCAGTTCGTTGTACTTGGCATTCCGCTCGGAACGGCACGGCGCGCCGGTTTTGATCTGCCCGGCTCCCACGGCGACGGCAAGATCCGCGAGAAAATCATCCTCCGTCTCTCCGGACCGGTGGGAAATCACGGCGCGATATCCGGCCTGCTGTGCCATCTCAACGGCATCGAGTGCCTCGGAAAGCGTTCCGATCTGGTTGACTTTGATCAGAATCGCATTCGCCGTGCCGAGGGATATGCCGCAGGAAAGCCGTCTTACGTTCGTCACAAAAAGATCATCCCCGACGAGCTGCACCCGGTCTCCGATTGCCTTTGTCATTTCCCGCCATCCTTCAAAATCATCCTCGCAGAGACCGTCCTCGATCGAGGCGATCGGGAATTTTTCGATCAGTTCCTCGTAGTAGGCGATCATCTCGGCGGTGTCGCGCAGTACAGTCTTTCCGCTCTGGCGGGATTCCCCGGGAAAGTAGTAGACGTTGCGGTTCTCCTCGTACAGTTCGCTCGCCGCCGCATCGATTGCGATTCGGATGTCACTGCCGGGCGTGTAGCCGGCTTTCTGGACTGCATCGACGATAAACTGCAGCGCCTCCTCGGAATCCTTTAAATCAGGTGCAAAGCCGCCCTCATCGCCGACGGCGGTGGAGTATCCCTGCTCTTTCAGCAGATTTTTCAGCGTATGGTAAATTTCCGCGCACATGGACAATCCTTCATGGAAGGAAGGCGCACCGCACGGCATAATCATGAATTCCTGTAAATCAACGGTATTATCGGTGTGACGGCCGCCGTTTAAAATATTCATCATCGGGACGGGCATAAGACTTGTATGGCATCCGCCGAGATACTGGTACAGCGGCAGATGGAGTGCGTTTGCCGCTGCGCGCGCCACGGCAAGGGAGACACCGAGAATAGCATTTGCGCCGAGGTTTTCTTTTGCATTGCTTCCATCCGCCTGGCACAGAATGCGGTCGATCCACTCCTGCTCCAGTGCATTTTCTCCGACAACGGCATCGGCGAGGACGGTGTTGACCGCCTCCACGGCTCTCTTTACACCCTGGCCGAGATAACGTGCCTCCTGATCCCGTTTTTCCAGTGCTTCAAATTTTCCGGTTGATGCCCCGGACGGCACCTGTGCGCGCCCCATATGGCCTTCCAGCCCGAGAATCCCCTCCCCGACGGCCACTTCCACCTCCACGGTCGGATTCCCGCGCGAATCCAGGATCTCTCTTCCTGTCACGCTTCGAATTGGTAAATATCGAAACATAGTTTTCCCTCCTGTTTTGCTGCAAAGTGAACAGTAACCAAGTTTCTTCTCTGCTTTCACAGTATGACCTTGCAATGGGGAAAATATGTTTCTATTCCTGTCGAACCCTGTTTTTTCCAGTCCTTCTTCTTTTTCAAACAGAAAAAAGCGCAGTATGAAAGCCATCCGATTTTTCCATTTTCGGATGGCTTTCATAAGTTAGAACTGTGCATTGGACTGAATCCTTTCTGTTTTATTTTTTACGTTTCACTTTGGGGTACTTCGTTACGTTTTCTTGGGTCCATACCTTCGCTTTCTTAGTTTATGGGGTAATTCGTTACGTTCTCGACGATCCGTCCTCTCTTTCTGTTTTTTTCTTTCGTTTTCTTTTGTTAACTTTACTATATCAGTTTTCTTCTTGTTTGTCAATACTTTATTTTGTGTTTTTATTTCTTTTCTATTTTTATTCTGTCTCTTATCGTATAGTTGTTTTTATTTTCAGATTATTATGATCAGCAAAATAGAAAATCCCCCGCAGAACACACACCAAGGTGCATCCCGCAGAGGATCTTCAAAAGTTCAAATGATTATTTCTTAATCAGCAGAGATTTTCCAGTCATCTCTTTTGGCTGCTCCATGCCCATCAGCTCGATCAAGGTCGGTGCGATGTCTGCCAGGCAGCCGCCCTCTCTTAAGGTGTAAGACGGATCTGCATTAACCAGGATGAACGGAACCGGGTTGGTGGTGTGAGCGGTGTATGGCTCGCCGGTCTCGTAATCTACGAGCTGCTCTGCATTTCCGTGGTCTGCGCAGATGAACATCTGGCCGTCAACCTCTTTTAATGCATCGACTGCTTTGCCTACGCACTCATCAACAGCCTCGATTGCCTGGATTGCTGCGCTCTCAACGCCGGTATGACCAACCATATCCGGGTTTGCAAAGTTGATGATGATGACATCGTATTTCTGGGAACGGATGGCATCTGTCAGCTTGTCGCATACTTCGTAAGCGCTCATCTCCGGTTTCAGGTCGTAAGTAGCAACCTTCGGGGATTTTACAAGGATTCTGTCTTCGCCTTTGTTTGGCTCCTCAACGCCGCCGTTGAAGAAGAAGGTAACGTGTGCATATTTCTCTGTCTCAGCGATACGTGCCTGGGTCATGTTGTGTGCTGCCAGGTACTCGCCGAAGGTGTTGGTGATCTCTTCTTTCTTGAATGCAACGGATTTGTTCGGGATCGTCTCGTCATACTCGGTGAAGCATACGTAGGTCAGATCCAGACGTTTTTCTCTCTCGAATCCGGTGAACTCGTCTGCGCAGAATGCTCTTGTCAGCTCTCTTGCACGGTCTGGGCGGAAGTTGAAGAAGATAACGGAATCTTTATCCTGAATCGTTGCAACCGGTTTTCCGTCTTTTTTTAGAACGGTCGGCAGAACGAACTCGTCGGTTTTGCCATTGTCATAAGAAGCCTGAACAGCCTCTGCTGCGTTAGTTCCCTCTACGCCTTCGCCTTTGGTCAGCGCTTTGTAAGCCAGCTCGACACGATCCCAGCGGTTATCACGGTCCATTGCATAGTAACGGCCGGAGATTACGCCGATTTCGCCGACACCGATCTCATCCATTTTTGCCTGTAACTGCTCAACATAGGATTTTCCGGATGCCGGAGGCGTGTCACGGCCGTCCAGGAAGCAGTGTACGTAAACTTTCTCAAGGCCTTTGCGTTTTGCCAGCTCCAAAAGTCCGAATACGTGGATGATGTGGCTGTGAACACCGCCGTCAGAGAGAAGTCCGAACAGGTGCAGTGCGGAATTGTTTGCTTTTGCATTCTCAACAGCTTTTACCAGCTCTTCGTTCTCGAAGAAATCGCCGTCCTGGATTGCTTTTGTGATTCTGGTCAGCTCCTGGTATACGATACGGCCTGCGCCCATATTCAGGTGGCCTACCTCAGAGTTACCCATCTGTCCGTCCGGAAGACCTACAGCAAGTCCACTGGCCTGTCCTTTTACGTACGGGCACTGGCTCATTAATTGATCCATAATTGGAGTTTTTGCTTCGCAGACTGCGTTGTGATCGCATCTGTCATTCAGTCCATATCCGTCAAGAATCATTAATACGGTTGGTTTTTTACTCATGGTGAATTCCCTTCTTTTTCTTATTTATTTCTGTTGTATTTAATATACCCGGATTGTCGAAGAAATTTCCTGAATCATCGACATTCCGCCGAGGATCTGCATGGCGTCCTCAAAGTGGCGCTCTTTTACTTCGTCTGTGATGACGACGATCTCGGCGTACTTTCCGTTGACACGTTTCTGAAGCATCTGTGCGATCGAAACTTTGTTGTTTCCGAAGACAGAAGCCACAGACGCGAGGGTTCCATAGCGGTTTTCAATGTGCATGCGCACAAAGTATTTCGACTTGATCTCGCCGACGCGTTTGATCGGGCGCTCCCGGTAGCAGGTGCAGCCGATTCTTCCGCAGCAGTTCCATAAAATGTTGCGCACAACATCGAAAATATCACCCACAACGGCGCTTGCGGTCGGAAGCTCTCCGGCTCCGCGTCCGTAGAACATCGTATCCTGCACGGCATCTCCGGTCAGGAATACAGCGTTGTAGGAATCGTTGACGGTCGCAAGCGGATGATTGCTGTCGATCAGCATCGGGTGAACGCGTGCCTCGATTCCCTCCGGGGTATCTTTTGCCACACCGAGCAGCTTGATCGTGCATCCCATTTCCTTTGCATACTGGATATCGGTTGCCGTGATCTTTGTGATGCCTTCGGTGTAAACGTCCTCAAATGTTACTCTGGAATTGAATGCTGCAGATGCAAGGATTGCCACCTTTCGGCCTGCGTCAAGACCTTCCACATCGGCCGTCGGGTCTGCTTCCGCATAGCCCAGATCCTGCGCCAGACGGAGTGCATCACTAAATTCCATGCCTTCCTGCGACATTTTTGTCAGAATAAAGTTTGTGGTACCATTGAAAATACCCATCAGCTCGGTGATGTGATTTGCTGCCAGGCACTGTTTGACCGGACGGATGATCGGGATACCGCCTGCCACGGCTGCCTCGTAGAGAAAGTCTTTTCCGTTTCTCTTCGCTGCGCCAAGGATCTTTTTGCCCTCGGATGCCACAAGATCTTTATTCGCGGTAACGACATTCTTTCCTGCGTCGAGGCAGGCAAGAATATAGTTCATGGCCGGCTGTTTTCCGCCCATGACTTCTACGACGATCTCAATCTCCGGATCGTTGGCAATATCCTCGAAATTCGTGGTGATAATGGACGGATCGTCAAGCTTTGCGGCTGCTTTTTCCACGTTCCGTACGAGAACTTTCTTCAGTTCCACACGTGCTCCCAGCTTCGGAAGCATTTCCTCCTGCTGACTCTTCAGCACTTTGTACACGCCGGTACCGACCGTGCCAAGACCCAGCATTCCGATTTTGATTACTCTTTCCTCTGCCATACTCATCTCCCTCTTATTTCAGGGATACGATGCACTCGATTTCAACTTTTGCTGCTTTTGGAAGAGCTGCAACTGCTACGCAGGAACGAGCCGGTTTGGACTCGCCGAAGAAAGCACCGTATACTTCGTTTACCTTGGCAAAATCATTCATATCGGTCAGGAAGATGGTTGTTTTCATCACTTTCGTGCGGTCTGTTCCTGCTGCTGTCATGATTGCGTCCAGGTTCTTTAAAGAGAGGGTCGCCTGCTCTTCTACTGTCTCCGGGATCACGCTGCCATGCTCTACATCAAAGCCGAGCTGTCCGGAAATAAATAAAAGGCCGTTGTCTGCGACTGCCTGTACGTAAGGTCCGATTGCTGCCGGTGCTTTTTCTGTATTAATGATTTCTCTTGCCATAATCTTATTCTCCTTTATGCTTTCTCGCGCGCCGTCTCATTCGCCGCGGTTTTTTCTTATATAATGCGGTTTTGTCGGCACTTTTTGTCGTTCCCATCATATCACATGTGGCAGATGTCCGCAAGTGCGAAAAAGCATTGGAGGAGTTACTGTTCTTCTGCTGCTCTGCTGTAATTTCTCTTTTTATCCTCTTCTGTAATTTTCCGGATCACGTGGCACGGGTTGCCGACAGCGACCGAGTTGTCCGGGATGTCTTTGACAACGACACTTCCGCCGCCGATGACAACGTTG
>CAVLAW010000075.1:2359-10109 GCA_963661155.1 Tidjanibacter massiliensis | reverse complement strand
TCATATTGTTTATGTTATTTTCCAAATCCGTCCAGCACCTCATCATTCGGCAGAAGCTCCCAGGTGCTGTCCGTAATTTTCACCGTCAGGCTGTTATCGCTGCCTCTGTAGATCACGCCGGTTAGTTTGTTTTCGCTTGGATCGTCCACCTCAAAGGTCATTTTATGATCTTCAAAGGTACCGACGCCGTTTTCGAGAGTGCACAGGCGGGTGATGCTGAGGCTGACGGCAAACGTTCCGTCCTCATTATCGGAAATGGTCAGGACACTCCCGTCAGAGCTCCTTTTATGCTCGCCGAGGAAATAGTCGTTCAGCTCACTGACCCGATCAGCATCGGGATCACCCGTCGCATCGCCCTGAAGCGGAGCGTACAGCTTCTCTGCATACGCCTGCATATCCATTCCCTCCAGATCTTTGGCAGAAGCAGAGAGTGAATATGTCACGCCGGGCACCACATCATACCAATTTACGACCTGCACATCATTTTCCGTTCCGTCATCGGGAGCACAATATGCATAATATACTGCTTCCCTGTCGGCAACGCTTCCTTTTTCTTCGCTTGTCCACTCATATGCCATTCCGGAAATATCCGTCAGTTCATCCGCAAACTGCATTCTGTAGATCCATTTCGCCCCGTCCAGCTCGTAAGTCATCTGCGCCATCGCGCCGTCGGCCATATAGCTGTAGGAAACGTTGGCAGCGCCTTCCGGCGCGGCCATATCAAAGCCGGTTACCTCCGCAACGCCCTGCTCGTCCGATTCTGTCCACGGATTTGCAAGCTCCGTCGGCTGCTCGGTGGGGGCAGCGGTGCTCGGGGTTTCCTGTCCGTCGGAAGAGGCGCATCCGGCCAACAGCATCATAAGGAGCGTCATGACCGTCAAAACAGAAATTAGTTTCTTTTTCATTTTTTGATCTCCTTCCACTAATGTGAAGTTTCTTTAAGAGCATCATACGCAAACGCTCTCCGAGAGGCTTATCACCTTTCTGCAAAGAAAGACGAGATATCCCGGCACGAGGTTCAGTAAAAGCAAATTTTTTTAAAGATTTTTAACCATCCGGCTTCCGATCCAAGCTTATTTGGACAGCAAAGCAATCAACTGCTCGATTTCCTGCTCTGTCATACCGCAGTCAGACAGATATCCCTTTGCAGTCTCCGTATAATCGGCTGCCTTTAGCGCGTCTATGTCATCTGTCCCATAGAGATATTCCAGAAAGGAATCGAAATACAGGGAAACAACTGCGTTGTAGCGCTCTGGCGTTTCGGCCTCGCTTATACTGTAGTAATTTTTGTAGGTTGCCATATAATCCGCGCACATTTCCTCATAGTCCGCTCCCACGAGCGCCTCCAGCAACAGACAGACGAAGCCAGTGCGGTCTTTCCCCTCCAGGCAATGAATATACACAGGCCCGCCGTATTTAAGCAGATGGCGCATCCCCTTCGCAACACTTTCCTTGTACGCGTCGGAATCGTAATTTGCGCTCATGGAGAGCGGAATATCATATCCCTGCTCGTAAAGAGACTTCGTATATTCGGAATCAAAATCCGCGGCAGCGAAGTATTCCTGCATTTCCTCTTCGGAATCCGCAAGATCAACGACATAACGGATACCGTTTTGTTCAAGCAGGGCATTGACAACCGAAGCCCGATTCATCTCGTTGTCCACCGGGGAAGCACCCCTGTAAACAAAGTTTTCCTTCATTGTGCTGACGGAGACCGCTCTGAAATTTGCAAACACCTCGTCACTTTCATAGGTACTGCGATCTGTGGAATAGCGCTGCCCAAGTGCCTCATAAGTCGCAAGATACTTTCCGGTAGCGCGGCAAGTGATCTCTGCAGTACAGCCTTCCTCAAGCCCTGCCGCCGTCCAGAAATCACGGTTGTTCAGCGCAATCTTCACATTCTTATTGTTGGGATATGCTACAACAACTGGCTCACCTGTTTTCACATAGTATCCGTTATAATACGGCACATCGTTCAACATATAACCATTGCTGAAAACGACATCGCAGCTGTCACCAAACGCAAAACCTGCGTTGCTGAAGTCTTCCTCGGAAAGACTGAGAACGGCAGAATTGAATTTCTGATCCTTTGTGACAGTTGCCGTAAGTATCGGAGTACTTTGCGAAATCTCATCTGATGTGATGCCCGAGCTGCATGCACTCAGCGTTAGCATGAGCGCCAAAAGCAGGAGCAGCAGCGTACGCAATTTGAAAAAATACTTCTCAGACATGATCTTCTTTAACCTCAAAATGTCAATGTATCGACCGCAGGAATCAGGCGCATCAGCTGTGCTTTGTAAAATGCAATCAGCTGTTCGCGATCCGGCTCACTGCGGCGGATGGTGCGGCGCAGCAGACGCATATAGCCGATAATTCTCGCCTTATTCTCCACCTCGCCCAGTCTGGCTGCGTCCTCTGTGTCAAGATACATAGCAAGCGCTCTGCGCCAGAATACCTCGGCCAGCTCATGAGAAAATCCAAGAAAACGCTGCGTCACCTCATGATCGATTTCCGAAAAGCCCACAAAGGCGTTGAACATGGAGCCAAGCTCGAAGATCGGATGCCCCATACAGAGCGTATCCATATCAATGAGCAGTGCTTCGCCATTCCGCACCATGATGTTGTTGGTATGATAATCGCCGTGCATCATGGTATGCTGCTCTGGAACCGCTTCTACCATTTGATATAGTTTCTTGCCTAGTTCTTCCGGCAGATGTTCACGGTCAAAGTCCGCCCAATCCAGCGCCACCTGCTTCATGTCAGGCATATCGCCAGGCTTTACCTCCGTGCCGTGGATCTGTCTGAGCATATCCACATAGTACTTGAGGGGCAGCTCCAGATGCTCCGGATCCTTTTTGATCATCTTGGAAAGCGAGGTCGCTGTCAGAAGCTCCATTACGGTTCCGTAGCTGTCCCCGATGCGCACAACATCATACGGAATGGCCGTATTGATGCCAAGTACCAGCGCCTTGCGAGCCAATTCGCGCTCCCGCTGAATATCCAGCAGAGCATCGGTGTTGAAATACACCTTGATGATGGTTTCTATGTCATAGCGGTAAACCGCACCGTTGGCGCCTTTCCCAATCATCTCGCAGCCGTCCACGGAGAGCTGGCGGTATGCCTTCTTGACCGTCAGCATCTCTGTAAACCCGGTCATGTCCAGAATGTCATAAACCTCTGGAGAGACATTGATTACCGTCAGATTCGGCTCCTCCTTGCGCAGACGCAGAAGTATCCGCAGACCGGCGCTAGAGATATATTCCAGCTCTTTCGCATCGATTACGGTCGTCGTGCTCGGTGTCGCAATACGTGCCGCCACAATTTCTTCTTCGATCTCCGTGGCGTTGGAAGCATCCACCCGCCCCTTCAGATGGACCGTCAGCACGCCGCTGTTTGTATGGGATATCACCTGTTCGGTCATGTCGGTACCTCCGCAAATATAGTCTGAATCAAGCCGTTAAATTCCTGCCATGCAAGCGTATCCGAAAGCTCCCGGATGCTATCGGCAATGGTACGGTAATACCATGCCTGCTGCGCCGGGTCCTTCTGATTAAAGCTATTCCACATTGCATGTCCTTCCTTCTGCCAGATGTAATAGATGGAACGTATATTGGCGAGCTTGTCACCCAGATAAAGGATTTTTATATCCATATCCTTTGTGTCTCTCAGAGTGCGGATGGCCTCTTCCTTCCGAATCTTCCAGGTACTTTCCGCCGGAAGGTGTTCCCGCTTATCTTCCGTCTCTGACGCAACCAGCTCAGCGACCCGTTTCCCAAAGCGTTCTTCGATCTCCTTCATGGAAATCCCGGCGTCCTCCACCACATCATGCAGTGCAGCTGCCGCGATAACCTCCTGATTGCTTGTCATGGAGCCTACAATTGCGACCGCCTCCATTGGATGCAGGATATATGGGAGATCCGACTGCTTGCGGCGCATCCCATCATGGGCTTTCACAGAAAAAATGATTGCCTCACTTGCCAGTTCCATCATTCAATCACCAGGATGTCGGCAAAGCCGGTCATCTCAAAGACCTCCATTACCGCATCGCAGACATCTGTGAGCTTCAGTGTTCCGATTTTGCTCATCTTCTTCTGCGCGGCCAGCAAGACACGCAGGCCGGCAGAGGATATGTACTCCACTCCCTTCATGTCCAGTATCAGATCCTTTACGCTGGCATCCAAGCTGTTGATCGCAGTCTCCAGACTTGGAGCGGTGGTTGTGTCTATCCGGCCCTCTATTGTAAGGGTCATTGTTTCGGCTGTCAGATTTTGGTTGATTTGCATTGTATTGCACCTCCGCAATTTATTTTTATACAATCTTCTGCATGGTCAGGATATTTTCGCCATTTTCATAGCGGTAAGTCACGCTGTCCATGGTTTTGCGCGTAATTAGGATGCCGAGACCTCCGATACCGCGTTCTTCTGCGGAAAGCGTGATATCCGGTGCCTTTTGCTTCAGCGGATCAAAGGGAATCCCCCGATCCCGTAGTACAAAGGTGGCGGTTCGAGTTTCCGGGTCAAAGGCGAAGCCGGCTACAGCCGTACCGTCTCCTGCCGGATAGGCATAATGCGCAATATTTACAAAAATCTCTTCAATGGCGACACTGACGGCAATCTGCGTTTTCATCGGGCAGGCCAATTGTTCCAGTAGCCCCTCAAAAAAGCTCTGCACTTCCGGAAGCGCATTGATATCTGCGGGGAAGGTTCTTTCTTCCTTCATGGCTGCACCTCCCAAATAATCGAACATCAGCATGGTTATATCGTCGAACTGCGGCGCGTCACCCACAAAAAGGTCAATATCTGCCTTCAAACCATGCAGCAGCTCCTTTGCGGCAAGCTCGGTGTGCGCATTCGCAAAGGCTCTCAGGCGCTCCTCGCCATAGAGCTGCTTTTCTCCATTGGTTGCCTCGGTCACGCCATCGGTATAAAAGAAAATGCGATCACCCGGATGGAGCGTATACTCATTTAGACGATATCGGACACCCTCCATACCTGCCAATACAAAGCCTGGCTTCACTCGCAGATACTCAAACACACCATCCTTATGCATCATCAGCGGCGGGTTATGTCCGGCATTCGCAAGCTGAAGCTTCCCGGTACGCAGATCCAGAATTCCCATGCAGGCCGTAACAAACATACCGGCCTCGTTTCCCTTGCATAGCTTTTCATTGGCCTCGCGCAAAATCTCGTTTACCGGAAGTCCACGCTCCGCCAAATCCTTGATGGTGGTCTTCGCCGTCATCATAAAGAGCGCTGCCGGAATACCCTTGCCGGAAACATCCGCAATGAGGAAAGCGATCTTATAGTCATCCAACATATAGAAGTCGTAGAAATCACCGCCAACCTCTTTCGCCGTGAACATCTGGGCATAGATATCAAAGTTATCCTGATCCGGGTATGGCGGAAAGGTAGATGGCAGCGCCGAGTACTGAATTTCCTTGGCGTATTCCAGCTCCTGATCGATCCTGGCCGCCGCTTCCGCAATATATTCTTTCAAGGTACTGACCGTCGAGTTTATATCATCCGACAGGGAGGAAAATTCCGCATTGGTACGGACATTGACCGTCACATTCAGATTACCATTTGTGATCTGCGCAAGGCTGTTGTTAATTTCCCGAAGATTGTTGATGATCACCTTTTTAATGAGGAAGTACACCAGAACGAACAGAGTCGCAAAGATGATGATCTCCACAAGGACACTTATGTAGATGGAGACATTTCGCATATAGTGGGCTTCTGCCTCCGGGATGGCGCCGATGATGCAGTAGCCTTCTGTGAACAAAAATGAATACAGATACTGTTCTCCGCCGATGTCTGCCGTGTATTGCGTGTTCTCCGTCATGGTATCCTGATCAATCTGGATGCCAAGCTCCGACAAGTTCATGCCGTTATGCTCATAGCCGTCTGCAACAACCAGCCAATTTTCATCACAAATCAGGATGAAGCCGTGGGTTCCGATATGGCGGTTCTTTGTAGCGCTAAATACCGCATCGTCAATCTCACTTTTATACTGCTCGTACGAATAGCCTACTTGCAGCACGGTTCCGTCCGGAAGCAGGACGCCGGCATATTTGCGAGTCATGCTCGAATCATAGGCAAGCGGCTGGTATTCCTGCACATACTCCGTTTTCCCGTCAAACAGGCACATAAATTCCTCAGACTGGCTGCCGCTATACATATCAAAGCCTATAAAATCGGGGAAGCTGGAGTTTATGATGATACCGTTCTCGTCAAATACATTGATACCGGCAACGCCATATGTCTTTGCCAGCTCAAGCAGAGATTCCGAATCCCAGTCAGAAGAAGCAAGATATTCCTTTTCAACCAGTCTTGTTGCTTCCAGCAGATGGTCACCGGATGTGTCTTTGATATCCTGCGATACATCAGACAATGTCTGGTTGATGACACCCATGATCTGTGTTTCCGTCATATTGCTTTGCAGACGATAGGTAAATACGCTTGTCAGGACATAAGCGCACACAATGCAGACCAGCAGCCATCGCTGAAAGGTTTGTGCGATGTTCTCCGTCCGTTTCTTCTTTCCGAGCTTTTCTCTGCTGAGAAATGCCACAACAACCAGCGCAAGGCCAATTGCGACGGCGTTTCCAATCACCATAGGCGGTGTGCATTTATTTACGAAGGAGAATGCCGTTGATGCGTCGTCCAAGTTAAACAGAAAGATCAGCAGCATATGGATGTCCTCGCACACGCAAGCGATTCCCATGCCGTAAGCCCAGGTCGGCTTTTTATCATCGAACATCAGGTTGCGCAGAAGCGCCGCGATGCATCCGATAAGGACAATCGACACAGAACTGGCAAGACGGGTGTAATCTCCGGTTCCCAGAAAGAATCGGAACAGTCCACCGATTACGCCGGAAATAACGCCGGCAGGCGCCCCGAACACCAGACCGGCACAGAGCGGCGCCGCATCGGCTACATTGATGATCATGTCCTCAAAGACAATCCCATGTTGACTGGAGAATATCGCCAGGCCGCCGAACAGGATGCCAATCATCCACTGTTTTACCATATTGGGAAGCTTCTGCGCCGATGTATGCTTTTCTACCAAATAGAGAATTACAACCATGGCGGCACTGGACAGAACAGGAATCATAAGGTTCATACACCTCCACCTTTCTCCATCGAATTTGGGGTCGTATGCAGTTCCTCCGGCGAAACCGCCCGGTATTCAAGGGGCAAATCATAAATTGGGCTGTCCAGCGTAAGGCTCAAAGCCTTAACGGCCTTCGGAATCTCCGGAGAAAAATCCAGATACCAGTCAATACTTTCCAGAATATATCTGCGCCTGAAATCCTGGCTGGCAACAACCGCACAGCGCAGGTTATGAAGTCGATCGGCCGCCTTGACAGCCATAGCCATGGGATTTGCTCGGATGCCGGCGACATATTCCGCCATGACATATCCATCCGTCTTTGTCAGCCGCTGCACCGCATCGGCGATTTCCGGGCTGCCAAGCGCTTCAATCTCCGATATTGTCGCATCCGTATCCTCCAGAAGATCATGAAATAACCCTGCAATCTGATAATCTATATTATATCCCTGGTCCCGAAGAAGTTCAGCTACGGCAACTGGGTGCGTAATATAGGGGAGTCCGCCAATGCGGTACTGCCCGCCATGTTTTTTTGTTGCAAAAGCGAGCGCTTTTTCGTATCGTTCCCGGTCACTCATTTTTTCGCCTCATTCTGAAGGCCTTCATACATCTTAAACAGCCGCTTCGCCTGACGCGCCGT
>CAVLAW010000075.1:0-2310 GCA_963661155.1 Tidjanibacter massiliensis | reverse complement strand
CCGTACGCTCCTTTGTCTTTGTGGTCAAGCCGATAAACTCAGCTGCCTGCTCTTCCGTATAACCGCCGGTCAGCAACTCCGCCTGACACAGAAAGCGAAGTGCCACGTTGGATGCCAGAATATCCAATTCCGAGCCGGTCAGCACCCTCTTTGCCAATGCCAATGCGATACTGCGGTCTCTGCCCAGCATTTCCTGCAGCTGGCCAATGGTCGTGATCCCGAGCCATTTCAGCTGCGCAATGTAGCTTTCCGGATCGATTTCAGCAATCTCCGAATTCTCAATGCTTGCCAGTTCACTCAGAAATGCACGCATACTTCTGTTATGCAGCATATACTCCTTCAACGAGATTAAATCGATCAAAACATCTCCGGCATTGTCATTTTTAATTTTCTCGCGGGTTTCGGCGATATACAAGCCGATATGATCTCTCGCCCGGACAAACTCTTCATCTGCCAGTTCCAACAGCCCAGACAGTCTTGCAAATTCCCGTACCACCGTGCGAGGAACACCAAACTGACTTTTATAGCCCATGTCATGGTTAATCTGTGCCCATGCGTGCTGCAAAATGGAGCGGATCTGGATTTCAAAGCGGATGCTGCACAATTCCTCCCGATAGCCGCAGTCCCTCGGCAGCGAGCAGATATAATGCAGAGACAGATACCCAAAGCTGTCTGGATCCAACAATGTGCGCTTATCCGAGGAAAGAGCCCAGTCGATGTCAAATGCCTGCTCTACCAGCTTTCCGATCTTATCCACATCATCGGAAAAATACAGGATCACTCTCGCGCCGACCAGATCGGTCAAATCCTCCAACTTCTGATACCAGTCGCCGGAACGGTAGAGTTTTCCTTCAAGGCTCTTCTCCGCTTTGACCCGATGCTCCAGCCCCATTACCAGTGTGCCGGAGCTGTCCGCGATAGCCTTTAACTTTTCGGATACAATCTCACCAAGCTCGACATAAGTCTCCCGCTTTTTCCTGAAATCATCCAATATCATTCTGTCTTTTATATTCATACTCCTGCTCCTGTTTACGGAATTGTTTTCTCATCTCTATCGACTGGGCTACCGCTCAGCCGCGCAGAAAATCCAGGCACCGCTGCTTATAATCCGTCGCCTCATCATATACGCCGTGGCCGTAGCTGTCATCGTAAAGATAGATCTCGCAGCCAAGCGCCTCAGCAATCTGTTTCGATCCTTCCGCAGTTACAACCCGATCCCCCTCAGAGCCAAGCACCAGAACCGGGCACTGAATTGCGGAAAGTTCATCGTAACAGTCAAAGGTCTTACATGCTTCCGCCAAAATGATAAACCGCCGATACTCTTCATCGCTGATACCCCGATTGGAGGAAATCAATGTTTCCCGATATGCCTTCAGAGTTGCCTCAGAGTATACATTGTCAGCAAAGCTCGCAAGAAGACCTTCTTCATCCTTTGCTTCTGCTAGCTGTATCCACTCCTCAATCACTTGGCTGCAGGTGTCGTTTGACTTAGCAAGCGTCGAGCCAAGGATCATCTTGTGAACCAGCTCCGGATGGTCAATGGCCAGATACTGTGCGATCATGCCGCCCTGGGATGCACCAAACACATCAGCCTCTGCAATATTCAGTTCCTGCATTGCCGCCGCAGTGTCCGCTGCCATATCTCTTACAGTATATCCGCTCGTTATATCTTTTGCTCTGTCAAAAACATACACGGTATACTCTTCAGAAAAATCCTTATAGGCTTCCGCAATTGCGTCAGCCGAACCCATTACACTGTGTACGGACATTCCGGGGAGAATAACAAAATTCTTTTCTCCGCTGCCAAACACAGCATAATCCATTTCCGTATTATCGATAGAAACGGTTTTTACGCTTGCTATCGATGACACTTCGGCAGAGGATGGGTCGGTTGCCTGTTCCTCCATCTGTTGTTCCCGACACCCTGTCAGTCCGGTCACCAACGCGCCCGCAAGCAATAATGCGATAAAAATTTTCATCTTGTATGTCTCCTTTGTGCTCATAATCGGTTTGATCGGGCGGTATCAGATAATGGTTCGTCCGCTTATTTTACAGAGAATCAAAATAATCGCCGTGAGTACCGCCGGGGTCAAAATGGATATCAGCCGATTCTTTTTCTCTTGCTGAATCTGGAAGCTCATTAAAAAAATCGAAGCAAAGCATACAACGCTGCTCAAAAGATGATGCGGAAAGTTGAGGATTGCCTGAGCAAAGTAATGAACGCCAAATACTGCCTGAATCGTGTTTCCGAGTCCAAGAATCACAGCGCCAAGTACATTTTGCTTTTTGCAGTAATAAGCAATAAAGCCT
>CAVLAW010000074.1:0-10222 GCA_963661155.1 Tidjanibacter massiliensis | reverse complement strand
ATCATGGCCTGGTGCAGGCGTATGAAACGCATTTTCGTTATGCGGACGGAACGTGGTTTTATCCGGTCGGAACAACGGTCTATGCGCTTGCCCATCAGTCAGACGATGTCATTGAGCAGACTTTCCAGACGTTAGGCGAGAATCCATTCAATAAAGTGCGCATGTGCATTTTCCCGAAACACTATGATTACAACAAAAAAGAGCCCGACTACTTTCCATTTCAGAAAAAAGAGGATGGAAGCTGGGACGTTGCCCGCCCGGATTTTGTGTTCTGGCACAGAATGGATGAGTATATTGCGCGGCTGGACAAGATGGGAATCCAGTGCGATCTGATTTTATTTCATCCTTACGACAAATGGGGATTTTCCAAACTTTCCCGGGCGGATGCCCTTACCTATCTGGAATATGTGATCCGCCGGTATGCCGCAATGCCGAATATCTGGTGGAGTCTTGCGAATGAATACGACCTGATGGATTATGAAATGGCGGACTGGGAAGCCTTCGCCGAGTATCTGCACAGCAGGGAACCGTATCACCACCTGCTGAGCTGCCACCAGATTGTCACCCCATGGGATTTTTCCAACCCGAATACAACGCACATCTGCCATCAGTCCGGTGATGTGGACCGTGTCGGCATCTGGATCCGCCAGTTTCAGAAGCCGCTGATGATCGATGAGACCGGATATGAGGGAAATATTCCGTTCGACTGGGGCAATCTGTCCGCCTTTGAAATGGTCAACCGTTTCTGGATCACGGCGGCGCAGGGCGGATACTGCACGCACGGGGAGACGCTGCAGAAAGAGGACGGCCTGCTCTGGTGGGCGATGGGTGGCACGCTGATCGGGGAGAGTCCGGCGCGCATCCGCTTTTTGAAAGACCTTCTGGAAGAACTGCCGGGACCGCTTTCCTATTGCGGCAGATACATGGATCAGACGCAGTTTGAGCAGTACAAAAAGACTATGCGCCCGGAAGATGCGCCGAATGATCTCGTGAAGCTGATGCTGAAACTGCCATGGGAAAAAGCGCAGTTCCTCGCGATGGCGGGCAGAGAGTATGAGAGTTGCTGCGGAACGAAAGCGTATTTGAAATATTTTGCAAGACACTGTACCAATGTCGGTACGCTGCATCTTTCAAAAGAAAAGACATACAAAGTCGAAGTGATCAATGTCTGGAACATGACGCGCGAGACGGTACTGGAAAACGCCAGCGGAGATATTGAAGTGAAACTTCCGGGAAAAGAGGGAACAGCCCTTCTGGCAACGGAGACAGAGTGAGGAGAAAAGCAAATGGAACATCAGTGGACAGCAAAGTGGATTAACCCGGAGCAGACGATTCCGGATGCAGAAAAGGAGCGCCCGGCGAGCTATCTGAAAAAGAAATTTTATGTTTCACGTAAAGAGAACAGCCGCCAGAAGGTAACGTTATATGCCACGGCACATGGCATCTATAATATTTATATCAACGGCCATCACGTCGATGGTTTTGTTATGGCTCCCGGTACAAGCGAGTACCGCACGATACTACAGTACCAGAAATACGATGTCACCGATCTTATACAAGACGGCGAAAATGAGATCCTGGCGGTTCTTGGAAACGGCTGGTGGCGCGGAACGATCACCTACGACGGCATCCGTAACGGCTGGGGCAGCGATACGGCATTGCTGGCGGAAATCTGTGCGGGAGAAGAGGTATTAGTAAAGACGGATGAAACCTGGCTTGCCACGCAGGAGGGCCCGCTCCGCGATACCGACAATATGGACGGCGAAATTTACGATGCCAGACGGGAAAAGCTGCTGGGCGAAGAAACCATCTGGCATAAGGTAAGCACAGAGGATTTCGGTTATGAAAATCTGAAATACAGTCATTGTCCGCCGCCCAGCGAGCATGAATGCTTTCCAGCAAAGCGGATCATAACACCAAAAGGAGAACAAGTTCTCGATTTCGGGCAGAACATTGCCGGATACATCAGCTTTTCCATCGAAGCCCACGAGGGCGAAACACTGGAATTTCTGCACGGCGAGACGCTGGACGGCGACGGCAACTTCTGCAATTCCAATTTTCAGAGTGAAAACTATTTCTGTCAGCAGAAAATCACGTATATCTGCAAAGAAGGAAAAAATGATTACAAACCGACCAACACCTTTATGGGATTCCGCTACGTGCTGGTAAAGGCGGAACGGGAAATCAATCCCGAGGATTTTCAGACACACGCCGTCTATACGGACTTAAAAACAACGGCAGATTTTGCCTGCGGAAACGCTCTGGTCAACCAGTTGTTCCGAAACTCCGTCTGGAGCCTGAAAGGCAATCTTCTGGACATCCCGACCGACTGCCCGACACGGGAAAAGAGCGGTTTTACCGGCGATCTTGCGTCCTATATCCACACGTTTCTGTATCTGATGGACGCAAAGCCGATGATCGAAAAATTCATCGCAAACCAGTGTGCCTCCCAGCGTGAGGACGGCTGTACGAAACAGATCGTGGCAGACCCGCGGGAATACGGAATGATGGACGGTGCGGCCGGATGGAGCGATTCGATCTGCATTCTGCCGGATGAAATCCGGAAACGATACGGGGATGACAGTCTCTTTGAAACGTATTATGACCACATCAAAGCGTGGGTGGATTTCTGCATCCGCACGGCGGCGAAAGGCACGCGGGAGTGCCACAGAGACAATCCATACCACACTTATCTGGAAGACCAGAGAGTCCACTGGGGCGAATGGTGCGAGCCGGGTATGGATTTTCCGAGTTACTTCCGAAACGTCGTCGAGAACGGCGAGCCGGAGGTCGGAACGGCATACCTGTACCATAGCTGCCGGATTCTGGCTGACTATGCAGAAAAAACAGGAAAAACAGCGGATGCGGCGTATTACGGGGAGACGGCGGAAAACGTAAAAGCAGCCTACCGTTATGAATTTACGGAAAACGGGCGAATCCATTCGGAGCGCATGTGCCGTTACGTCCGCCCGATCGCATTCGGGCTGCTGGAAAAAGACGAAGAGGCGCAGGCGGCCGCAGATTTGAATGCGCTGGTGGAAAAGAACGGATACACGTTGAATACCGGATTTTTGACGACTCATATGCTCTGCCGCACGCTGTCCGACCATGGATACGAGAAAACGGCTTATAATCTGCTGTTGAACGAAACTATGCCGGGATGGCTCTATTCCGTCAAATGCGGAGCGACGACAGTTCCGGAAAACTGGGATGCATACCAGAAGGACGGCACACGCCAGGCGTCGTTCAATCACTACGCATATGGGGCGATTACCGGCTGGCTGATGGACACAGTGCTCGGCATCCGGCTGGAAGACGGCGTGCTCACAATCTGCCCGAAGCCGGACCGGCGGCTTGGCTTTGCAGAGGGAACGTACGATTCGCCGGTGGGAAAGGTGTCCAGCGGATGGAAATACGAAAACAACACGATCCGCTATGAAATAGAGATTCCAGAAGGCACAAAGGCGTGGTTTATCTCGCCGGACGGCAGCAGAGCGGCACTTAGTGCAGGAAAATACAGCTTTTCGGAAACAGAAAAAACAGTGTAAAGGGGAAGGAGAACAGTATGGAAGAGATTTACAATGCACTGCAGGACGAGGAGTTCAGCAGAGGCTATATCGACAGAGAAGAAGATCAGATACGGGAGCTTTTGGACGGCAGCAAAGTGCCGTTTCACTACATGCACGGAGGCTTTGAGGGAACCGATGTCCGTTTTTCGTTCTGCTTCCCGATGAAGGAACAGTACGAGGGACGTTTTTTCCAGTATCTCTCTCCATTTCCAGGCCCGGAGGAGGAGATGGCGTCTCTCCCGATTCGCGGGGAGGATGATAAGGTCGGCTTTGCGATCACCCACGGTGCCTACTTCGTGGAATCCAATATGGGTTCGAAGCAGATCTTCACAAACAGCTCCGACAAAACAATGACACACCGCTCCAGCGCGGCAACTGCTGAATACTCGCGGAAGATGGCCGTGCGCTACTATGGCTATGAACACCGCCCGTACGGTTACGTCTACGGCGGAAGCGGCGGCGGATACCGCACGATTGCGTGCATTGAGAATACGAATGCGTTTGACGGCGCCGCCCCGTTTGTGATCGGTTCGCCGTACGCGATTCCGAACTGTCAGACGACAAGGGCACATGCGGAACGTCTTCTGCGCGACAAGATGGATGTGATCATCGATGCCTACGATGCCGGCGGAAGCCAGAATCCGTATCCGCTGCTCGACGAGGAAGAGGCGGAGGCACTGCGGGAGGCGACGCTGTTCGGTTACCCGAAAAAGAGCTGGTACATCAGCGCCGGACTTGATGACGGTGCATTTCCGGTGTTGTATCCGGGGGTAAAAGCGCGCGATCCGCAGTATTTTGAAGATTTCTGGAAGGTGAAAGGATATCTCGGCGCAGATCTGGAGAGCAGTGCGGCGCGGGAACGGATCTGTATGGAAACAGAAATCACAGAGATCCCGGCACTGAAGGAAAACGATGCGAAAGAAAAAGAGATCGATACGAGAAACGGCGTCAACGATGCCTGGAAAAAGATGATTTTAAGCAGCGGAACCGATGAGGAGCCGTGGGTGGCATTAAAAGAAATTCCGGAAAACAGAAGCGTCGGAAAAAGCCAGTATTTAAAGGGTCTGAAGCTTGTTGTGCAGAGCGGAAGAGTAAAGGGAAAACAGACGGAAATTGAACGGATCGAGAAAAACAGGCTGTATCTGAAGGACGGTTTTGGAACCGATCCGATTCTGGAGATTCTGTCGCTGCTGGAGCCGGGAGATGCTGTTTTTCTTGATAATTCCGATTACATTGCGATGCAGACGTATCACCGCCATCAGGTGCCGACACCCGATTACCATGCCTGGGATCAGTTCCGCGATGAAAACTGTAAGCCGCTGTACCCGCAGCAGAAGGAACTGCTGGGACCGGGCTTCTGCAGTGAGGGGCCGGGTTGCAGGCAGAATGGAAACATTCAGGGAAAAGTCATCATCACCGCGATGCTGATGGATGAGCAGGCGTATCCGTGGCAGGCGGACTGGTACCGCAGAAAGGTCGCGTCGGTGCAGGGCGGAGATGAGAGTGATTACATCCGTCTCTGGTATTTCGACAATGCGCTGCACGGCGACACGGAGGATTCCGTCGATCCGCACCGCTGCGTGACGTACACGGCAGGTCTTGAGCAGGCGCTTCTCGATCTTGCCGCATGGGTGGAGCGCGGTATTGCGCCGCTTCCGTCCACAAACTACACCGTAGACGGCGGAAATGTGGAAGTGCCGGAGAAAGCCGCAGAGCGCGGCGGACTGCAGCCGGTGGTAAATGTTTATGCCGAAGGCGGAAAATGCGTGCACGTAAAAGCGGGCGAGCCGGTGCATTTCTGCGCAGCCGTGGAAATGCCGGAAAAAGCGGGAATGGTAACGGCGCTGGACTGGCTGTTTGAGGACGGAAAGGAGTTTATGAAAGGCGCTTTAAAATGGAATCCGGATCGCACGGAAGCGGTATCAGAAACGTTCCACACGTATGAAAAGCCGGGCACGTATTTTGTGACAGCCCGTGCAAAAGCGGAGCGGAACGGCGATGAAACAGCTGTCTTTACGCAGATCAAAAATCTGGACCGCGCGCGGATCATCGTGGAGAAATAAGAAGGCTGCACCGAATAGAGAACCTGTCGGATTTGTGAAAGTCTCCATCGGATTTACAAGATATTAATTTTATCCCTTCTAGTATAGTAGAGTCATAGAAAAGAGAAAGTGATCAGTAACGGACTCTAACTACAAAACTAGGAGGGATATTTTTATGAAAGGTTGCAAAAAAGTATTAGGAACGGTGGCATGCGGTGCGCTGGCAGCAACAGCATTGACAGCATGTGGAAGCTCATCCGGCGGGGATACTTCGTTTTCCATGTGGATTTACAGCGGGGTGGATTCTTCGTATTACTCTGAATTTGAGGAGAACCCGGTCATTCAGTACACGACAGAAAAAATGAAATGGGGCGATAACGATGCAAAGATCAGTCTCGATTTCTGGACACCTGCAGCAGGAAGCGAGACGGACAACTGGCAGACGATGATTGCATCCGGGGATTATGCAGATGTTTTGAGCGGTGTAATTGCCGATTCTCCAAAGACTATGCTGGATAATGGAATTGTACTTGACCTGACAGACTATGTGAAGAAATATATGCCGAATTATATGGCGTATCTTGAAAAAAATCCAGATGTAAAGGCAAATGCGGTTGATATCATTGATGGAGAAGAACATTATATTGGTATCCGCGCAGGATATGACAGCAGACCATACTACTCCTTTGGATATGAATATCGTCGTGACTGGCTGGTAAAATATGGAACGAATCCGCAGACGGGTGCAGCATTTACAGGAGGGTATACAGACCCGGATGACGTAGACAGCTGGGAGGACGATGTGGTATTCCCAAGCGGCGGATCGGATCCGGTCTATATCAGCGACTGGGAATGGATGTTTGATATTTTTGAAAAAGCTTATACAGATTTAGACATTGAAGATTCGTACTGCCTTAGCGTATATTATCCAGGATTCAGCTGGAGCGGCGGTCTGTGTTCCAGTTTTGGCGGCGGTGTTCCGGTATGGTATGAAGATGAAAATGGTAAGGTACAGTTTGGTGGAGATAGCAATCAAATGCGTGCTTACCTGGAGTGCTTGAATACCTGGTATTCCAAAGGCTGGCTGGATCCTGATTTTTATCAGAGAACAAGTGACAGCTTTTTTGCCGTTGATGATACAACAGTTCGTCAGGGAAAAGTCGGTATGTGGTTCGGCGTACAGGGAGAACTTGGCGGAAGAATGGATACGGGAGATGACCTGACCAGTGGAATCTGTGTTTATGGATGCGCTTATCCGATTAATGATGTTTACGGCGGAGATGACTGCAAAAATGTGGAACCAAACTGTGTTATGACAACATCCTGTACAGGAAGTATTTATTATGTATCGACAGCAGCAAAAGACAAAGATCTCGGTGCACTGCTTTCCTATTTTGATTATTTCTACTCGGAGGAAGGTTCTCTGATGGTTACCTTTGGTCTGAACAAAGAACAGATTGCAGAGAGCGGATCAGATTTTTATGCGAAATATGGTCTTGAAGATGGAACCTATACGATTGGCGAAGATGGACGATACAAACGCAGCAGCGTTATTACAAATGACAGCGGCCATTTAAAAGAGGCAAGCAATGTAGAAGGACAAATACCTGGAATTACAATGGTTGCGAACGTTGATGAGGGATACAATGCAACGTATGAACACAGCCTTGATACATGGATTCAATATAAAAACACAGGATTCTTCCAGGGATCTTCTGTAACAAATAATATGCCAAATGACGAAATTAAAGTATGCGATGATATTCGAAGCAAGCTTCTTGATTATATGACGTTAAATGCACCAGAGTTTATTCGGGGAAACACAGATCCATTTAATGATGATGACTGGAATATTTGGTGTAAGATGCTTGGAAAATTTAATTACCAGAAAGCAACGGATATTTATCAGCCATATGCGGATCAGTATTCGATAAATTAAAAGAAAGAGGAGACGGGAATGGCAAAAACAGCAGAAAAAATGAAACCGAAAAAGAACTCCTGGAAGGTGGATTTTAAGAAAAACTGGTCTATTTACCTGATCTTTCTTCCGGTTCTGATTTATGAAATTGTACTGCATTACATTCCGATGTTTGGAATTGCAATGGCATTCGAGGATTTCAGTTTTTCGAAAGGATATTTTAAAAGCCCATGGGTTGGGATGAAAAACTTTGTAGATCTGTTTTCCTCCGCGGACTTTCCGATCGCACTGCGTAATACGATTGTAATAGCAATCTTAAAATGCACGATTGGATTTGTTGCACCGATTATCTTTGCTTTTATGGTAACATCCCTGAGAAAGAAAAAATTTAAGCGAACAGTACAGACAATGACATATCTGCCAAACTTTGTTGCTTCTGTTGTTGTTGCCGCACTGGTAATCGAATTTCTGTCGAAAGACGGTCCGCTGACTCTTCTTTTTACGAAAGTGTTCGGTGCGGAAAATCAGAACTGGCTGGCGAATAACCACATTCCTGTTTTCTGGCTGATCTATCTGTTTATGGGAATCTGGCAGGGACTTGGATGGGGCTCTATCATGTATGTAGCGGCGATTTCTACGGTAAATGGTGATCTTTACGAGGCAGCGGCTATTGACGGCGCAACGAGATGGAAAAGACTGACCAAAATCACACTGCCCTGCATTATGCCAACGATTGTTATGATGTTTGTGCTGGGGGTTGGAACGAGTTTTGTATCAGGATTTGAAAACATTCTATTGCTGTACATGCCGTCAACCTACCGTGTGGCTGATACGGTTTATACATATACTTACCGTATGGCATTTACATCAGGGGCAAATTATAGTCTTTCTGCAGCATCCGGTCTGTTTCAGTCTGTGATTGGAACGATATTACTGATTGGATCCAACACCATAAGCAAGAAACTGACAGAATCTTCTTTGTTCTGACAGAAGAAAGCAAAATAGAAAGGTATGATTAACGAGCATGAAAAAAACATATAGAAAAAGAGAGGACGACAGTGCACCGTCCATGGTGGAAAAAGAGAGTGTCGGTGACAAGATTGCGCATGTAATTGTTGTGATTTTTTGTATCATAATTGCGTTTTGCTCAGTTATTCCGATGTGGCATGTATTAATGTCTTCTTTATCGGATGGAAGAGCATTGATGGCGCATAATGGAATTGCGTGGCTGCCAGTCGGAAAATTAAATTTTGAAGGCTATGGAAAGCTGTTTCGGGATGCCAGCATTTTAAAGGGTTATGCCAATACAATTATCTATACGGTATCTACAACAGCGCTTGGATTTTTTCTGGCAACAACAGCTGGATACGCAATCAGCAGGGATACAAAACTAAAAACACCGATGATTATGATTTTGATGGTAACCATGCTGTTTGGTGGAGGAATGGTACCGACTTATATGGTTATTAAGGCACTTGGATGGGTTGGTACAAGATGGGCATTGATTATTCCAGGCTGTACCAATGCAATCTTTATGATCATGATGATGAATGCTTTCAATTCCGTTCCAAAAGAAATGTATGAGGCTGCGAGAATTGATGGAGCAGGCCATTTGCGTACCATGTTCCAGATCATGCTTCCACAGGCTATGAATCTGGGGTCTGTTATTATTCTGAACAGTGTGGTTGGACAGTGGAATTCCTGGCTGCAGGCATCTATTTATGTGCCGAACAACAAAAGTTTATGGCCGCTGCAGCTGTGGATTCAGCAGATCACAAATGAAAATGAGAACTTTCTGCAAAGCTCTAATCCGGACTACAGCAGATATTTAATTCAATATGCAGTGATTGTAGCTGCAACGCTTCCAATTATTTTACTGTTTCCATTTTTCCAGGATAAGCTGGAAAAAGGTGTGATTGCAGGCGGCGTGAAAGGCTGAAAAAAGAAAACAGAAACAAGTCACGGTCCTCTCCTGAAAACAGGGAGAGGGCGGTGGCTTTTCCGCGTTAAAAAAGCTATAAAATTGACTTTGCACGGGAATCCGGCTATAGTGAAGGTAAGTAAAAAAAGGGGACGAAAGATGAAAATCAGACAGATGATAAAAACGGGGTGGAGACGGCTTCCAATGCGGCTGCTGACCGTCATTGTGCTTACGGTTCTGCCAATCAATCTTCTTTCCATTGTTGTGTCCGGCATGGTATTTTTTAACTCCACAGAGCAGATCCGGGATTCCTATCAGAGAGAGCTGGACGGAGGCCTGACCTATTTTTCCAACCGGCTGGAGGACATGGATCACTATTACGACAATTTTGTGACGCAGTATCTGGAAGCGCTGACGCTTGGGAGGGAAGAGGAGACCGACCGCATGGTCTGCTACGAGATGCTGGACAAGCTGAAACAGACGTATGAATATGCCGATTTCGAGGGATTTTTCTATCTTTATGACCGGAACAGCAGGCAGCTGTACCTGAAATACAACAGCAGCCGTTACACCGTAAAAGAGGTGGAGGCGATCAAAAAGAAGCTCTCGAAAATGGAAGAAATCAAGGAGAGCAAAAAGGACTGGGACGTCGAACACCTAGGGCATTACTATTTTGTCGGGCGGACAAACAAGTACACCAACTACCAGATCGGGCTTTATATTGATATCGAGCAGGTACTCTCCGATTCTGTCGGCAAGTTTGCGTCAGACG
>CAVLAW010000073.1:0-10250 GCA_963661155.1 Tidjanibacter massiliensis | reverse complement strand
ATCACGGACCTGCTGTACGTGGTCGTTGACCCGAGAATCAGTCTGACAGGAAAGAGCAGGTAGGAGGAATATTATGGCAGCATTAACACCGGAAAAATTTAAAATTGTAGGATATACCGAGGAAGATGCGAACCGGATTGACCGCCCGACCATTTCTTACTGGCAGGACGCCTGGAGACGGCTCCGCAAGAATCCGGTCGCGATGGGATCTCTTGTCGTGCTCGGTATTCTTCTTATCATGGTCATCATCGGACCGCACATCCGCGGCTACGACTATGTATCCATGAACATCGCCGAGAAAAACCAGGGCGTATCGTCAAAATACTGGTTCGGAACCGACAATCTGGGCCGCGACCTTTTCTCAAGAGTCTGGGTCGGCGCGCGGGCGTCCCTGATCATTGCGATCGTCGCAACGGCCATCAAACTCATCATCGGAACGGTTTACGGTGCGCTGATGGCGCACTTCGGCGGCTGGGTTGACGAGGTTCTGATGCGGATCATCGAGGTCATCAACTCGATCCCATCCCTGCTTCTGACGATTCTGATCATGATGATCCTTGGAAATAATCTGTTTGCGCTTCTCGTCGCACTTAGTGTCACCGCATGGTGCAACACGGCGCGTCAGGTGCGCGGTATGATCAAACAGCTCCGTGAGACCGAGTACGTTTACGCGGCAGAGGTGCTCGGCGCAAAACCGCTCCGTATCATCTTAAAACACTACGTACCGAATATGCTGGGTATCCTGATCCTGGATACGGCGACGGCGATTCCGATGTTCATTTTCACGGAGGCGGGTCTTAGTTTCCTCGGCATCGGCCTCAAAGCACCGTCGATCAGCCTTGGTGTCCTGATTTCGATGGGACAGCAGAACATGGATTTCTATCCGTCACAGCTTCTGTTCCCGTGTCTCGTGCTCTGTATCATCGTCATGGCATTCAACCTTTTAGGAGACGGCCTGCGCGATGCACTCGACCCGAGACTTCGCCAGTAACAAGTGGGAGATAACGAAATGAACGAACAAAACAATCCGATTCTGGAAGTAAAAAACTTAAGAGTCTCTTATCACACCTATGCCGGTGAAGTAAAAGCGGTCCGCGGCGTGCAGTTTTCTCTCGAGGAAGGCCAGGCGCTCGCGATCGTAGGAGAGTCCGGCTGCGGAAAATCCGTGACGGCGAAATCGATCATGGGCCTCATCAAGGAACCGCAGGGTGAGATCAAAGAGAACAGTGAAATTCTCTATCATGGAGAGAATATTCTGAAATACAACAAGAAACAGTGGCAGCATTACAAGGGCGGCGAGTGCGCGATCATTTTCCAGGATGCGCTGGCTTCCCTGAACCCGACGATGCGCGTCGGAAAACAGATCATGGAAAATCTGATGGGTCACAAGAACATGACAAAACAGGAAGCGGCAAAAGAGGCCGTTGAGATGCTGCGCATGGTCGGCATCCCGGAGCCGGAAAAGCGCGTGAAACAGTATCCGCACGAGTTCTCCGGCGGTATGAGACAGCGTGTCATGATCGCGATCGCATTTGCCTGCGACCCGAAAATCCTGATCTGCGACGAGCCGACGACGGCGCTCGACGTGACGATCCAGGGACAGATCCTCGACATCATCAAGGATCTGCAGAAGAAAAACCATACGTCCGTTATCATGATTACGCATGACCTTGGCGTTGTGGCAAATATTGCGCAGAAGATTGCGGTTATGTATTCCGGCATTATCGTGGAGAGCGGAACATGCGAGGACATTTTCTACCGTCCGCGCCACCCGTACACCTGGGCGCTGATCCAGTCCGTGCCGCGTCTTGACTTAAAGAATAAACAGGAACTGGCGACGATTCCGGGAACCCCGCCGGATCTTTTGAATCCGCCGGTCGGATGTCCATTCTGCACACGGTGCAGCTACTGTATGCCGATCTGCAAAGAGGAGATGCCGGAGGCAACGGATTTCGGCGGTGAGCATAAGGCAGCCTGCTGGCTCCATCACCCGATGGCCCCGAAAGTAGAAATGCCGGATCTGGAAGGAGGAGAAGCATAATGGAAAACAACGTTTCGAATCACGAAAAAGAAGTGCTTTTTTCTGTTTCCCATCTGAAAAAGTATTTTCAGGTTGGAAAGAATGCGACGTTAAAGGCCGTGGATGATGTCTCCTTCGAGATCTACAAAGGCGAGACGCTCGGCATGGTAGGCGAGTCCGGCTGCGGAAAGACGACTTGCGGCCGTACCTGCATCGGCCTCTATGATAAAACGGCCGGACAGGTCCTCTACAAGGGAACCGACGTGCATTCCTTAAATGGAAAAGAGCGGTTTGCGTTCAAAAAACAGGTACAGATGGTCTTTCAGGACCCGTACGGATCGCTCGACCCGCGTATGACGGTTGCCGACATCATTGGCGAGGGTATCGATATTCATCATCTGGCGAAGAATAAGAAAGAGCGCCAGGAGATGATCTACAAATATCTGGAGCTGGTCGGACTGAACCGCGAGCATGCGAACCGTTTCGTCCACGAGTTCTCCGGCGGCCAGCGTCAGCGAATCGGTATCGCGCGTGCGCTTGCCGTACAGCCGGAGTTCATCGTTCTCGATGAGCCGATCTCCGCACTCGACGTTTCGATCCAGGCACAGATCGTCAACCTGCTTGTGGATCTGCAGAAAAAGATGGGTCTGACGTACCTCTTCGTTGCGCATGACCTGTCGATGGTCAAACATATTTCCGACCGTGTGGCGGTTCTGTATCTTGGAACACTCGTCGAGCTGACGACATCCGAGGAACTGTACGCCAACCCGCGCCACCCGTACACCCAGGCGCTCCTCTCCGCGATCCCGATTCCGGATCCGAAGGTAGAGGCAGAGCGTGACCGCAAAAAGATCCGCCTCGAGGGCGAGGTTCCGAGCCCGATCAACACGAAGCCGGGCTGCAAATTCCAGGGAAGATGCAAGTACGCAAAAGACATCTGCCGCAAGCAGATGCCGGAATTAAAAGACATGGGAAACAACCACTTTGTGGCATGTCATTTCTGTGATTCGTTAGAAGAAAATAGGGAATACTAAAGCATGGAAAAGATAAAGAAAATCTGCCGCGATCTCGGCAGAGCATTTACAATCGGTCTGTTGTCCGGCGGTGCCGCGGCAGTGGTGCTGCTGCTTTGCGGCTTCCTCTTCGGAGGATTTACGTTTCGTTCTGCCCTCGAAGCAGCCAAAGACGGCCTGCTGCTCATCTCAGCGCTCGGTATGTTCGTGATCGCCGGAATGCTGATGGTAAAAGGCAAAAACCCGGAGACGTTCACGCAGAAAGAAAAGTGGCGCGTCCATTTCGCCGTACTCGGGTACAAGGGCGTGTTCGCAGTCCTCTGCGTTTCGTGGGTGCTGTGGGCGGCAGCGGCAGATTATCTTTTATATTTAATGTAGAATGCGTTTAGAAACATAAAAAAAGAGAATTTTGTCCGGCTTTTTCAAAGTCAGGCAAAATTCTCTTTTTCGTTTTATTCGTCCTCGAGACGGGCAACCACCATCTCCATGGATTTTTTATATTCGTCCTCCGAAGAGTTGTAGAACAGCATCAGATCGAGGCAGTTACTCATTTTCTGCAGTGCCTCCGGGATGGTATAGTCAATCGTCTTCACATATTCATCCCAGTGCTCCAGCTTCCAGGTATCGCGCACGGAGTTGCGGTCGATCATGCGCTGGTGGCAGATCTCCGGTTTCGTGACAACCCAGATCACAACAAGTTTGGCGCCGTGTGCTTCCAGCTTTTTGGAGAAGTCCTTTAAAAACTGCTCGTCGTGAACTTCGCGGGTGAACGGTGCGTTGATCAGCACGATATCATCGTACTCCAGTGCTTCGAGTCCGAAGTTGACCGTTACTTCATATTCATAATCGCGGATATTCTCCTCAAAGAAATCAGAACTGCGGTTGATTTCCTGCCCGCCCGCTTTGAAAACACGGTTCGACAGAGGAATGACAGTATCCTTATCGAGATAAACAACATGTTTCAGTTCTTTGGCGAGCTGTTTTGAAATATACGTCTTTCCGCACGCCGGCGGCGAGGTTACGAGGATCATCTTTTTCATCGTTAGTATGTCTTCCTTTCCAATGGGGTCAAAAAAATTCACTCATGGTATTATAGGAAATTTTTGATATAAATGCAAGAGAAAAGAGGGAAAAAAGATGTACAAAACGTGATAGCCTGTGCTACAATAGTTAGCAATTGCTAACGGAGACGGGAGGTGTAACATGGGAGAAAAACGGGCGGAAAGCAAAAAAACAGAAAAGAAGCGGCAGAAGGAGCAGTACGTCGTGGAAGAGATGATCCGGCTGTACTGCCGGAAGAATCATGGAAAAGAGGGGCATGCATCCGGCCAGATGTGCCCGGAATGTCAGAAACTGGCCGACTATGCGAAGCAGCGGAGCCAGAAATGTCCCTTCATGGAACAGAAAACGTTCTGCGCGAACTGCAAAGTGCATTGCTACAAGCCGGAAATGCGGGAAAAGATCCGTGCAGTCATGCGGTTTTCGGGGCCGCGGATGCTGCTGTATCATCCGATTTTGGCCATCTGGCATCTGGTCTGTAGTATGCGGGAAAAACGAAAGGGAAAAGTATGATTAAGACAAGACTGGTGGGGCTGTTGTCCCACGCAAAAAAGTATATCGTGTATACGATTCTGTGGCAGTGGGCGGCGCTTCTGTCGCAGGTGATTGCGGTGTTTACGATCGCGGATCTGCTGGAGCGGGTCGTCTATGGTGCGGTAACGGCAACGGCTGTGAAGCGGACGGTGTTCCTTCTGGCGATCGTGGTTGTGATCCGCTTTTTCTGCGAACGGATGGGCGCGAGATCGTCGTATCTTGCGTGCGTGGATGTAAAACGCATTCTGCGGGAAAAGATTTATGAGAAAATGCTGAAACTCGGGGCATCCTACAGCGAGCAGGTGTCCTCATCAGAGGTCGTGCAGGTATCCAATGAGGGCGTGGAGCAGCTCGAAACTTACTTTGGAAAGTATCTGCCGCAGTTATTCTACAGCCTGATTGCGCCGGTCACCCTGTTTGTGATCCTCTGCCGGGTGAGCCTGAAGGCGAGCGTGATTCTTCTGATCTGTGTGCCGTTGATTCCGATTTCGATCGTGGTCGTGCAGAAGATTGCGAAAAGGCTGCTGAACAAATACTGGAGCATTTACACGGGACTTGGAGATTCCTTCCTTGAAAATCTGCAGGGCCTTACGACCTTAAAAATTTATCAGGCAGACCAGCAGAAAGCCGACGAGATGGATGTGGAATCCCAGAACTTCCGCCGGATCACGATGAAGGTGCTGACGATGCAGCTCAACTCGACGAGCGTGATGGATATCGTAGCGTACGGCGGCGCGGCGATCGGTATGGCAGTGGCTGTTTCTGAGTTCCTGAAAGGAAATCTCACCGTGTCGGGTACACTCTGCATTGTACTGCTGGCGAGCGAATTTTTCCTGCCGCTTCGTCTGCTCGGATCCTTCTTCCACATCGCAATGAACGGCATGGCGGCGAGTGACAAGATTTTCAAAATCCTCGATCTGCCGGAGCCGCAGACGGGCGATAAAACACTGCCGTACGGACCGATGGATGTCGTTCTGGAGGATGTTCATTTTTCCTATGAAGAAGACCGTGAAATTTTAAAATGCATCGACCTTACCCTGCCGGCGGGCAGTTTTGTGTCGCTGGTCGGCGAATCCGGCTGCGGAAAGAGCACGATCGCAGGCATTCTTGCGGCAAAGAACCGCGGGTATACGGGAAATATCACCCTGAGCGGCGTGCCGCTTGCGGAAGTGAATGAGACGGACCTGATGAAGCACGTTGTGCTGGTCCGTCACAACAGCTACTTATTTAAAGGAACCGTGGAAGAGAATCTGCGCATGGCAAAACCGGATGCGACGAAAGAGGAGATGGAAGCTGTTCTGCAGAAAGTCAATCTGCTGGGATTCCTGCAGACGCAGAACGGGCTGCAGACAGAGCTTCTTGAAAAAGCAGGCAACCTCTCCGGCGGTCAGTGCCAGCGTCTTGTGATTGCGCGGGCGCTGCTTCGGAGCGAAAGTTCGGTCTATATCTTTGACGAGGCGGCATCGAACATTGATGTTGAGAGCGAAGAGCTGATTATGGATGTGATTCACGAGCTCGCGAAGACAAAGACGGTACTGCTGATTTCCCACCGTCTCGCCAATGTGGTACAGTCCGATCAGATCTATTTCCTGAAAAACGGCACGATCTGTGAGCGCGGAACACATGATGAGCTGATGGAACAGAACGGTGCATACCGTCATCTGTATGACAGCCAGATGGCACTGGAAAATTATGGAAAGGAGGGAGCATGATGAACGAACAGAAAAATACAGTAAAACGCAGAAGCGCCCTCCGGATTATGGGAAGTCTGATCGGACTGGTGAAGCCGTTGCTTCATATTATGATGGCGGCGATTATCCTCGGAACGGCGGGCTATTTATGTGCGATCTTTCTGACGATCCTGGCAGGACAGGTCGTTGTACATGGACTGATGACGGGCGCGGCGGGGACGAGCCTTTCGGTACAGAATACGTGGCTGATGATTACCCCGGCAAAAACGATTATCACGGTGATGATTGTCATCGCGGTGTTGCGCGGCATTCTGCACTACGCAGAGCAGTATTGTAATCATTTTATTGCATTTAAGCTGCTGGCGATCATCCGCCATAAAGTGTTTGCGGCTCTGCGGAAACTCTGCCCGGCCAAGCTGGAAGGGCGGGATAAGGGAAACCTGATTTCGATTATCACAACGGATATTGAACTGTTGGAAGTATTCTATGCGCACACGATCTCCCCGATTGCGATTGCGACGCTGACGTCACTGATTATGGTATGGTTTATCGGACGGTACCATGTTCTGGCAGGACTGCTGGCGCTTGCGGCGTATGTGGTTGTGGGTGTTGTGATTCCGATGTGGAACGGAACACGTGGAAGCCAGAAAGGAATGGAGTTCCGGACCGGCTTTGGCGAGCTGAACAGCTTTGTGCTGGATTCCCTGCGCGGCCTCGACGAGACGATTCAGTACGGCCAGGGCGAGGAGCGGAAAGCGCAGATGTCGCAGAGGTCAAAAGAACTGGCTTCGATGCAGGAAGAGCTGAGTAATATGGAAGGCTCCCAGCGGTCCGTCACCAACATGGCCATTTTGCTGGCATCATTTGGCATGCTGGCGCTGACGATTCATCTCTATGGAAAAAGTGCGATTGGATTTGAGGGCGTTCTGACGTGTACGATTGCGATGATGGGTTCCTTCGGCCCGGTTGTGGCGCTGTCCAGTCTGTCGAATAACCTGAACCAGACGCTGGCAAGCGGCGAGCGCGTGCTTTCTCTTCTCGAGGAAACACCGCTTGTAGAAGAGATCCCGGGTGATGCAACAGACGATGGTCATGCATTCGCGGGAGCCGAGGCACAGGAGGTGACGTTTGCTTACGAGGAGGAAACCATTCTCGACCATTATTCCCTGAAACTCGAACCGGGCAAAATCATCGGCATTCACGGTGCAAGCGGTTCCGGAAAATCAACGATCCTGAAACTCCTGATGCGCTTCTGGGATGTCCAGAAGGGGCATGTTTCGGTAAATGGAACCGATGTGCGTAAGATTCCGACAAAGCATCTGCGCGATATGGAAAGCTACGTGACACAGGAGACCCACCTGTTCCATGATTCCATTGCGAACAACATCGCCATTGCGAAGCCGGGTGCGACACGGGAAGAAATCATGGAGGCGGCAAAGAAGGCTTCCATTCACGATTTCATCATGACACTGCCGAAAGGCTACGACACCGAAGTTGGAGAACTCGGCGATACCCTCTCCGGCGGAGAAAAACAGCGGATCGGTATTGCGCGGGCATTTTTGCATGACGCATCCATGATCCTGCTGGACGAGCCGACCTCAAATCTCGACTCTTTAAATGAAGGAATGATTCTGAAATCCTTAAAAGAATCCGCAGAGGAGAAAACCATTGTCCTTGTGTCCCACAGAGTGTCCACGATGAACGTCGCGGATGTCGTATATGAGATGGAAAATGGCCGTATTTCCTGATCCTGTAGCACGTAAGTTACTGTTCACGTGTTCACGCAGCAGTAAAACACTTGCTGTTTTGCTGCGTAAGAACGTGATTCAGGTGTGAGCGGCCCTCCTTTTGCGAAGCAAAACTTTAAATGAGGGCTGCGAATGTTACAGTTCGCTGGGTACCAGTGAACTGTAACATACTTGACAGGGAAAAGGGTATGTGCTAAACTAACAGTCGTTAAAGAAATGACAATGAAATATCGATGTGTAAGGTGTCGGACATACGTGTCCGGTGAAAAGGGAAGCAGGTGTGAATCCTGCACGAACTCGTCACCGTATTTTGCAAGCAGAGGGAAGATTCCACTGGGAAACCGGGAAGGAGACCGATGCGCTGGAGCAATCAGCCGGGAGACCTGCCTTTCGCAGTACAGGAACGTTACGTTCATGCCACGAGGAACTGGCAGTACAAAACAGGAAAGCGGACATTTTGCCCACAGCGGGTGAGATGGTTTTCTTTATGAGAAAGTACAGGAAGCCCTCGTTGGAAAAAGAGGGCTTCTTTTTATATGAGCCAAAAGAGCCGGCGCTCCGGGTTGTTGCCGCGTTTCAAAAGCGGAGGGAACAGTAATACCGATATTTCTTGCAGCAGAACCCAATATGGAGGAAAACAAAAATGAAAAAGAAACTCGTAGTGGCTTTAATTTCAGCAGCTATGGTAACTTCTATGCTTGGCGCATGCGGAAGCAGCAACAGCGCAAGCAGCAACAGCGCAAGCAGCGCAGCAACAAGCAGCGTAAGTGCATCTTCCGCATCTGAGGAAGAGACCGAAACTGCAAGCAGCAGCGTAAGCGCATCTTCTGAAGCAGAGAGTGAGTCCGTAGACGCAGATCAGGAGGCAGCAGATAAAGTGGCAGATCTGATTGATGCAATTTACGTACAGGAAAGAAATGACAATACAGACGAGCAGTGTAAAGAAGCAAAAGAGGCTTGGGATGCACTGACCGATGCACAGAAAGAACTCGTTGAAGGCGAGAACGCAGATCCGGATTACTTCGGAAGAGACACTGGAGATGCTTCCAAGGATGATCCGTTAAACGGAGACGAAATCGGCGAGAACGAGCTTCTGGTAGTAAGCTTTGGTACTTCCTTCAACGACAGCCGTGCTGAGGATATCGGAGGAATCGAGAAAGCTCTGCAGGCAGCATACCCGGATTGGTCCGTAAGACGTGCATTCACCGCACAGATCATCATCAACCATGTACAGGCCCGTGATGACGAGAAGATCGACAACATGGATCAGGCACTCGAAAGAGCTGTAAACAACGGTGTTAAAAACCTGATTGTACAGCCGACTCACCTGATGCACGGCGCTGAGTACGATGAGCTGAAAGAAGCTGTTGATAACTACAAAGATAAATTCGAGTCCGTAACGATCGCAGAGCCGCTGCTTGGCGAGGTTGGAGACGACGCTACCGTAATCAACGATGACAAAAAAGCAGTTGCAGAAGCAATCACCGCTCAGGCAGTAGAGAGTTCTTCCTATGACACTCTGGATGCAGCAGAAGCAGACGGAACTGCATTCGTATTCATGGGACATGGTACTTCCCACACTGCAAAAGTAAGCTACAGCCAGATGCAGACCCAGATGAACGAGCTTGGATACAAGAACGTATTCATCGGAACAGTTGAGGGCGAGCCGGAAGAGACTTCCTGCGAGAACGTGATTGAGGCAGTAAAAGCAGCTGGATACAAGAAAGTAATTCTTCGTCCGCTGATGGTTGTTGCCGGTGACCACGCTAACAACGATATGGCTGGTGACGATGAGGATTCCTGGAAGAGCCAGTTTGTAGCATCCGGAGACTTCGAGAATGTTGATACTCAGATTGCAGGACTTGGACGTATCGAGGCAGTTGAGCAGCTTTATGTAGATCATACAAAAGCAGCCATCGACTCCATCGGAAGCTCTGATGAGTCCGCAGATTCTGATGCAGCAGCAGATACAGAGGCTGACTCCGCAGAAGATTCCGCAGAATAAAAATTAGATCTGCCAGGTGACAGAAGCCTGAAACAGATACATAAATGAAAAATACAACTGCCCGGAAAGATCAGGAAGACTGTCTTCCGGGCAGATTGTTATGTCAGGCATGAGGGGAAGAATCCGCTGAAACATAACAGACAGCGATTCAGGAGAGAACTGCATGGGACAGGAAGGTAT
>CAVLAW010000072.1:8425-10268 GCA_963661155.1 Tidjanibacter massiliensis | reverse complement strand
AGCCCTCATTTAAAGTTTTGCTTCGCAAAAGGAGGGCTGCTCACACCTGAATCACTTTCTTACGCAGCGAAACAGTAAGTGTTTCACTGCTGAGTGAACAGTAACTTTATCCTCAACTGCCGGGGAGGCAAAAAATGGATATCAGATTTGAAAAAAGAGAGCACTTACAGGAGAAACCGGATCAGAAAAACCTTGGATTCGGTAAACACTTTACAGACTATATGTTTGTCATGGACTGGGATCAGGACCAGGGATGGCATGACGCAGCAATCGTACCGTACGGCGGAATCCCGATGGATCCTGCAACCATGGTACTTCACTATGCACAGGAGACCTTCGAGGGTCTGAAAGCATACAGAACAGCAGAAGGAAAAATCCAGCTGTTCCGTCCGGAAATGAACGCACGCCGTATGATCAAATCCAATGAAAGACTCTGCATGCCTGGTTTACCGGAAGACATGTTTGTAGAAGCAGTCAAAGCACTGATCAAAGCTCAGGAAGACTGGGTACCGTCAGAGCCGGGCACTTCTCTTTACATCCGTCCGTTCATGTTCGCTACCGAAGCAAGCCTTGGCGTACACAGAGCAAAATCCTACAAATTCGTTATCATCACCACTCCGGTTGGAGCATATTACGCAGAGGGTATCAACCCGGTTAAGATCCTGGTAGAGGATGAATATGTACGTGCCGTAAAAGGCGGTACCGGATTCACCAAATGCGGCGGCAACTATGCAAGCTCCATCGCAGGCCAGGTAAAAGCAGAGAAGATGGGATGTACCCAGGTTCTGTGGCTGGACGGTGTACATCGTAAATATGTAGAGGAAGTTGGAACCATGAACATCATGTTCAAGATCGCCGGCGAAATCTACACCGCACCGCTGGAAGGAACTGTACTTCCAGGCGTTACCCGTGACTCCCTGATCCACATCCTTCGTGACTGGGGTTACAAAGTAAACGAAACTCATCTGTCCGTAGAGGATCTGATGAAAGCCGGACATGACGGCACACTGGAAGAAGCATTCGGAACCGGTACAGCAGCCGTTGTATCTCCGGTCGGCGAGTTCGTATACAAAGATGATTCCGTTATTGTCAACGACTTCAAGATCGGTGAAGTAACACAGAAACTGTACGATACTCTGACTGGTATCCAGTGGGGCAAAATCGAAGACAAATATGGCTGGATTGTTCCAGTAGAATAATTTTTTATAAAATCCTGGACAGTGGCTGTACAGATGCGCAAGCTTGCTTGGGCAGATGCACAGACATTGGCCGGGATGACCAGCATGAATAAGGAGGCCGATAGGCCGGATTATGAATGCTGGTGTGGATTGTGGGAGCACGAATGTGCGGAACAAGCCACTTTTATAATTAGAAAAAAGGGGGTCCTTCCTACACGGTAGTGCAGGGAGGACTTTTTTGTTATCAGATAAGAGAAAGGAAACATAGTTAGATGGATCAGAATCGAATGCCTCTTGTGGAGGCACTGGAGCAGTTCCGAAAAGAAGAACCGGCGTATTTCCGGATTCCGGGACACCGGTTTGAGCGGGGACTGGATGATGCGCTGAAGGCAGATCTTGCAGCGTACGACCTTTCTGAGGCAGAAGGCCTCGACGATCTGCACCACGCAGAGGGCGTGATTGCGGAGGCGCAGGATTTGGCAGCAGAGACCTGGGGAGCAAAAAAGACGTTCTTCCTGGTCAATGGCACAACCTGCGGCAACGAAGCGATGGTACTTTCTTCCGTCAAAGAGGGAGAAAAAATTATCGTCCCGCGCAATGTCCACAAATCCGTGCTGATGGGACTGATTTTAAGCGGCGCCACCCCGGTCTATGTGATGCCGGAA
>CAVLAW010000072.1:0-8415 GCA_963661155.1 Tidjanibacter massiliensis | reverse complement strand
GCACCAAATGGCAGATGTGGGGCGGCGTGACCCCGGAGACGATCGAGCAGGCGTTTGCAGAAGCGCCGGATGCGAAAGCCGTGCTTCTGGTCAGCCCGACATACTACGGTCTCTGCAGCGATCTGCAGTCGATCGCAGAAATCTGCCACAAACATAATGCGGCGCTTCTCGTGGATGAAGCGCATGGCTCGCACCTCTATTTTTCCAGACAGCTTCCGCCCGGCGCACTGGAGAGCGGCGCGGATGCCTGCGCGCAGAGTATTCACAAAACGGCAGGTTCCTTTACGCAGAGCTCCTTTTTATCGCTCGGTTCTGACCGCCTCGACGAGGCAAGAGTCGCCGCCAATCTGCAGATGGTGCAGAGCACCTCACCGTCCTACTTGCTGATGGCGTCCCTCGATGCGGCACGGCGCGGCATGGCACTGCACGGAGAGGAGCGGATGGAGCGCGCACTGAAACTGAGCAAAAAAGCACGGCAGGAGATCGCCGGTATCCGGGGAATCGAAGTTCTTGGAACTGAGATGGAAGGAACGTGCGGCGTATGGAAGATTGATCCGACACGTCTCGTCTTCTCGGCAAGGGCGCTCGGCATTTCCGGTTACGATCTGCAGGTGCGCCTGTACGACGAATATCGTGTCAGCACAGAGCTTGCCGATGAGGAGAACGTGGTCTGCGTGATTACCTGGGCGAACAGCGAGGAAGATATCACGCGGCTGACTGATGCGCTGGCAGGAATTGCGAGCGAAAAAACAACAGGTGAGACAGCGTTTGAAGAAAAACAGTGGCTGTTCCGCAGTCTTCCGAAGATGGAAAAAACGCCGCGCGAGGCATATTTCGCAGAGAAAGAAGCCGTTCTGTTTGCAGAAGCAGAAGGCCGCATTGCCGCCGAGATGGCAGCCCCATACCCGCCGGGAATCCCTCTTGTCTGCCCGGGAGAACGGTACAGCGCAGAAGTGCTGGAGCTGATGCGCCAGTACAAGGCAGACGGATGCGAATTTCATGGTCCGTCGGATGCATCACTGGAAACACTGTATGTTTTAAAAGAAGGAGATGAGAAGAAATGAAGAAAATGATATCCTGGAATGTAAATGGTCTCCGAGCCTGCATGAAGAAAGGCTTTCTGGAATACTTTGAGGCGGCGGATGCCGATATTTTCTGCCTGCAGGAGACGAAACTGCAGGAAGGCCAGATTGATCTGGAACTGCCTGGCTATCACCAGTATTGGAACTACGCGGAAAAGAAAGGCTATTCCGGCACGGCGCTGTTTACGAAAGAGGAACCGCTTTCCGTCCGCTACGGCATCGGAATCGAAGAACATGATACAGAAGGCCGCGTGATCACTGCAGAGTTTTCGGAATGTTTCGTCGTGACGGTCTACACCCCGAATTCACAGGATGGCTTAAAACGCCTCGATTACCGGATGGAGTGGGAGGATGCGTTTCTTACCTATTTAAAAGACCTGGAGCAGGAAAAACCGGTCGTGTTCTGCGGAGACCTGAACGTAGCCGCGACCGAGATGGATATTAAAAACGCCAAGGCAAATGAGAAAAACGCAGGCTTTACCAAAGAAGAGCGGGAAAAATTTGCCGTGGTCAAAGAAAAAGGCTTTATCGATTCCTTCCGTATGCTGTACCCGGACACGGTAACATACTCCTGGTGGTCTTACCGCTTCCAGGCGCGTCAGAGAAATGCAGGATGGCGCCTCGACTACTTTATGGTATCGGAAGCCCTGAAAGACGCCATCGCAGATGCAAAAATTCACACCGAAATCCTCGGTTCCGACCACTGCCCGGTGGAGCTGGATCTGAATAAATAATAATTAACATTATTGGTCAATTGACAATTTTATTTAAATGATTTAGAGTAATAGTAAGAAAAGTGCAACAAATCATAGAAAATCAAGGGCGGGAATTATGATACAGACAAAAAACAGAGGAAAATATCGAATTTTACCGGGAAATCCGGAGAAAATGGGTGCGTCGGCCACAAAAAACGGCTACAATTTTGCAGTAGAAGTGCCGGATGGAAAGAAAGCAGAGCTTCTGCTGTACCGGAAAGGCCATCAGAAACCGTTTCTTACCGTACCGCTGCCGGAAGAGGAGCGGATCGGTGTGATCAGCGCCGTGGAGATTACAGGACTGACGGCGGGAAAATTCTCCTATGCATACCGCATGGATGAAGCCTTCTGCCTCGATCCGTACGCTGGAGCCGTGGAGGGAAGAGAGAGCTTTGGTGCGCCAATGGAAAAAGAAGAAGGCGCCTGCCGCTGCCTTCTGCCGGAATACCCGGCGATGCGCACCACCGCACTGCATCGCCCGTATGAGGAGACGATTCTGTACAAGCTCCATGTGCGCGGCTTCACAAAAGACGGAAGTTCCCGTGTAAAGAGCAAAGGAACGTTCCACGGCGTGATCGAAAAAATTCCGTATTTCAAAGAACTCGGCATCAATGCAGTAGAGCTGATGCCGTCATACGAATTTTTTGAGTGGACTTCTCTTGAAGAGCCAGCCTACGTTTATCCGGCACCGGCGGAAGAGAAGCGCGTGAATTTCTGGGGCTACGGCACAAAGGCGCTGTACTTTGCACCGAAAGCTGCATTTTCATCCTCATCGGATGCGGTTGCAGAGTTTGCAGAGATGGTTGATGCACTGCATGAAAACGGAATCGAATGCCTGATGGAATTCTGCTTCGCACCGGGCACACCGGCGGGTTTTGCACTGAAGGTTCTGCATCACTGGCAGCTCCGGTATCAGATCGACGGCTTCCATCTGGTCGGCGATGCATCGCTGGCGGAAGAAGCTTCGAAGGATGCGCTTCTTAGGAAGACAAAACTGATTTTCCTTGGCTTTGACGGATCGCAGATTTATCAGGGCCGCCGCCCGTGGTTTCGCAATCTCGGTGAGCACAACCAGGGATATCAGTATCATATCCGCCGCTTCTTAAAAGGAGACGAGGGCAGTCTTGCCGATTTCACGTATTATCTGCGGAGAAGCCCGGAGACGCACGGTGTGATCAATTATCTCGCAGACCATGACGGTTTTACTCTGTATGACAGCGTTTCCTACGAGCAGAAACACAATCTGGAAAACGGCGAGGACAATATGGATGGTTCCAATGAGAATGTGACGTGGAACTGCGGAGCAGAGGGAGCTACCCGTAAACCGGCTGTTCGGGCTTTACGTCTCCGCCAGTTGAAAAATGCGATTCTTATGCTGATGACGAGCCAGGGAACACCGATGATCTACGGCGGTGACGAGTTCGGCAACAGCCAGAAAGGCAACAACAATGCCTGGTGCCAGGATAATAAAACAGGCTGGATCGACTGGAAAGCAGCCGCACGAAATCCGGAATTTGCTGCCTTTGTGAAAGAAGCGATCGCTTTCCGGAAAGCACATCCGGCACTGCATGGGGAGCGGGAACCGCGCCTCATCGACTACAAATCCTACGGCTGCCCGGATATGTCATTCCACAGCCAGAGAGCGTGGTTTTCTCAGATGGAAAATACGTGCCGCTTTATCGGCGTGATGTACTGCGGAAGCTATTTTCAGGACAAGGACGGAAATAAAGATGATGATCTCTACATCGCCTACAACATGCACTGGAATCCGCATGAGCTGGCGTTGCCGTCACTTCCGGAGCAGAAGGTGTGGTATCTGACCGCAGATACGAATACAGTAGAGGTTTTTCTTTCCGAAGAAAACCAGAAGAAAGTCAGCACCAAGACGGTGATTGTGCCGCCGCGCAGCATTGTAATATTGACAGGAAAGCAGGATGAGACAAAATGAAAGCTTGGCAGCACTTTAAGACGATTACGACGCATAAGATGTGGGTGATGCGGTATTGCTTTAAGATTGGCCTGTACTGGCAGGGACTGACTCACGATCTTTCGAAATATTCTCCGACGGAGTTTCTGGTCGGAATGAAATACTATCAGGGCGACCGGAGTCCGAACAACGCCGAGCGGGAAGACACGGGGATGTCGAAATCGTGGATGCATCATAAAGGGCGCAACAAACACCATTTTGAATACTGGATTGATTATGGCATTAACTGCGACACCATCATCAAAGGAGTGCCGATGCCGCGGCGCTACGTCGCCGAAATGATCATGGATCGGATCAGCGCATCACGTGTTTATCTCGGAGATGCCTACACGGATCAGGCGCCGTATCAGTATCTTGAAAAAAGTATCGGACATCTCTGGTTCGTTCATCCTGAAACCCTCTCGCAGCTCGAATTTTTGCTGCGTATGCTCTCGGAACGAGGAGAGGACGATACCCTCTATTACATCCGCCATCACTTCCTGAAAGGAGATCCCGTTCCGCGGATGCATCGGCCGAAAGAATGCGTTGCTTATGAAGAGGCTATCCGGAAGAAAGTAGCCCCGTCCACTCATTAGGTATTGGAACCACCCGCCCGCCCAAAATATCCACCCCATTCACCTAAAAATCATTGCCGACAGAATACACCTTCAACTGTGCCGCATGGGAAGCCACCGCAGGGCCGCTTCCCCCCCTACCGTGGCCAATGTCAGCTCAGGAACCGCTGGTGCCCGGTGCTTGGCATTTGCAGGAGGCGTAGTAACTCTTAGGGCGTGGAAATTTGCGTTATTCCCCCAAATCAAACTGTCTGAGCGTATGCGAGTTTTTGATTTGGGGGAATGTTTTTAGCAAATTCCCACACCCTTAGAGTTCCTAGCCTCCGAAACAGCCAAGCACCGGACACCAGCGGTTCCTGAGCGTCCGTTTTGTCGAAAAAATACAACTTGTCACCACCCCCATACAAGTTGTATCATAAACCCCAGAAAGGGGGAGACCAGAACCCACCATGGAACAAACCACCGGCAAAGCCAAATACTACACCCTCATGGAGGCCCTAAAAGAGCAGATCCTCTCCGGCACCATAAAACCCGGCGAGAAGCTTCCCTCCGAGAACGAAATGACCCGCCAGTATGACCTCTCGCGCCACACCGTGCGAAAAGCCCTGGCCTTACTCGAAAACGAAGGCTATATCACCGCCCAACACGGAAAAGGAACCTTCTGCTCCGAGCGCGTGATCCAGCGCCATAACTCCAAAAACATCGCCGTCGTCACCACCTACCTGTCCGATTACATCTTCCCCCGCCTCATCCAGGGAATGGATCGGGTTCTCGGCGAAAACGGCTACAGCATTATCTTAAAGAACACCTGCAACAGCCGCTCCAAAGAAGAAAAAGTCTTAAAAGAACTCCTCGACAAGCCCATCGACGGCCTCATCATCGAGCCAAGCAAAAGCCAGATCCTCTGCCGTCACATCAACTTGTATGAAATGCTGGACAAGTACCAGATCCCGTACGTGTTCATTCAGGGCTGCTACCCCCAGATGGCAGACAAGCCCTGCATCCTGATGGACGACTGCAAAGGCGGCTACCTGCTGACCCGGCATCTCTTAGAGACCGGCCGCAGAAACATCATCGGCATCTTCAAAGCCGACGACAGCCAGGGCGCCCAGCGTCATAAAGGCTACGTGCAGGCCCTGCAGGAAGCAGGAATCCCGTATGACCCTGAAAACGTCATCTGGTTCCACACCGAGGATCGGAAAACAAAACCGTCCCTGATGCTTTCCATGCTGCTGGATACCGGAAAAACCATTGATGCGGCCGTCTGCTACAACGATCAGATTGCACTCGCCGTCATCTCCATGCTGCAGGAGAGAGGCCTTTCCGTACCGGAAGACATCGCCGTCACCGGATACGACAATTCCCTGATCGGCCAGAGCAGCCCGATCGGGATCACGACCATCGCACATCCGCAGGAAAAACTCGGCGAGATGGCAGCAGAGCTTATCCTGGAAAAAATAAGAAAAATCCCGGAAGAAGAAAGCAGCGTCAAACGCCTGATTTCCCCGGAACTCATCTTAAGAGAATCCACCGCAGTACCAGAAAAAGAAAACAGCAAAAACTAATATAAAAAAGAAACCCCAAAGGGAGGATAAAAACAATGGGAATGGACGCAAAAACAGCAATCCTGGAACAGAAAACAGCACTTGGTATTGAGTTTGGCTCAACCAGAATCAAAGCCGTGCTGGTCGGTGCAGACAACGCCCCGATCGCCGCAGGCGACCACGAGTGGGAGAACCGCTACGAAAACGGTGTGTGGACCTACTCCTTAGAAGATATCTGGACCGGCCTGCAGGATGCCTACACCAAAATGGCGGCTGACGTCAAAGAAAAATATGATATCACCCTGACCCGCGTTGGAGCTATCGGCTTCAGTGCCATGATGCACGGCTATATGGCATTTGACAAGACAGGAAACCTTCTCGTGCCGTTCCGCACCTGGAGAAACAATATTACAGAAGAAGCAAGCGAGAAGCTGACCGATCTCTTCGGATTCCATATCCCACAGAGATGGACTATCGCCCATCTGTATCAGGCGATTTTAAACGGAGAAGCTCACGTAGCTGATATCAATTACGTGACCACCCTTGCCGGATACATCCAGTGGAAGATGACAGGCGAGCGCGTGGTCGGCGTCGGCGAGGCATCCGGAATTTTCCCGATCGACTCTGAGACCAACACCTACTTCGCCGATATGATCGCCAAATTTGACGAGGCAGTTGCAGACAAAGCATACCCGTGGAAAGCACTCGATATTCTGCCGCACGTCCTGACCGCAGGAGACAATGCTGGTGTTCTGACAAAAGAAGGCGCCGCACTCCTCGACGTATCCGGAAATCTGGAGGCAGGCATTCCGCTCTGCCCGCCGGAGGGAGATGCCGGAACCGGTATGGCAGCGACGAACAGCGTCCGCGTGAGAACCGGAAACGTATCCGCCGGAACTTCCGTCTTTGCGATGATCGTTCTCGAAAAAAATCTCTCCAAAGTATACCCGGAGATCGATATGGTAACAACTCCGTCCGGCCATCCGGTTGCGATGGTGCACTGCCAAAACTGTACGTCCGATCTGAACGCATGGGTCGGCCTGTTCCGTGAATTTGCACAGACCTTCGGCATGGAAATCAGCACGAACGATCTGTTCGGCAAGCTGTACAACAAAGCACTCGAAGGCGACGCAGACTGCGGCGGACTTCTTGCCTACAACTATTTCTCCGGTGAGCACGTAACCGGCTTCAACGAGGGACGTCCGGTCTTTGCACGGACACCGGATGCAAAATTCAATCTGGCTAACTTTATGAGAGTGAACCTTTTTACCTCTCTTGGAGCACTGAAAGTCGGACTCGATATCCTGATGAAAGAGGAGCATGTGCAGGTAGACCAGATCCTCGGCCACGGCGGCCTCTTCAAGACGAAAGGCGTCGGCCAGAAGATCCTCGCAGGTGCCATCGACGCGCCGGTTTCCGTTATGGAGACAGCAGGAGAGGGTGGAGCCTGGGGTATTGCGCTGCTGGCTTCCTATATGGTAAATAAAGAGGAGAACGAGACGTTCGAGGATTACCTCGATGCAAAAGTCTTCGCCGGAAACGCCGGAACCAAAATGGATCCGGATCCGGCTGATGTTGCAGGATTTGAAGCATTCACCGAGCGCTACAAAAAAGGTCTGCCGATCGAGCGAGCAGCAGTAGAAACTTTGAAATAACAGTTTGAGACAGAAAGGACACAAGACAATGTTAGAAGAACTGAAAAAACGAGTATACGAAGCTAATATGCTTCTTCCAAAATATGGACTGGTTACTTTTACCTGGGGAAATGTCAGCGAGATTGACCGTGAGAGCGGCCTGTTCGTCATCAAACCGAGCGGTGTTGATTATGACCTGCTGACCCCGGACGACATGGTTGTCATGGATCTGAACGGAAATAAAGTAGAAGGAAGATATCGTCCATCCTCAGACACCCCGACCCATCTCGAACTGTACAAAGCATTTCCGGAGATCGGCGGCATTGTACATACCCATTCTTCTTACGCGACCAGCTGGGCACAGGCGGGAAGAAGCATTCCGTGCTACGGAACGACCCATGCAGACTACATCTACGGCGAAGTACCGTGCCTGCGCTGTCTGACGAAAGAGGAGATTGACGAGGCGTATGAAGAGAACACCGGCCATCTGATCGTCAATGAGTTCAAGCGGATGGGCAAAGATGTGAAAGCTGTTCCGGCTGTTCTCTGTAAGAACCACGGACCATTCACCTGGGGCAAGGACGCACACGAAGCCGTTCACAACGCCGTTGTCCTCGAAGAAGTTGCCAAAATGGCATACCGCGCCGAGACCATCAACCCGAGAATCCAGCCTGCACCGCAGGAACTGCAGGACAAGCACTATTACCGCAAACACGGCGCAAACGCTTATTACGGACAGAACTAAAACAAGAAAGAAAAAGTGTCATCTGTGAAAGATAGCACTTTTTTTAAACATAAAATAAAATGATACCAGTGTCAAAAGGTCGGAAATCCGACGCAAGCAAAGCTTGCAGGAGGA
>CAVLAW010000071.1:0-10566 GCA_963661155.1 Tidjanibacter massiliensis | reverse complement strand
ACTTAGAGCCTGGGAATTTGCCTTGTTTTGAAAAAGTCAACTGTCTGAGCAACAGCGAGTTTTGACTTTTTCAAAACGCTTTTAGCAAATTTCCAGGCTCTTAGTATTTCTTATCCCCCGAAACAGCATCTCACAGCACCTGAAAGCGCTCGGGCCGTCCGTTTTTCTTACACACGATATTTCGCTTTCTTCTCCCGTGTCCGCAGTGCATTCCCTGCCTTCACCGGTCTGTACAGCAGCATACAGGTTCCTGCATTCATCACCAGTGCACAGCACACATCCGATACCGAATGCTGTTTTAAGAACATAGTCGACAGCACAATTAACACAGTCAATGTCAGGCACACACGCCGGAATATCGGTCGGTTTTTCAGTTGTTCACTGTGTTCCACAGCCACCGCAACCGCTACGGAATTATAAACATGAATGCTCGGGAATATGTTCGTCGGTGTATCCGTCATGTAAAGCCTCCGCACCAGATCCGTAAAAATGTTCTCCCGCGGGAAGACCGTCGGTCGGAGATTCTGTCCGTTCGGATACAGATAGGAAATGACCAGAAACGCCGTCATTCCGATTCCGAGATTGATAATCAGCTGATAATATTCCCTGCGGTTCTTGTCACAGAGTCCAAAATAAAGAACAGACCATGCAATATAACCAAACCACATAAAATAAGGAATCGCAAAAAACTCACAGAACGGAATCATATCATCAATCGGTGTATGAATCAGATGATATCCCTTCGTAATATGTGTTTCCAGATATTGAAAACATTTCAGATAGAAAATACCATAAACCACTACCGGAAGAAAATGTTTATATTTTTTTATTGTATTCATAACTTCCCCTCCACTTTCTTACGAGGCTTTTTTCTTCAACCTGCTGAAATTATAGCACACCGGAAAATGAAGTCAATAAGCTTTATTATTTTTTAAGAAACAATTCATCGCTTCCTAACCTGTTCTTTTCTTTTTTCACCGAAACCTTCTGCGCCTGCATTTTCCCGCTGCGGTGATGCCTTTTGGGTCTCTGGAAACCATCCTTCGGATGAAAATGTTCGAAGATCGCCGCATCGAATTTTTTCCGTGTCCGGTCATATACATGCTCTTCTTTTACCGTCCACGCAAACGCTGGTGTTCCAAACAGCATGCGGTTGATCAGAAAGCCCGGGCAGTCGGCGTAGCGGTGGTCGTAGGCGATAAAATCCGGTCTTCCGACAAAATTCAGCATCAGCTGGCGCGCCATCACACGCAGAACCAGATGCACCTTGTCATCCTTTGAAAACCGGCCCGAAAGCTGTCCGCGAAGCGTCTGCGGCATATAGCGGCGGCACCAGCGGAGAGCCAGGCTGTTAAAGGATTCCATGCAGAACATGCCGGTGTAACCCTCCATCTCCTCCTGGAATCCTGCACAGACTGCCGCAGAAAGTCCCGGCATCTTAATCTCGATCAGAAGCGGAACCCTGCCGTCCACCGTCTGCAGCACCTCGCGAAGCAACGGGATCCGTTCTTCACTTTCTCCCAGCTGAAACTGCTGCAGCTCCTCGTATGTATAATCGCTGATTTTCCCCTCATTCCCGCACATCCGCTTCATCGTGTCGTCGTGGAATACCACAATCTGACCATCCTTCGTGATCTGAATATCCAGCTCGATTGCATATCCCTGCTCCGTCGCACGGGCAAATGCCGGAAGCGAGTTCTCCGGTATCCCCTCCGTGGCATTCCACAATCCGCGGTGCGCATAATTCCATTCCGCGAATTTCAGGCATTCCTGCCTTCTCGATGTTGCCGGCAGGATCGAATAGAAATAGCCTCCCGCCAGAACAGCCAGCACAACAAAAAATATGATCCAGAGCATCATCTTATATCCCTTCTTTCACCCAGTCGCCCAAAAGGCGAAGACGCTCCGTTTCCAGTCCTATCGTTTCCTCCATGCGGCGTCCGCCCGACTCTCCGTCCAGGTGGACCGGCTCCGCGCGGTCTGTCTGGATCGAAAGGCTGCTGCACCGCTCCATATGTACCTCAGGGAATCCCGTGTGGCGTCCGACGAGTGCCATCGGCAGAAGGTAACTGACCTTCCATTTGGCAAGATTGGAAACGACCATCACATCGAGCAGGTCATCCGTCTCATCTGCCTGCGGACAGAACCGGAAACCGCCGCCCTCGTATGGAAGGTTCATCGCCACGGCGAAGAGAACCTGCTCGAAATGGCGGCTCTCGCCGTTTTCCAGCATCAGATCCAGTGTGAACGGTTCGAGATAAAAGAGCTGCCGCATCGCAATCATGACGTATGTCAGTTTTCCGAAGTGCAGCCGGTTCAGCGTATTCTTGATTTTCGATGCCAGTGCCTCGTGGCAGATACCTGCATCAAAACCGATGCCTGTGCTGACGAGAAATCTCCTCTTTTCGCCGCCAACCAGCGCCGTTCCAATGTTGATTTTCTTTTCTTCCCCTTTTAATGCAGCCTCCAGCGCCTGCAAAGGTTCCGACGGAATCCCGGCACCGCGTGCAAAATCGTTGCCGCTTCCCGTTGGAATATAACCGAACTTTACCTCGGATGGATGGCAGATCCCATCAACCGCCTCATTCGCGGTGCCGTCCCCTCCGATCACCAGAAGCACATCGTCCGGGTTCCATACACCCTCTGCGGTCAGCCTTGCTGCGGTTTCTCTCGCATTCCCATGATACTTCGTCGGATAGGCCCGGAACACAGTGTCCCGCCGCGTAAGTTCTGCCTGAATCACCGGCCACAGCTTCTTTCCGCGCCCCGACCGTGATTTTTTGTTTACTATAATATGATACATCAAAGTCATACCTTCCTTTTTCTTCTGTAAAAACCACTTCAAATCAGCCATATTGTAGCAGTTTTCCCTGCAAACCACAACCATCTTCACAAAATTTTAACTTTCCATATCTTATACCTTTTCTTTCTTGACAGACCTTTTGGTTCTGCTAAAATAAGAAGTATCGCGGTTTCGACCGCAGAACGTCACTCATTTTCTGAGGAGGTTTTTATGAATTTTTACGATATTACATGCGTTGGGAGGATGATACGATGAAACTTTCTCCCGCATTTCTCGCTTATAAACTGAGCAGCACATTTCCCATTCTTGCAGCGGAAAATCTGCCGCTTACCGGCAGCCTGGAGCTGCCTATGATTTATGAAGCTGGCTCCTGTTCGCCTGCACATCGGATCTGTCTCTGTAGTGAAGAAACGGTTTCCTCTCTTCCAGAAGAAAACGATGCACTGTTTCTTCTCTGCACGGAAACACTCCCTGCCAAATTGCCGTCCCCGGTTCAGATTGTCGTCCAAGGCAGCCTCTCCGCCGTTTTTTCGTTCCTGCAGGAACTCTTCTGGACATACGACTCCTGGCAGAATGATCTGATGCAGGCGCGGCTCGACGGAAAATCGATTCAGCATCTTCTAAATCTTTCCCTGCCGGTCTTTTCCCATCCGCTGATGGTCGTCGGCATGGATTTTTCCATCGTCGCCGCAGCGTCCGAGGAGCCTTCGTTCTTCCCGGAAAAAGTATTCGGTTCCCTCGATGCGACACGCCCGCTGCTTCTCGCCTTAGCCGAAAGCCGAGAGTACGCATCCGTCCGTGACCTGGAGGGATGGTTCCGTTTTCCGGATCATGTGACGGGACTTGGTTCCCTCTGCGTCAACATCACCCAGCACGGTCAGAGCGCCTACCGTCTGCTGCTCCTCGACACGAACAAAGATCTCTCGGATTCCGAGGGCTTTCTTCTCGAGTTTCTCGCCGAAATGGTCCGCCACGCCTTCCTGCACAATGTGATGCAGAAAACCTCGCCGGCGCAGTCGCTTCACACCGTGCTGCTCCGCGCTCTCGACGACCGGACCGCCGACTATATCGCGGTCAGCCATGCCCTCGACACACTCGGCTGGTATTCCCGCCATACCTACTGCTGCCTCTATCTACAGCTCTCCGATCTGGATCAGAAAAACCTGACCGCAAATTCGGTCTGCGCCTACCTGGAAAATATTCTGACCGGCTGTTCCGCGTTTCCGCACGGCGGCGGCATCGTCGCCTTCTTCAATCTGACGCTGTCCGATTTTTCCATGGAAGATCTGATGGAGCGCATGGTTCACTTCGTCGAGGACAGCGCCTTAAACGCCGGTTTTTCCCGCTGCATGGGCGGCCATATGAACCTGCGCCGCCAGTATATCCAGGCAAAAATCGCCCTGCAGTTCGGCACGCGGAAATACCCCGACAAGCGGATGCATCCGTTCAACGATATTTCGTTTGACTACATCCTCGATCAGGCAACAAAAAAGCTCCCAGGCTACATGCTGAGCCATGAGAGACTTCTCTTTCTGCAGGAGCATGACGACAGCTCCGGCAGCGACTATATGCGGACGCTCCGCTGCTATCTGGACAACCACTGCAATGTCGTCCAGACGGCGCGCGAGCTTTTTATCCATCGCAGTACCCTGCTCTACCGGCTGGAAAAGATCAAGGAAATCTTAAACTCCGATCTTACCAGCCCGGATGAAATTCTGTATCTGATGCTCTCCTTCCGTTTCATTGACCTCGAGAACGAAGAAGAAAACCGTTCTGGATCTTCACAGCCAGAAAAGCACAGATAAAACCGACCGCGATTCCCGCAAAGACATCGGTCGGGAAATGTACAAACAAATATAATCTCGAAAATGCAATCAGACCGGCGAGAATAAGCGCAGCGATTCCTGCTTTTTTATGCAGGATAAAAATGGAGACTGCCGCCGCAAAGGAAGCCGCCGAGTGCCCCGACGGGAAAGAATAATCCTTCGGCGCGGAAACTAGCATCTTCACCTGCTCGTCGATCCAGCACGGACGTGGGCGGGCTGCCAGAGGCTTTAAGATCAGATTGCATAAAATCAAGTCTAAAATCAGTGCGATCGCCATTCTTACCCCACATTTCCGGTATTTGGGAACTGCCAGGAAAATGGCGGTCAGCACAATCCAGAACCACCCCGCATTTCCAAGCGAGGTAATTCCCACCATGATCGGATCAAGCACCGCATTGTGCAGATACTGCAGTGCATATAAAATTGAAAAATCCATCGTTACCCCTCTCTGTAAAAAATAGGCATTTTCCTGCTGTACATCTGCTGATCCACAGCCGCCTCATACAGAAATTCCGCCAGCGCCTCTCTCGAATAGCCCGGCCGGAACTGGCTGCCGTCCAGCGAAATGCTGCAGTTTTTCTCTGCCCGTTTTACTTTTCCGTCTCTTCCCGGACACGCCCGCACCAGCGTCCAGTTCAGATCACTTTTATTCAGCACCTGACCCATCTTCTGCATATCGCGGTAAACACACGGCCAGAAGATCTGCATCAGTTTAGTTGTCATCCGCTGATACTTATCCTCACAGTCCCCGAACGCATGAATGCAGACGTGGCCGACTGTCACAAAACGCGTCTTTCCGAGCTGTTTCATCGCCGAAAGAATCATCTCATTTCCGTCTGCAAGCGGTGTTTCCTCTGATTTTGGAAACCTTCCGCCCACAGGAGCCAGCACGCTGATGACGGCATCCGCTTCCAGAAGCGCTTCCAGCACCCGCTCCCGGTTCTGAAGGCTTCCCTCGATCACCGTCAGGTTTTTCCTCGGCCAGATTGCTTTTGCATCCGGCACATAGGCTGTCACCTGCGCTCCGTGGCGAAGCGCAACATTCGTCACATACTGCCCAAGTAGTCCCCCCAGACTGAATATTGTAATTCTCATGAAATCCTCTCTCTCATCTGTGTGCGTTTTTCTCCTCCGCAGATGTTCGGCGCACACTTTTCTGATATTATCTCCTATTCTAACACACTGCCTATGTACGATACAATGAAATAAAACTAAAAAAAGTATAACCTTTTTCCGCCTTTCTTCATATCGTAAGTAGAACCGTATTTCCAGGAGCTTTGATCTTATGTCTTATACGATCGTAATCGACGCCGGTCACGGGGGAAGTGATCCGGGCGCTGTCTATGAGGGACGCAGGGAAAAGGACGATAATCTTTCTCTCGCCATGGCTGTCGGCGAGCTTCTTTCCCGGCAGGGTGTCTCTGTCATTTATACCCGCACAACAGATGTCTACCAGACGCCGTTTGAAAAAGCCCAGATGGCGAATCAGGCGAATGCCGACTTTTTTATTTCGTTTCACCGCAACTCTTCGGAGGAGCCGAACCAGTATACCGGTGTAGAGACGCTTGTCTATGACAATTCCGGCATCAAGCAGACGATGGCGGAAAACATCAACGGAGCACTCGCCGAGCTTGGGTTCCGAAATCTCGGTGTCAAGGCCCGCCCGGGGCTCGTCGTTCTGCGGCGCACGAAAATGCCGGCTCTTCTGATTGAAACGGGATTTCTGAACAATGAGCAGGACAATACGCTCTACGATGAAAAGCAGGAGGAAATCGCCCGCGCCATCGCAGATGCTGTACTTGGAACGCTGGATCTCGAGACGGTCACGGAGGCAGACCGGCGCGCTGCGGAGACAGAAAACGCCCGTTCGTCCGCTTCACCAGCGGATACCGTCACTACTTCTGATACCACTGCTTCCGCCTCCAACTTTACCTCCGGAACCGCAGATGATGCAGCGTATGCCTCCCGGGAAAACCGCTCCGACCGCTCGGATGATATGCCGGACCCGACCGCCCGCCGGGAGCCTCCTCGTCCTGCCGCTCCGTCCCGTCCCACGCCGCCGGAACAGGAAAATTCCTCCGACACACCGGAAACCTTCTACCGCGTCCAGACCGGCCTTTTCCGCATCCGTCAGAATGCCGACCGCATGCTCTATGACCTCCTCGACCAGGGCTATCCCGCTTTTCTTCTCGCTGAGGACGGTTTTTTCAAAGTCCAGGTCGGCGCCTACCGCCAGCTCGGAAACGCCATTCTGATGGAGCGGCGCCTGCGCCGCGACGGATATTCCACCCTGATCACCACCTGAGCGCCTGACGCATCCTTCGAAAAAAGAGCGTGCCGGAATTTTTGTTTTCCGACACGCTCTCTTTTTCTTTATAATTTCTTCAGTTTCGCAAACGAAGCAAACATCTTCTTCGTTCCCGCCTGGTCAAAATTGACGGTAACTTCATAATCTCTTCCACCGTCCACGATATCCGTGACAATCCCGACGCCGAATTTGATATGGCGCACCGTATCCCCGATTTCATAGTCGAGTTTCGTCGCCTTCTGCGCCGTAAACGTTTTCGCCTGCTGCGGCTTCTCACGGAACGCCTGCTTCATCGCCGCATAGACACTGCCTCTCGTCGGAATGTCCATCTTCGGCTTGCGGTCCTCAATCTCGCCTCCCCGGCTCTCCCGTTCCAGAGAAATGAGTTCGCGCGGAATTTCTTTTACAAAGCGGGACATCTTGTTGTACTGCACCTCACCGCGGATCATCCGCTGGCGCGCGCAGGTCAGCGTCAGATGCTTCATCGCACGCGTGATGCCCACATAGCAGAGACGACGCTCCTCCTCCAGCTCCGACGGATCGTCGCCGGTGATCGTCATGTAGCTCGGGAAAATACCATCCTCCATGCCGGCCAGGAACACATTCGGGAATTCCAGTCCTTTGGCGGAATGAAGTGTCATCAGAAGGACGTAATCGCTCTCCTCATCCACGGAGTCGATGTCGGACACCAGTGCAACCTCCTGCAAAAAACCGCCGAGTGTCGGATGCTCCGCACTCTCCTCGTAGTCAGTGATCTTGGAAATCAGCTCATCGATGTTCTCAATGCGGGCTGCCGCCTCTTCCGTTCCCTCTGCCTGCAGATCTGCCACATAGCCGGTCTCCTCGATGATCTCGTTCAGCAGCTCTTTGACCGACAGATAGTCCGCTTTCGCGCGGAGCACCTGTAAAAAGGACGTGAACGATTTGATTTTATTCAGAGAACGCATCAGCCCCGGAACGTACTCGGCCTCGAGAAGTGCATCGTAGAAGCGGATACCCTGCTCTGCCTCCCAGTCCTGTACTTTATTGATCGTCGCCGCTCCGATACCGCGCCGCGGAACGTTGATGATGCGGAGCACCGCAAGATCGTCCTCCGGGTTCTCGATCACGCGGAGATACGCCAGCAGATCCTTGATCTCACGTCTCGCATAGAAGTTGACACCGCCCACGATTTTATACGGAACATTCGCAAGCAGCAGCTTTTCCTCGAACAGACGGGACTGCGCGTTGGTCCGGTAGAGGATCGCATAATCACGGTACTTGTTTCCCCCGGTGCGGACGCCGCGTGTGATTTCTCCTGCCACGTACTCGGCTTCCTCAAAACCGCTCTGGAACTGCCGCAGGTCGATGAGATCGCCCTCCGGGTTCTCCGTCCACAGTCGTTTCGCTTTTCGTCCCTGGTTATTTGCAATGACCTCGTTTGCCGCATTCAGAATATTCTGCGTGGAACGATAATTCTGCTCCAGCTTGATCACCTTCGCATCTGAAAAAACATGCTCAAAGCTTAAGATATTTTCAATGTTCGCCCCGCGGAATTTGTAGATCGACTGATCATCATCACCGACCACGCAGAGGTTGCGGTACTTCGATGCCAGCAGACTCACAAAACGGAACTGTACGGTGTTCGTATCCTGATACTCATCGACCATGATGTAGCGGAACCGCTCCTGATAATAGTCGAGCACCTCCGGGAATTGCTGGAATAATTTCACGGTCTGCACGAGCAGATCGTCGAAATCCATCGCGTTGTTCTTCTTCAGTTCTGCCTGATACTCGGCATAGACTGCCGCATACTTCTGCAGCTTCCAGTCGATTCCGGCATCAATCCGATACTGATCCGGCTCAATCATTTCGTCTTTCGCCGCAGAGATCGCTGCCATGATTGCACGGTCGCGGTACAGCTTCGGGTCCATCTGGAGCCGCTTCATAATGTCCTTAATCAGTGATTTCTGATCGTCGGTATCGTAAATGGCAAAGTTGTTGGCGTAGCCTAAACGGTCGGCGTGGCGGCGCAGGATCCGCACACAACTGGAGTGAAAGGTGCTGACCCATACCTGCTCGGAGCCGAAGCCCACGATTTTATCGACACGTTCCCGCATCTCCCCGGCTGCCTTGTTCGTAAAGGTGATCGCCATAATATTCCACGGATTGACTCCTTTGTCCCGGATCAGGGAGGCAATGCGGTGCGTCAGTACCCTCGTCTTTCCGGAACCGGCACCGGCAAGGATCAGAAGCGGCCCGTCGGTATGCTCCACCGCTTCCATCTGCATCGGATTTAATCCTGTTTCTGTCTGATTCATGTTATTTCTCCTTCATATCCTTCGAATCTTTTCGCATGGTTTTCAGTATATAACAAAACCCTGGAAGTTACAAGTCATAGCGAACATATGTTGTGTTTTTGGAAAACTTTTTTCGGAAACTTCTTGCCATCTGGTTTTGAAAACTATATAATGGGAACAGTGAGGTGATAACAAATGACAGTAGACTCAAATAAGATTCTTCATGATTTACTGAATTCTCTCGATTCTCTCGAAGGCATCCGCCCGGGAGAGATCCCGAATATTGATTTATATATGGACCAGGTGACTACGTTTATGGACGCACAGCTCGCTTCGTCGCGCCGTTTCGAATCCGACAAGGTTCTGACGAAGACGATGATCAACAACTACGCGAAAAACAAGCTGCTTCCGCCGCCGGTCAAAAAGAAGTATTCCCCGGAGCATATGATGCTTCTGATTTTTATTTATTACTTTAAAAACATCCTCTCAATCACCGATATCCAGACGCTGCTCGCCCCGATCACGGAGCGGTATTTCGGCACAGACAGCCACCTTTCGCTGAAAGACATCTATGAAGAAATTTTCTCGATGGAAAAGGACGAGATCGCCGTGGTAAAAGAGGATCTCCTGAAAAAAGCCGACATCACAAAATCCATGTTCGGCGATTCCCCGGAAGAGGATCAGGAATTCCTGCAGCTCTTCTCCTTTATCTGCCTGCTGAGCTTCGACGTTTATCTGAAAAAGCAGATGCTTGAGCACATGGTGGACGAACTTGCCGCCCTCCAGCATCCATCCGATCCGAAAAAGAAAAACTGATATCAAAAAGACGGTACTCTTGCGAATACCGTCTTTTTTCTTACACTTTTTACACTTCTTTCTTTTTCTCTTCCATCCGTTCGAATACCATCTCGTATCCGTCGTTTCCGTAGCTCAACGAGCGGTTGACACGGCTGATCGTCGCTGTGGATGCTCCTGTCTTCTCGGAAATCTCCAGATACGTTCTCTTCTCCCGCAGCATTTTCGCCACTTCAAACCGCTGGGAAAGAGAGAGAAGTTCGTTGATCGTGCACACATCCTCAAAAAAGGTGTAGCACTCTTCCTTATTTTTCAGACACAGAATTGCCTCAAAAAGCTGATCCACTGCCTCTGTATGAAGTTTCTTGTTCATTTCAAACCCTCCTGTACGAAAATTAAGTCCCCATCTCATTTTTCGTTACAGTTCACTGGTACCCAGTAAACTGCAACATTCGCAGCCCTCATTTAAAGTTTTGCTTCGCAAAAGGAGGGCTGCTCACACCTGAATCACTTTCTTACGCAGCGAAACAGCAAGTGTTTCACTGCTGAGCGAAC
>CAVLAW010000070.1:0-10629 GCA_963661155.1 Tidjanibacter massiliensis | reverse complement strand
ACCCACGACCTCTGCGTCCCGAACGCAGCGCTCTACCAAACTGAGCCACGCTTCGATTTTGTTTGTTTTCTGAACTCTCGTCCGTCAACAATAGCTATTATATATGATGTCTATAGGAATGTCAACACCTTTTTTGAAATTTTTTTAATTTTTTTTATTATTGCTTCAAAAGGTACATTTTATGCGGGTTTGCGGGGTTTTCACGGCAGTCGCCAAGGTCTCGTGCAAGTACGGACTTTGACTCATTGCCGCAAAAAAGAAGATATGCGGAATTTCTTCCGGACATATCTTCTTCTCTCATACTCTTAGTTTACCTGATAAACATCTGCATACTGAACACCGAAAGAAAGTGCCTCGGAGTGGCTTCCGCAGAAAATATCCACATGGCCGTATGCGGTTCCGCGGTCTTCTACAGTGTAGATCTGACCATTGATCATCAGTTTCGTGCCGAACGGTACGCCGCCCATGGCGATGGTTCTGCCTGGGGTCGGGGTTGTTCCGCTTGCGGTGTTTCCGCCGGACCACTGGCCGGTGCAGATTGCGCAGGAACAGTATCCTGTCAGTTTAAATCTTCCAAGGTAGGTTCCGCTGGAAGAACTGCTGGAGGTATCCTCTGCCGGTGTGTTGTCTACAACATCCGTGGCGGTACTGGTACTTGCGGATGATGAGGAACTGCTGCTCGTATCGGCAGTAGAGCCTGCGGTGCTGGCGCTGGCTGCGGCCTGCTCTGCTGCTTCAGCAGCGGCAAGTCTTGCGGCCTCTGCTTCTTCGGCTGCCTGTTTTCTGGCTGCCTCGGCTGCTGCGACCTGCTGTGCTGCGGCAGCGGCTGCTGCTTCCTCTTCTGCTTTCTTCTGCGCCGCAATCTCCTCTTCTTTTGCCTGACGGATCAGGTCGTTGATTGCGTCTGCTTTGCTGTTGATTTCATCGACCAGTGCGCTCTCGCTGGATTTTGCATCATCCAGCTCTGCGGAATAATTGCGGAGTTCCTGATAAGCTGCTGCGTACAGCTCCTGGATGGCTTCCTGCTGATCGCTGCTCTGCTGCTGCAGTTCCACGATCGCTGCCTGCTCCTCCTGCACCTGTGCTTCTTTTTCTTTTACCTGGTCTACCGTGTCCTCATACTCCTGCATGAGATCGCGGTCAAAATCAGAAATTTTCTGTATGTATTCTGCCCGGCTGATCAGCTCGGAAATGCTTTTGGAAGAAAAGAGCATTGCCATGTATCCGTTTCCGGAGGAATTTTCATACATATACTGGATACGGAGTTTCATTGCCTCGTACTGCTCTTCTTCTTTCGCTTTTGCTTCTTCCAGATCTGCCTGAATCTGCACCAGTTCGTTCTGCTTGTCATCATACTGGTTCTGGAGCTCCTGCAGACGGTTCCGCAGATCTTCAAGCTGCTGGTTCAGTTCGGAAAGATATTCTTCTGATTGTCCCTTTTTGGAATTGAGTTCGTCAATCCTGCTCTGTATGCTGTCAAGCTGAGACTGTGCGGCAGCCTGTTCTGCCTGAGCATTTGAAATTTTCTCTTTTGTACTGGCTCCATAGCATGGCAGAACAGTTGCTGCCGTAAGCACGGTGGCCAAAACAAGGCTGAATAATTTCTTTTTCTTCATGTCGTACACCTCATACTTATTACGATTTCTTGCTGATTGTCACTCGAAAATACAGCGGAAAACGTGTCTTTTTTCTCGCCGTACTTTGCTATTATAACACAAGTATCTCGGAAATGAAAGTCTTTTTTAATTTCTGTTAATAACTTTGTAATATTTCGACATTTTTTATACAATATCTGACACCGTTTTTCTCATTTTCCGTGCCGCTGCAGGCTATTTTCTCCACCCCGCCGGGTACTTGTTTTTCAGTGTTCCGTTGACCAGTTTGCCCCAGCCAAGGCCGAATCCCCCAACGCAGACGAGCTTCCAGCCGGATGCCGATGCGGTCTCGCCCGGCTCTACAGAAATGGTCTCACCGTGAAGATATTTTTCGGTCCGCTCATCATCTGCCTTCAGATTCAGGCATTCTCTGAACTTGTCCGCAGAGAGTGTCACGGCAAACGGCTGCGACGGCTCGAAGCGGTCTTTTTTCAGTTCGCCGAGATACAGTCCGTTGCGCAGGAAATGAAGATTCCGCACGCCGTCCGGCAAGGATGGGGAATGGTAGACTTTTCCGGCGCGAACCTCGAGCTCCTCCACCGGAATCGGCTCTGTCATCTGGGACAGGAAATCGCTAAGGATCTGTTTCTCTGCTTTTGACGGGCCTGGTGCTTCTGTTCCGCGGTCTTTTTTCCGGTTTTTCTGCTTTTTATTTTTCTTTTCGATCTGTTTTTCTTCTATAGTAATGGAAACGGCTTCGCCTTTTTTCCGGAACAGGGCAAGGTAATGACCCTCGCCGTTCATTTTATGCGGCCAGATGCGCACGGTCTTTTCGATCTCCGGATCGCCATTTCCCCAGGATGGGTTTCCTTTGGAGAAGCCCTCATAGCCCTCCATCTCGATCAGTTCCATCTCCGGAAAGTTTTCCAGAAGGAAAGAAACCGTTCCCTCGTCCTCCTGCGGGGCGAAGGTACACGTCGAATACATCATAAGTCCGCCCGGGCGCAGCATTTTGACGGCGTTTGATGTAATCTCCCGCTGCAGATCAGAAAAGAAATCCGGCCGCTCCGGGGTCCAGGTGCTGATGACGGCCTCGTCTTTTCGGAACATGCCCTCACCGGAGCATGGTGCGTCCACGAGGATTTTATCAAAGAAGCCCGGGAATACTTTCGCAAGGCCTGCCGGTGTCTCGTTGGTGACGAGCACGTTTTCGCTTCCGAACAGTTCCAGATTGCGCAGCAGCGCTTTGGCGCGGGCATTGCTGATATCGTTGGCAACGAGAAGGCCGGTTCCGGCGAGGCGCGCATTCAGTTCTGTCGCTTTGCCGCCCGGTGCTGCGCAGAGGTCGAGCACACGCTCTCCCTGCTCAATCGGAAGACGGGAGGCCGGTGTCATGGCGCTTGGCTCCTGCAGATAGAACACGCCTGCCGCATACAGCGGAGACTGTCCCATGCGCATGCCGTCCGGCACAAAGTAGCCGTTTGGAATCCACGGAATGTTCTTCCAGTTTCCGGAAATAAGCGACGGGAAATCTTCGGTCCGGCATTTTTTTGTATTCACACGCAGCCCGGCCGTGCGGGGTGCGTCGTAGGAAGCCAGAAATATATCAAATTCATCGCCCAGCATTTCTTTCATGCGGGACAGGAACTCCTGTGGTAACTGCGCCATTTTTTATTCTCCTTTTCTCTGATGGTCCGGCCTGTCTGCCGTTTTGTTCTTTTTCACAGAAAAAGAGACAGCCGATCCGATTTTTCAATCTTTTTGCTGTCTCTTTTTTGCATAGCGGAGAAGAAGGGATTTGAACCCTTGCGCCGTTTCCGACCTACTGGTGTTCGAAGCCAGACCCTTCAGCCTCTTGGGTACTTCTCCGTATTTTGTCAAATACATCGTATATTATAGTGCTTTTTTTGCGATTCGTCAATCACTTTTTTATAGGTTTCTGCGGGGTGTTTCTGCGGGGCTACACTTGCAATTACTGATGCGACAACTTCAAACAACTAATCTGCCTCTTTTATTCTTGTTCTTTTTCCTCTTCCGCCCTCTTCATCTCTTCTTTTTTCTTCTTTTTCACCACCCGCAGTCTCCGGAAAAACGCACTCAGCATCTCCGAGCACTCTTCTTTCAGCACGCCGCGCTCGACTTTCACCTGATGGTTGAATTCCCGCATTTCCAGCATATTCAGAATCGAACCTGCGCAGCCCGCTTTCGGGTTCATGCTGCCGATGACGACTTCGCTGACTCTCGCCTGCACAATTGCGCCGGCGCACATCTGGCAGGGTTCCAGGGTGACGTACAGCGTACAGCCCTCCAGCCGCCAGTCGCCGAGTTTTTTGCTGGCTTTGCGGATCGCGTTCAGTTCCGCATGGGACAGCGTATTTTGGTCTGTATTTCTGCGGTTATAGCCCCGCGCAATCACTTTTCCCTCGTATACAATCACACAGCCGATCGGCACTTCCATCAGTTTTTCTGCTTTCCTGGCCTGCGCAATCGCCTGGCGCATGAAATATTCCCGTTCTTTTCTGTGTGCTTTTTCTTCCGGAGTTTCCAGTTTTGTTTCTTCTTCCATTGCACGGTTCCTTTCTGTTTCCTGCGTATATTTCTTCTTTTCCCCGCATATCGTGAATTATACTGTAATGTTCTTTCTTCTATGCAGGAGGTTTTTATGTCTGATTACCGGCGTTTTATTGCCTATTTATATGAATATCCCGGCAGCCGCAAGGGCGGATGCTGTGGTTTTGTCCGCGTGGAATCCCAGAACGGCTTCTGCCGTATGGATTTCCAGATCAAATCCGCGTCGCTTGTGCCGGAGACTTCGGTTACAGTCTACGGGTTTATCCGCCAGTCGGGGCGGATGTACGGCATTCCGCTTGGGAACCTCCTCGCGGGGCGCACCTCCACGAGTGGAAAGCTCTTTACGCCATCGGATGCGCTCGGGCAGACCGATGTCACGCTCGACCAGCTTGGCGGTCTGATTCTGCTCTATCGCAAAACCGGTGTCATTGCCACCCAGTGGGACGATCTTCCGATTCAGCCGGAATTCTTCTCTCCATCCCTTCCGAAACCGGAGCCGGAGCCAACGCCGGAGCCGGAAACAGCCGCCGAAACCCCAGACGAGCTAGAAACAACATCAGCGGCAGATCCAGATCCACAGCCAACCAGCGCCAGTCAAACCAGCGAAATCTTCGATTATGAGCCATCCTCTGCCGCGTCAGAGCCCATTCAGCCTGAAGTTTCCACCGAAACCATCCCCGACGCGGAACTTTATCCACAAAATTCCGCCCCGGAATCCACCGTTTCCACGGAAATCCCAAAACAGAACCCGGAACCCGACACCCCATCGCTACATATGACCTCTGCCGATGCTCTATCCGCTCCATCCGCCCCGTCGCCGTCCCGCGCTGCTCTCTATCTCCAGCTTCAGGACCAGTTCCCGGAGTTCCACCCGTTCCCGGATGACGATCTCACCGACTGCCTGCGTCTCTCGATCGACGACCTCCCGCAGCTCCGCGCCGCCGGACTTTCGGCCGATGCGAACCGCTTCGTCCTCCACGGCTCCTCATCCTACCGCCATCTGCTCCTCGCCCGGAACCGCGATCAGACGGACATCTGGTATTTCGGCGTTCCCGGCGTCTACACGCCGAATGAGCAGTTCATGGCAAGCCTGTTCGGCTTTTTCCACTTCAAGCAGGCGATGCGCCCGGCAGAGCTTGCGCCCGATGCCCGCTTCGGCTACTGGTACCGCACGCTTTAGACACGTATGTTAATCTACACCGCGGATCTCCACCGTCTCGATCTTTCCGCGCAGAACCTCGCAGAACTGCTCCAGCTGCTCTCTCGCATACCCCGAGAACCGCGGATCAATCACATAGTCCGATTCCCGGTAATTCTGCAGGAAGTACCGTTTTGCCCCGGAAAGCCACTTTCCGATTGCCTCGATCTCTTCCCTGCCGTGCAGCTCCTTGCAGAGCGTCGTTCGGAACTCATAGTCCACCGCGCCGCTCTTTAAAAATTCTACAGACTCGTTGATCCGCATCACATCGAGCTTTTTCACGCCCGCCGTCTCCGCATATCGGGACGGCGCGTTTTTGATGTCCATCGCAACGTAGTCTACCATTTTCTCTTGCACCAGTTTTTTCAAAATCTCCGGCCGGTACCCGTTCGTGTCGAGTTTCACCAGATAGCCCATCTCTTTCATTTTCATCACAAACCGTTCCAGATCCGGGTCCAGCGTCGGCTCGCCGCCTGTCACGCAGACGCCGTCGAGCACGCCGCGCCGCTTTGCCAGCGCCGAAAAAATCTCCTCCTCCGGAATCACCGGCTCCCACTCGGGATGCTGCACGAGATTTCCGTTCTGGCAGAACGGGCAGCGGAAATTGCATCCGCCCGAAAACAGCGTACAGGCCACCTTCCCCGGGAAGTCCAGCAGCGTCAGCTTTTGAAATCCATGTATGATCATTTTCCACCCTCGCATCGTAATAGAAAAAGCGAACTGTCCCGTTCGCTTTTTCTGGCTTTGTATCGTTTATTTTCCGTAGCGCTCTGCCTGGGAACGAATCAGCTCCATGTCGTCGAAATAGTTGATTCTCATGGCTGCTTTTACGTCCGCGAGTGTCTGTGCTGCTACTTTCTCTGCCTCTTCGCTGCCTTTTTTCAGCATCTCGTAGATCGCCGGGATGTCTTTTTCGAGTTCTTTTCTGCGGTTGCGGATCGGCTCCAGAGTTTCCTGCAGTACATTGTTCAGGAACTTCTTCACCTTGACATCGCCAAGGCCGCCTCTCTGGTAATGGGCTTTCAGCTCGTCCAGATTTGCGTAGTCCGGCAGGTAACGCTCGAAGTGCTCCGGCTGGCAGAACGCATCGAGATACGTAAATACCGTATTTCCTTCGATCTTGCCCGGGTCGGTGATCTTGATGTGATCCGGATCGGTGTACATGCTCATGATTTTCTTTTTGATCTCATCCGGTTCTTCGGAGAGGTAAATGCAGTTTCCGAGCGATTTGCTCATCTTCGCTTTTCCGTCGATACCCGGCAGACGTCTGCAGGAATCATTCTCCGGAAGAAGGATCTTCGGCTCTACGAGTGCTTCGCCGTAAACGGAATTGAATTTGTGTACGATTTCCTGTGTCTGCTCTACCATCGGCATCTGATCCTCGCCGGCCGGTACGGTTGTCGCCTTGAATGCGGTGATGTCCGCTGCCTGGCTGATCGGATACGTGAAGAATCCAACCGGAATGCTCGTCTCGAAGTTTCTCATCTGGATCTCCGATTTTACGGTCGGGTTTCTCTGCAGTCTGGAAACGGTAACGAGATTCATGTAATAGAAGGAAAGCTCACACAGCTCCGGGATCTGCGACTGAATAAAGATGGTGCTCTTTTCCGGATCAAGTCCGCAGGAAAGGTAATCCAGCGCTACCTCCAGAATGTTCTGGCGCACCTTCTCCGGGTTGTCCGCATTGTCGGTCAGCGCCTGTGCGTCCGCAATCATGATGTAAACTTTATCGAATTCACCGGAGTTCTGCAGCTCCACGCGGCGGCGCAGTGAACCAACGTAATGTCCTACATGCAGCTTGCCGGTCGGTCTGTCGCCGGTCAGTATAATTTTTCCCATTTTCTCTTCCTGCCTTCCTGATACGTAATCTTCACAGCCCGCTTCTGTCTGAAATTTTTCCCGACTGCGGACCATCTACATACCCTCTATAATACCGTCTTTCCACAAACACTGTCAATGGTCTTTTCCGGTAAAATCCCTCAAAATCACCATTATGAGACAAATCGTTCCACAGCCACGTACAGCCGTCCCTTTTTCGTCTGATTCTGCACGCCGACATACCGGAATTTTCCCATGTGGCGCACGGTCACAAGATCATCCTCTTTGAGCGACGCACTCGACGATGTCACCAGTTTTCCGTTGATGAACACCTGTCCGCCCTCGATCAGCGGCACCATTTTGCTTCGTGAGCTGTTGAATGCCAGCGACAGCACCGCATCGAGCCGCACCGAAGCGACAGATCCCTCTTTCCACTCTGTTTTCGGCTCGGAAAGCTCCGCAGGCAGTCCTGCCTCGATCTCACAGTAGACACTCGTGTGGCGCACGCGTTTTAACTCTGCACAGATGTAGTCCGCCATATCCGCCATACAGATCAGATACGCATGGTTTCCATCCAGCAGGATGTCCCCCAGCTTGTACCGCTCCACACCAAGATTCATCAGCGATCCTAAGAAATCCCGGTGCGACAGCGCATCCGCAAATTTTTCATTTAACGGGCTGATGCGCACCACCGCGATCGGAAGCATCGACGCATCGCCGTCCTCCGCGTAGGAAGGCAGAAACAGCGCTGCTTTCCGCTCTGCCGCCTCGTATCCGCCGTACAGCACGTAGCGCACGCCCGGGATTTTATTTACCGTCTGGTAGAACAGATCCTGTTCCGCCAGCGTCAGAAATTCCGTATGCGCCGGAACATCCCTGTGATAACACTGTTCGGCCAGATCCTGAATCCGTCCGACCAGCACTTCTTCCTCATTCATGGTAATCCCCCTTTGATACACCGCGGGCTGCCCGAACACATTCTTTCCGGCAGCCCGCGTATCCTCTTTTATTTATCCAGCAGCATCGACAGCCCGATCCGTTTTTTCGCCAGATCGAGGCTGATGACCTTCACTTCCACGATATCGCCGACGCTCACGGCCTCCAGCGGATGCTTGATGAAGCGTTTCGTCATCTGGGAGATGTGAACGAGTCCGTCCTGGTGCACGCCGATATCGACGAACGCACCGAAGTCAATGACGTTGCGCACGGTTCCCTTTAAGATCATGCCGACTTTCAGGTCTTTCATATCGAGGACATCAGTGCGCAGGATCGGGCGCGGCATCTCGTCACGCGGGTCGCGGCCCGGTTTCTGCAGCTCTTTGATGATATCGCGCAGCGTAATCTCGCCGATGCCGATCTCCTCTGCCATCTTCTTGTAATCTTTAATGAAGAACGCGGTGCCCTCGCTGATCTGCTCTGTCTTCATATTTAACTTCGCAAGCAGTTTCTCAACTGCCTCATAGCTCTCCGGGTGAACGCTCGTCGCATCCAGCGGATTCTTGCCTCCGGTGATGCGCATAAAGCCCGCGCACTGCTCGAACGCTTTCGGTCCGAGTTTTGCCACTTTCAGAAGCTCTTTTCTGCTCTCAAAGCGGCCGTTCTCCTCGCGGTACGCTACGATATTCTTCGCAATCACCTTGCTGACGCCGGAAATGTATTCCAGCAGTGATGCGGATGCGGTGTTCAGATCGACGCCGACCTTATTCACGCAGTCCTCAACGACACCGCCGAGCGCCTCGCCAAGCTTTTTCTGGTTCATATCGTGCTGATACTGGCCGACACCGATTGATTTCGGATCAATCTTTACAAGCTCTGCCAGCGGATCCTGCACGCGGCGCGCGATGGAAGCTGCACTTCGCTGTCCCACATCAAAGTTCGGGAACTCCTCGGTGGCAAGCTTGCTTGCAGAGTAAACGGACGCTCCCGCCTCGTTTGTGATCACGTAAGAAACCTTCTCCGAGATCTCTTTTAAGATCTCGACGATGATCTGCTCGGACTCGCGGCTTGCGGTTCCGTTTCCGACGGAGATCAGGGTAACACCGTATTTGTGAATCAGATCTTTTACGGTTGCTTTTGCTGCCGCAATCTTCTTCTCATTCGTCGGCGCGGTCGGGTAAACGACGGTGGTGTCGAGCACTTTTCCGGTCGCATCGACAACGGCCAGTTTACATCCGGTACGGAACGCCGGGTCCCAGCCAAGGACAACCTGTCCGGCGATTGGCGGCTGCATCAGAAGCTGCTCGAGGTTCTTTCCAAAGACCTTGATTGCTCCGTCCTCTGCCTTCTCGGTGAGCTGGTTTCTGACCTCACGCTCGATCGCCGGGGCGATCAGACGGTTATAGGCATCCTCGATCGTCGCCTGCAGAACCGGCTTCGTCTGCGGATTCTCTTTGGTGATGATTTTTTTCTCCAGGTAGCGCAGGATTTCTTCGGTCGGTGCTTCGATTTTTACGGTCAGGAATTTCTCTTTCTCGCCGCGGTTCAGCGCCAGCACACGGTGTCCGGCGATTTTCGATACCGGCTCAGAGAAATCATAGTAGTTCTCGTAAACGGACTCTGCCTTTTCATCCTTTGCGGTCGAGGTGAGCAGACCTTTTGCCTCGGTTCTGCGGCGGATTTCCATACGGTAATCGGCCTCATCGGAAATGCTCTCGGCGATGATGTCGCATGCGCCTGCGAGCGCGTCTTTTGCCGTTTTGACTTCTTTCTCTTCTGACACAAAAGCTTCCGCCTCTTTTTCGAGCGGCTCCTTCGTCATCTGCAGAAGAATGATGTTTGCCAGCGGCTCCAGTCCTTTTTCTTTTGCGATCGTCGCACGGGTCCGGCGTTTCGGACGGTACGGACGGTACAGGTCTTCTACAACCACAAGCGTTGCGGCTTCTTCGATGGCTTTTTTCAGCTCTGCGGTCAGCTTGCCCTGCTCCTCGACGCTCGCCAGCACAACGGCTTTACGGTCATTTAAGCTACGCAGGTACATCAGACGGTCGTACAGATTTCGCAGGACCTCATCGTTTAACGAACCTGTCGCTTCTTTTCGATATCGTGAAATAAAAGGGATGGTGTTTCCCTCGTCAATCAGTTTCACTGCAGCTTCTACCTGCCATGGTTTGACGTTCAGCTCAACTGCCAATACCTGATTCATATCCATAGGTGAATTCCTCCTGTTGTCTCTTCCAAAAAACACGCTGTTTTCGTTCTTTTCCGCCGCCGAAATGACGGATTTTTGTGCAAAACAGTCACTCTATTACCTTATCAATAGGTCTTGTTTTTGTCAACCTTACATGATAAAATCTTTATTATACTCTGTACGAAACTGGTTACAGTTCACTGGTTCCCAGCGAACTGTAACTTCACAGCCCTCATTGAAAGTTTTGCTTCGCAAAAGGAGGGCTGTTCACACCTGAATCACTTTCTTACGCAGCGAAACAGCAAGTGTTTCACTGCTGA
>CAVLAW010000069.1:843-10768 GCA_963661155.1 Tidjanibacter massiliensis | reverse complement strand
TCATGCAAGCATGATTCGCACTTTTCCCTGCAATTTCGCATGGCTCTGAATAGTCACAAAAAATCCCTCCCCACACGCTCTATGCATATGGAAAGGGATTTCAACTTTCATTCTATTCTATTTTCCGCTTAACAGCTCAACACCTTAGCAGATCACCGCACCCGCCGGCATTGCTTTTTCCGGGGTCATGAGGCAGATGTTGCCTTCGGCGTCCTCGGCGCAGAGAAGCATTCCTTCGGACATCAGGCCTGCCAGTTTTGCCGGTTTGAGGTTGGTCAGAACCATAACCTTCATTCCGATGGTGTCTTCCGGTTTGTAATATGCTTTGATTCCGGAGACGATCTGTCTTGTCTGGCTTCCGACTTTGACCTGGAAGCAGAGGAGTTTTTTGGATTTCTTCACTGGCTCGCAGGAGAGGATTTCGCCTACCTGGAACTGCATTTTTTCGAAGTCTTCGAAGGTGATCTCTTCTTTCGGCTCAACGTCTACGACTGCTTCTTCTGCTTTCTCCTCTTCCTGGGATGCGGCAGCCATGGCAGCTTTCTGTTTTGCCTGGATCACTTCTACTTTTTCCATAACCTCTTTGACATCGAGTCTCTGGAACAGGATCTGCGGCTGATCGGTTACTTTATTGCCCGATACATACAGTCCGAACTGATCCAGCTCTTCGTAGTTGCGTTTCTCGGCATTTAACTGAGCCAGGATCTTCTCGGTGGTCTCCGGCATAAAGGACTCGATCAGGCATGCGCCGATGGTGATGCTCTCTACCAGGTTGTACAGAACCTCTGCCAGACGGTCTTTCTTTGCCTCGTCTTTTGCCAGTGCCCACGGCATCGTCTCGTCGATGTATTTGTTGCAGCGTTTAAACAGGCCAAAGATCTCGGTCATCGCATCTGCCACACGCAGCTCTTCCATCTTGGCGGCAACTTTTTCTTTTGTTGCGGTAACGACTGCTTTCAGATCATCATCCACTTCTTCTGCTGCGCCGGTCTTTGTCACAACGCCGCCGAAGTATTTGTTGCTCATGGAAATGGTACGGTTTACCAGGTTTCCGAGGGTGTTGGCAAGATCAGAGTTCATACGCTCAACCAGCAGCTCCCAGGTGATGACACCGTCGTTCTCGAACGGCATCTCGTGCAGAACGAAGTAGCGGACAGCGTCTACGCCGAACAGGTCTACCAGATCATCTGCGTAAATCACGTTTCCTTTGGATTTACTCATCTTGCCGTCGCCCTGCAGCAGCCACGGATGACCAAATACCTGTTTCGGAAGCGGCAGATCGAGTGCCATCAGGAAGATCGGCCAGTAAATGGTATGGAAACGGATGATGTCTTTTCCGATCAGATGCAGGTCTGCCGGCCACAGTTTGTTGAACTGCTCGGAGCTGTTTCCGTCACAGTCATAACCGATTCCGGTGATGTAGTTGGTCAGTGCGTCCAGCCATACGTAGGTAACGTGCTTCGGATCGAAGGATACCGGGATTCCCCAGGTGAAGGAGGTTCTGGATACGCAGAGATCCTGAAGTCCCGGAAGAAGGAAGTTGTTCATCATCTCGTTCTTTCTGGAAACCGGCTGAATGAACTCCGGATGGGTGTTGATGTAGTCGATCAGTCTCGGTGCATATTTGCTCATTTTGAAGAAATATGCCTCTTCTTTTGCCGGGGTAACCGGGCGTCCGCAGTCCGGGCATTTTCCGTCTACCAGCTGGGACTCGGTGAAGAAGGATTCACACGGTGTACAGTAAAGTCCTTCGTAATATCCTTTGTAGATATCTCCCTGATCGTACAGTTTTTTGAAGATTTTCTGTACCTGTGCCTCGTGATCGGCATCGGTGGTACGAATGAATTTGTCGTAGGAAGTATTCATCAGATCCCAGATTCTCTTGATCTCGGTGGATACGTTGTCTACGAATTCTTTTGGTGTGATGCCTGCCTCTTCTGCCTTCAGCTCGATCTTCTGTCCATGCTCATCGGTTCCGGTCTGGAAGAATACGTCGTAGCCCTGCTGACGTTTGAAGCGGGCGATGCTGTCTGCGAGTACGATCTCGTAGGTGTTGCCGATGTGCGGTTTGCCGGATGTGTAGGCAATCGCCGTCGTGATATAATATTTCGGTCTGATTTTTTCCATTTTATCTATTACTCCTTTCCTTTCTGCAGGATATCCGCAAACTTAAGAAACACGCTTTGCGCGTTTCTCAAGTTATCGCGGCAGTCGCCAAGGTCTCGTGCAAACACGGACTTTGGCTCGTTGCCCGCGTAAACTAAAAAAACTGCCCTTTTCCGCTCTCGTATGATCGGAAGAAGACAGGTTTGTTTACCCGTGATACCACTTCTTTTCGTCCCTGCCTCACGGCAGAAACCTCTGCAGGTACATGTGCTATACCTCTCCGCTGTAACAGGCGGATCCTGTCGCAGCCTTACCGTTTCGGATGATTGTTCCACTCGGTTCGGTGCGCCTCTCGGAAGCCATGTTCGATCTGCCGCTCCTCCTCCCCTCTCAGCCTGCAAAACCGGAATGGTTTTCGGGGGTGTTCTCTGTAAATTCGCGAAAGCAGATGTACTCTCTTCGTCACTGTGTTTTAGTTTTATGCACTGGTTTTATGCTAACACATTTACAGGAATTTGTAAACCGCAAAAAAGCCCGCTGAATGGGGATTTTTTGATATTTTCTCCATTCAGCGGACTTTTGATTCATCGTGAAAATTATCTGTGGTTTGCTTTGATCACAGACATTGCTGCTTCATCCGCTACAACCGTCAGATCGTTGTGAAGCTGCAGGATAGAAGCCGGAACCTGCGGAGTAACCGGTCCGTACAGAACTTTGTCGAGGATCTCTGCTTTTCCTTCGCCGCTGACGATCAGCAGAACTTTTCTTGCCTGCATGATGTTCTTGATTCCCATGGTGTATGCCTGAGTCGGAACATCCTCTACTTTTTCGAAGAAACGTTTATTTGCCTGAATGGTACTCTCGGTCAGGTCAACGCAGTGTGTCTCTTTCTCGAATGCTGCACCCGGCTCATTGAATCCGATATGGCCGTTGTTTCCAAGTCCGAGAAGCTGCAGATCAATGCCGCCGACGCTGCGGATGATTTCGTTGTAAGCTGCGCATGCTTTTTCGCTGTCCGGCTCCAGTCCGTTCGGAACGAAGGTGCGCTCTTTGTTGATGTTGACATGATCGAACAGGTTGGTGTTCATGAAGTAGCGATAGCTCTGATCATTCTCCGGGGAGAGTCCTTTGTACTCGTCCAGGTTTACGCTGATTACATTTGCAAAATCGAGGTCGCCTTTGTTGTACCACTCAACGAGCTGTTTGTAAGCGCCGACCGGAGTAGAACCTGTTGCCAGGCCGAGAACTGCGTGCGGTTTCATGATAACCTGTGCGGAGATGATGTTTGCTGCTTTTCTGCTCATATCATTGTAATCTTTTGCTTCAATTAATAACATTTGTTTTTCCTCCAAAAATTTCTCTCTTGTTTCTAACGCTACCAGATTGCTCCGCACTTCGTGCTCCCGCAATCTTCAAAAATATTCGCAATCCGCTCATTTTTCTTCGAAAAATGGCTTCTTACTCATATTTTTGCGGATCCCAAGGTTAAAACTTCTCGTGCAAGCAAGCTTGCGTCGAATTTTTAACCTTTTGACCCTGGGTCTCTGTAAATTACATAATAACCTGTTTCAGATTTAAGTCGTCATCCACCAGAAGTACATGTGCTTTCTTGCCCGGTGCGATCGATCCGACTTCATCGTAGATACCAATGCTCTGTGCCGGATTTCTTGTCGCTGCGAAAATGGCATCCGCCAACGGAATATCAAACGAAACGGCTTTTCTCATGCAGTCGTACAGGTTCGTCGCAGAGCCTGCGATGGTCTCGCCGTCGGTCAGGGTTGCTTTTCCGTCTTTCATGCAGACAGCCTGTCCGCCAAGGGAATACATTCCGTTCGGCATTCCCGTTGCCATCATCGAATCGCTGATCAGAACCATGCGCTCGCTTCCCATCATGGAGAATGTTGCGCGGACAACAGCGCCGTGGATGTGGTAGCCGTCACAGATCAGCTCCATACGGCACTCCGGATCGTCGAATGCGGCGCCGATGACACCTGGCTTACGATGTGCGAACGGCGGCATGGCATTGTACAGATGTGTTACATGGTGTGCGCCTGCTTTCATGGCAGCCAGCGCGGTGTCATAATCTGCTGTCGTGTGGCCGATGGAAACCATGACTTCATCGGAAACCTCTTTGATGAACTCCAGAGAGCCAGGCATATTCGGGGCCAGTGTTACGAGACGGATTTTTCCGCCGCTCGCCGCATTGCACTCCCGGAAAAATTCAGCGTTCGGAGCCACGATGTTCTCCTCTGCCTGTGCACCCTTTTTGATCGGGTCGATGAATGGTCCTTCCATATTGACTCCGGCGATGACTTCTGCTTCCGGCTCATCTTTGATTACTTCGATCGTTCCGAAGATTTTCAGCAGATCGTCTTTTTGCAGCGTCATCGAGGTCGGGCAGTAAGATGTGATGCCGTGCTCTTTTTCGTAGCGCAGGATCGCTTTTAATCCTTCCACATCGCCGTCTGAAAAATCATGGCCGGCAGCGCCGTGGCTGTGTACATCAACCAGTCCCGGCAACACCATCATGCCCTTCGCATCGATCACTTCCTGATCGGTTACTTCTTCTTTTGTGGAAACAAAACGTTTTCCTTCTATATAAAGATCTTTCTCCGCAAACGTTCCGTCTTCCTGGAATACACGTCCGTTTTTGATAATCATTGTCTTGCCTTCTTTCTTTGATCTAAAATAATTATAGATTATCGTGATTTTATTTTCAACTATTTTTATATTTTAGAAATTACTTTCATATTGTTAAAGTTCTTTCCGTTTTTCCGCCCGCTTTCCCGTACAATTCACACACAATTGAAAGTTGATTCACCACCCTGCCTGTGATACAATAAAGCAAGAACTGATCTGAATTTTTCAGATATTTACAGATACCAGGAGGACTTACGTTCCATGGAACACTTTGAAAAATCGATTATTCCTGTCATTGAGTCTGTCTATCCCTCGTTCACTCCCCTGGAACGGACGGTAGCAGATTTTTTTATTCATAATACCGATGAGTCGGATCTGTCCGCGCGCCATGTTTCGGAGCTTCTCTACGTTTCGGAGGCTTCGCTCTCCCGTTTTGCGAAGAAATGCGGCTACACGGGCTACCGCGAATTTGTCTACCGCTACCAGGAGGGTCTGAACGCCACGCTTCCGGGCACGGACGATCACATCAAGCAGGTGCTGAATACGTATCAGGAGCTGCTGAATAAAAGCTATTCCCTCGCCGACCGCGCGCAGATCGACCGCATCTGCCACATTCTCGCATCGAAGCGGCGGGTGTATGTCTACGGCCTCGGAAGCTCGGGACTTTCCGCGCAGGAAATGAAACTGCGGTTCATGCTCGCCGGTGTGGACATCGAGGCGATCACCGACATTCACATCATGAAAATGAACGCGGTTCTGCTCGACGAAAGCTGTGCGGCGATCGGCATCACCGTCAGCGGATGCACGCCGGAGGTGCTGCGGGCACTCGGAGCGGCAAAGGAAAAAGGCGCGGCAACGATTCTTTTTACGTCACGCAGTTCCAGCGATTATGATGCGTTCTGTGACGAAGTGCTGCTGCTGGCAGTCAAGGAGCATCTGAAGAACGGCGGCGCAATCTCCCCGCAGTTCCCGATTCTCGTCATGATCGACGTTCTGTACTCGCATTTTCTCACGACCGACAGTGAGCGCAAGGAGGCATTGTATGAATACGCCGTCACCAAACTCCATGAAACGTGATCCCGGCCGCGGCAGCGCATATCTTTCTTTTCTGAAGAAACGCTGCCACGATTTCTTTTTCTTCTGTCTGCTGCTCGGGTTTTACGTCGCTTTTATCACCCTCACTGGCATCGGCTGCCCGATCCGCTTCTCGACCGGCATTTCCTGCCCAGGCTGCGGGATGAGCCGCGCGGTGCTGCTTCTGTTTTCGGGTCTTTTCCGGGCGGCGTTTCACATGCACCCGCTCGTCTATGTTGTACTGCCGGCAGGCCTCTGGCTCTTCTTCGGGCCGGAGCACACGGCGGGACTCCGGCAGTTTAAAAAGGGGATGATCACGGTGCTTGTCGTTCTGCTGATCGTCGTTTATGCCTGGCGCATTTATCACCATGACCCTCTGCTTTCTATTGACCCTTCTCGGGGACGCGTGCTACAATATTTTGTAACTATTCAGAGCCATGTGTAATTGCAGGGGAAAGTGCGAATCATGCTTGCATGAATGAGCGCTTTCTCATGCAATTGCATATGGCGAGAAGCCACATCGAGATGCAGCGCAGCGGAATCGAGACGTGGCTCTGAATAGTTACCATATCTTATTAAAGGAGGTATTTACAAATGAATGTAAAAGACAACCGGAGTTTCTGGGTCTATCTTCTGCTGACGATTGTGACCTGCGGACTCTACTCAATTTACTTCTGGTACGTTTACGTGGAAGATCTGAACACTGTCTTTTACGGTGACAATGAAGACAGCCCGAACTACATTATCGTGCTGCTTCTGTCCTGGATTACCTGCGGAATTTACGGTGTTTACTGGCGCTACAAACAGGCAAACCGTATGTACCGTGAGTCTTACGAACGCTACGGTGTGATGATTGACGAAAATGGTTCCGCAATCCTTCTGTGGACGCTGCTCGGCTACCTGACCGGCGGCATCGGAAGGCTCGTCGCAGACTATTTCATGATTCAGAATCTGAACAAGACGGCACTCGTTTACAATTCACGCGCGTATTAAATACGGGAAGGCGGTTTCTATGGCAACATCTATGGTAAAAGGAAACCCGATGAAGCTGATGCTTCAGTTTGCCTTTCCACTTCTCATTGGAAATCTGCTGCAGCAGACGTACAACATCATCGATGCGGCGATCGTCGGCCAGGCTCTCGGCCCGGAGGCGCTTGCCAGCGTCGGTGCAAGCAGCAGTGTACAGTTTCTGGTGCTCGGCTTCTGTATGGGAAGCTGCACGGGCTTCGGTGTTCCGGTTGCAAAGTATTTCGGCGCCGGAAAGCTCGATACGATGCGCGATTATATTTTTAACGGCGCGGCGCTGGCGGCTCTCTTTGCGGTTGTGCTGACTGCGGTCTGCGGTCTGTTCTGCGCACCGATCCTGCATCTGTTATCGGTTCCGTCCGATATTTTTGCAAATGCCTATGCGTATCAGCTTGTGATTTTCCTCGGCATTCCATTCTCGATCCTGTACAACTATCTGTCCAGCATCCTGCGTGCCGTCGGTGACAGCCGGACGCCGTTTCTGTTTCTGGCGTTTTCAGCGATCCTGAATATTTTTCTGGATCTGTTCTGTATCATCGTCGTGCATCTGGGATGCGCGGGCGCGGCGATTGCGACAATTTCGGCTCAGGCGATCAGCGGACTTTTGTGTCTGTTTTTTATTTCCCGCAAGGTGAAGCTGCTGCTTCCAACGAAGAAAAACCGTGTTCTGCGGAAGGATGCGGCGCAGGAACTGCTTGCGATGGGCGTTCCGACGGGTCTGCAGTTTTCAATCACGGCAATCGGAAGTATGGTCATGCAGTCGGCGAACAACGGGCTGGGAAGTGTTTATGTTTCGGCGTTTACGGCGGCAATGAAGATCAAGCAGTTTATGATGTGTCCGTTTGATGCGATCAGCACCGCGGCTTCGGTTTTCTGCAGTCAGAACCTCGGCGCTGGACAGTCCAGACGAATCCATCAGGGGCTCCGTCAGGGCGTGCTCGTCGGTGTCGGCTACGGTGCATTTGCAGGCGTGATGATGATTCTGTTCGGACGGTCATTGACGAAGCTCTTTATCGTCGGATCTGCTGTTGATGCGATTGATGCTTCCGCAAAATATCTGCGCTGTCTCGGATTTTTCTACTGGACACTTGGTATTTTGAATGTCTGCCGTATGGTAACACAGGGTCTCGGCTACTCGGGAAGAGCTGTTTTCTCCGGCGTGATGGAGATGCTGGCGCGGACGATTGTCTGTCTGGGATTTGTCGGCGCTTTTGGATTTACGGCGATCTGCTTTGCGGATCAGACGGCATGGGTTGCCGCCTGCTGCTATATCGGACCAATGTGCCTGTACAGCGTGAAGAAATCCACGAAGATGATTGCGGAGCGCGGCGGGAAAAATTAAAACCGGTTTTGCCCGGCAGTGACTGTCGGATATTTTACCCAAAAAAGATACTGTTCTGCATAGGATCAGCTCTCCTGCAGAACAGTATCTTTTTTCTTGTATTTCTTCAGCGTTACCGCTCAATTCCATCTCTTGCCGCAAGGCCTCGGTCAAACGGATGCTTGATTTTTTTCAGCTCCGAAACATAGTCCGCCCGCTCAATCAGCGCCTCCGACGGTCCCTGTCCGGTCAGAATCACTTCCAGCTTCTCCGGCTTGTGATCCAGGAAGTCTAAAAGGAGCTGCTCATCAAACAGCTTGCTTCCAATCGTGTAGACCAGCTCATCCAGAAACAGCACATCATAGCCTTCCTGAACGGCTTTTTCTGTTACTTTCTGAAACTGCTCCTCATAATACCGCTTCTGCTCCGCCTTCTCCTCCGGCGTCATCAGAAACGAAAACTTAATCTTATCCTGCCCCGGCACAAACGTCACATTCGGAGACAGCGAGAGCACCTTCCGCTCACTCGTGCTGTTGTCTTTCATAAACTGATAAATCAAAACCCGGTAACCATACCCTGCCGCTCTCGTGCAGAGCCCCATACCGCAAGTCGTCTTTCCCTTTCCATCTCCACAGTAAATGTGGACACAGCCTGTCTGTTTTTCCATGTTGTATTCCTCACTTTTCTTTCTGAATTTATCTGTTAAAATCCGGAAAAAGGAGGACAGATTTTATTCTGCCCTCCTGAGAAATACATTTTTATTTACCGAAATATCTCTCCAGCAGTCCGGCGAATGCTTTTCCGTGGCGGGCCTCATCGCGAGCCATTTCATGCACGGTATCGTGGATTGCATCGAGATCCAGGGCTTTGGCGCGTTTTGCGAGGTCTACTTTGCCGGCGGTTGCGCCGTTTTCTGCTTCTACGCGCATCTGCAGGTTTTTCTTGGTGCTGTCGGTTACGACTTCGCCGAGGAGTTCTGCGAATTTTGCTGCGTGCTCTGCCTCTTCGAAAGCTGCTTTTTCATAGTACAGACCTACTTCCGGATATCCCTCGCGGAATGCTACTCTGGACATTGCCAGGTACATACCAACTTCGGAGCACTCACCTTCGAAGTTTGCTCTCAGGTCTTTTTTGATGTCTTCCGGAACGTCAGATGCTACGCCTACTACGTGCTCTGCTGCCCAGGTCATATCCTCGCCCTGCTCGATGAATTTTTCTGCCGGTGCTTTACAGATTGGACAGACTTCCGGTGCTGCTTCTCCTTCATAAACATATCCACATACGCTGCATACAAATTTTTTCATAATCGTTGTTTCCTTTCTTTTTGTTGTGTATTTTATTTTATTATTTCCAGTTGTTTGTTTCATAACAGCTTTTTATTTTTAAATATTAGTAACTGTTACTGATATTACTTTAACATAACCTCTGCTTTTTGTCAATGCTTATTTCTGATTTTTTTCTCCCAGTTCACTCGTGCGTTCTGGTGGACAGATTTCATGCTCGCATGAAAATCTGTCTGCAAGAATGCACGAAGGGAGCGCCAAGAAATGAGCAAAAAGGAGCTGCGTAGCAGCGGAAAGCGCGGTTTTGCGAATGGCGCGGGTGAACTACAACTTTTTTCTTAGTTCCCCGGCTGATTTTTGCAGTTCTCGCAGACGCCGTAAAAATTTACGGAATAGTCTTCGATCTCGCCTCCGAAATTCTCGGCTGCCACGTTCTTGATCTCGCCGATGTCACGCATATCGAGATCGGTCACAC
>CAVLAW010000069.1:0-833 GCA_963661155.1 Tidjanibacter massiliensis | reverse complement strand
GTGGCATTTTCTGCAGATGAAATGGTGATGCGTGGAAGTATCTCCGTCGAACCGGTCCGGGCCGTCGCCTGTTGTCAGGCGTTTGATCTCTCCTAATTCAGAAAGAAGAGACAGGTTCCGGTATACTGTGCCAAGGCTGATATTGGGAAATTCTTTCCGCACATCAGTATAGAGCATATCTGCGGTCGGGTGATCTTTCCGTCCCTGAAGGCAGACTTTGATGCTTTCTCTCTGTCTGCTATACTTGAGTGTTGACATGGACATTTTCCTTTCGTATCTTTGATAACAGTAATTATTATTATATTTATACTATAAAGCTGTTTTCTCAAAAAGTCAAGCGAAAGATTACTTCCAGTTTCTTCCTTTTACCCTGCACAGATCCTGTTTTCACCAAAAGTTCCCCAAAAACGAGGAGTGCCCAGGAACCTCTCGGCGCCTGGGCTATTATTATGAAAAAATCTTAATTGTGTAGTGATTGCATACACGCTGTTCCTTTGGAACTGATATAACTATACCAATCAATTATGAACAAATTATGAACGTGCAGTGAATCTTTTGTGAATCTGCACATTTTTTAAAATTATTTTATAGTTTCTTTGTGTATTTATCACATATTTATTTTTTATCCCTGTATTTTACGCTATCTACTCTGACCAGAAATCGTTTTTCTCTGGCAATTTTTCTATTCGTATTGCCAAGCGCTGATTTTCCCTGTCATTTCTCTCCTTTTTATGTTAAGATAATTTTGCAGCGTTAATGTACTCTCGGAATCTTTCTGCACTTGCTTTTACGGCCGATTTTCCGCCAGCTGCACCCAAATTTCATCAACGTAC
>CAVLAW010000068.1:0-10838 GCA_963661155.1 Tidjanibacter massiliensis | reverse complement strand
GACAAAGTTATTCCGATCCGTCCAAAAGCAGAAGCGGCGGCAGGAAGCGAAGCGGCAGTGACGGCAGAGCCGGGTACACAGCCGGCGGCTGAAACCGGAGCAAAAAAGAAGAGCGGATCGAAAAAGAAAAAAATTATTGCAGTGATCGTTGGAATTGCCGCATTGGAAATCTATTCCAATTATCACAGTTCCCATAATTCTGCAGCGAACCTGGTCAACCGAAGAACGGCGTCCAATGATACGGAGAATACAACCGGTTACGACAATGAGGATTCTTCCAATTTTGCGGACAATTCGACGGGAGGGGCGGAATCAGAAGGGGAAATGCTGACGCTTTCGACAGATGCGCTCACAATGGATGCTTCGCAGCAAACGATGGATATTTACGCGGAAGGCGCGGCTGTGGAAGAGAATGCGGGAGTCTGGTATTCGGAAAACCAGGATATTGCGCAGGTGTCTGTCGTTACGGATGATTCTGGAATGGATCCTGCCAGAGCAAGAGTCACCGCCGTTGCATCTGGCGAAACCGTGATTCATTTCGTAAGTGGAGATTATGAGACAAGCTGCCGGGTTAACTGCTATTTCTCGGATATCCATGATTATGAATATATCCAGGCGGAAAGCGGCTGCACCTGGCAGGATGCCTACAACTATTGTCTGGCGATAGGCGGACACTTGCTTACGATCAACAGTGACGAGGAATACAGTTATATCAAATCGATGCTGGAAGATGGCGGAAACCAGGATAAGGTCATTTATCTTGGAGGTTCCAGACAGTATGAGACAAGTTATTACTGGGATATCGCTGGCACGATCGAAGGTGAAAATCTGGATGATCCCGTGAGCTGGGCCTACGGCTGCTGGATGAACGGAGAGCCAAGCTACCAGGACGGCGATGTGGAAGAGCGCTATATGTCCATGTTCTACTATTCCGGCGAAAACCGCTGGGTATGGAACGACAGCCCGGAGGATCTGACCGCTTATTTCCCGGACAAGGTTGGGTATATCTGTGAATATGAATAAGAAAGTAAAAACAGCATTGTACATGGTATCATTGATCCTTACTTTTCTTATTTTCGCCATGGCCGGGAAAAAACTGGGAGAATATATGGCAGAACAGGAAAAACCATCTGCGGAAAATATCCCAGATCAGAAAGCAGAGCAGTCGGAAGGAATCCTTTCCTCTGCGGATGGGGAGAAGACAGAAGACGGCAGTTCTGCATCAGATCAAATGCAGGAAACGGAAGATGACAAAACAGAAAATAACGAGACAGCAGAACAGGAAATGACGGAATCAGAAGAAAAACCGATGACAGAAAATCTGGAGACAGCCGTGCAGGAAAAACTTGCTGCGATGACTCTGGAACAGAAAGTAGCCCAGATGTTTGTCATTACCCCGGAGGCATTAACAGGAGCCGGGACTGTCGTACAGGCGGGCGAGCAGACCCGTGCAAGCCTTGCTGCCTGCCCGGTCGGCGGGCTCATCTATATGGCACAGAATCTGACCGATCCGGAACAGACAAAAGAAATGCTGGCGCGCACGATGGAATTTTCAGAAGAAAGTGTGGGACTTCCCATTTTCCTCGGCGTTGACGAGGAGGGCGGAACCGTCACCCGCGTGGCACAGAATCCAGCCTTTGGCGCAGCAGATGTCGGCGATATGCGGGACATCGGAGCCACGGAAAATGCGGAACTGGCATATCAGGCGGGGCAGACGATGGGCGCATATTTACATGAGCTTGGCTTTAATCTGGATTTTGCACCGGTGGCCGATGTTCTGACCAATGAAGCAAATGAAGTCGTTTATTACCGCAGCTTTGGAAGCGATGCGCAGAACGTATCGCAGATGGTGGAGCAGGAGAAAAAAGGTCTGGAGGAAAATCAGGTTCTTGCCTGCATCAAGCATTTTCCGGGACACGGGGCGACGAGTGCCGACACGCATGACGGCATGGCATATGTGGACAAATCATGGGAAGAACTGCAGATGCAGGAATTGATTCCCTTTCAAGAGCAGGTGAATCAGAATGTTTCAATGATCATGGCAGGCCATTTTTCTCTGCCGCAGGTGACAGGCGACGATACCCCATGTTCTCTTTCTCAGACGATCATAACAGAAAAGCTGCGGAATGAGATGGGCTATGACGGGCTTGTAATTACGGATGCACTGAACATGGGAGCTGTGAGCAACTGGTATACTTCAGCGGAGGCAGCCGTTATGGCAGTGCAGGCAGGCGTGGATCTTCTGCTGATGCCGTCCGATTTTCAGGCGGCGTATCAGGCGGTTCTTGCGGCGTGTGAGAGCGGTGAGATTCCGCAGGAGAGAATTGATGCATCTGTGACAAGAATTTTAAGAGTGAAACTGAACATGGAATCATAAGAGAAACAGGAAATGAGGAGGGCAGATGGAAGCATCGACGTTTTCATATCTTGCAAAAAAACTGGAAAGTGAATATGAAAGCTGTGGATGGAACGATGATCTCAGCCGTCGGTTCGAGGCGGCTGAACTGCCGGAGATGGTCTCCGGCCTGCAGAAAATGATCCCTGCGGAGCAGGAAGTGCAGGAATTAAGAGAATCGGTTCAGAAGCAGCTTTTATTTTTGAATGGAAGAAAATAGAGAAAAATGAGGGGATGCTGATGAGAGCAGTAACAAACCGAAGAAAACAGGAATACCTGCTGGATCAGGGAAGCCGCCAGGCACGGGGAGACGGGGAAGTCTACCAGGTGCAGGGCAGAAGTGATCTGTGGGTAAAAATTTTAAACGATCATTCCAGGGAAAAACAGCTGGAAATCGAGAAACGCCTGACGGGCGGCGGGGCCGGAGAGCAGAGTCCGATGGAAATTGTCTATTACAGAGGCCGCTTTACCGGATATACGTTCCGAAAACTTCCGGAGCCGGAGCCGCAGAGGGCACCGGAACCGCCGCGGACACCGGAACCATCACCGTATCATACTCCGTCTCCAGAGCCGCAGAGAAATCAGGACAGAACCCGGGATCTGCGCCGGAATGACCGCAGAGGACAGAGAGGAACGGGAGGACAGCGTTTTCTGATCTGCTTTGGCGTATGGGCCGTTTTAAGTATTCTGCAGTATTTTGTTTTTTATCCGATGTACCGCAGTTATCTGGTACAGCATGCCGCAGCGGAGGTTGTATCGATGAGCCTGAAACTTTCCGCAATGGGAATTACAGCGCTGGCTGTGGGAACGGTTCTGATGTTCCTTGCAGCAAAAGCTTTCTTTTACCGTGTGGGCGGTGTGATGCTTGCAGTGGGAGAAGCAGCAGCCTATCTGGTCGGCATTATCATGGCAAACGTACTGCTGATGATCCTGTCGGCGGGAGTGCTTACTCTGCTGGCGGTTTTACCGTATCTTGCAGGAATCGCAGTGATTATTCTCATTGTGCATGCAGTATTTAAAAAATAATATTTTACAAAGGAGGAGGGTATGGAACAGAATTATTCCTATGATTTTTTCCTGGATCGGATTGAGAAAATCGAAGAACGGATCGGGAAGTATGAGGAGAAAGCCGTAGAGTGTGAAAAACTGCGCGGTGAAATCGAAAACATTGAAAAACTCGAAGAGGGACTCCGGGCAAAGTATGAAAAGAAATACGGAATCATCACAACGGCAGAGATGGGTTCCTACTCTATGGAGGAGCTGAATGCCATCCGCGAGGAACTGGCGGATACCAGCCTTCTGACGCTGATCAAGCGTTTCTTTGGAATCGGCGGAAGGCGCGATGAGATTTACCGTGAACTGATGTCAAAAATCCAGGGAGTTCTGCTGTATCTGAACGAAGAGCTGAACCAGCGGTCAGATCAGATGGAAATGGCAAGGAAAGCCATGCGCGAGAGCGCGGAGGAGTATGAGGCCGGCTACCGCGATGTCCAGAGAAATTCAGGCTGTACGCCGGACACAAACTGGTGGGAGTATGAGCCGGTATCGGAGGTAAAGGGAGAGCTGTATCTCTGCGATGTGGATATCCAGCTTGAAGTGGAAGTCCGCTATGCGGAACGGGAGCTGGCGAAGGCAATGCCGGGAGCGTACCGCAGCGGAAGTATCTGCATTCCATATACGCATTCCCTGGAAGAGCCGGTGCATTTCCTGTATGAGTATAAAAAAGACTGCCAGACAGAAGCGATCCAGGCGGTAAAATCACTCGTTTACCAGATGATCCGTATGACGCCGGCCTATCATCTGCAGTTCCATCTGATGGATGGTGAAAATACGGGCTCTGACTTTGGAGAGCTGATTGAGCTGCAGAAGGTGCGTGAGGCGGATGTCCTGGCACTGAACCGGCGTGCGACGGGCGGCAATTTTAAGCTGGCGCAGCTGTATTTAAGTGATGCGGATATCTCCGATGCCCTGCGTTCTCTCGACCAGTATATGACGACGGCGGCAGAAGAAATCGGCGCCTACGGTTCGCTGAAGGACTACAATGCAGCGAACAGCCAGAGCGGCGGCAAGGGCAAAATCCCGCAGCAGATCGTCATTATCGAAAACTTCCCGACCGGGTTCAACGATGAGGATATCCGTATTCTCGACAAGCTGATCCGAAACGGACAGAACCGTGGTATTTCGATTCTGCTGTTAAACAATCAGGACCGCTGGCAGGAAATGTCGGAGCGGAGCAGCTTTGGAAGCCGGGAAAATTATTCCCTGCAGAGTAAGGTGAGCAGTGAGGCGCTTCTGGCATTGGAGACGATCCGTCTGGAGGGCGGCACAGCGACAATTGCAGCATCCGACTGTTCTTCTACCTGTACGCTGCAGACGATGCGGACAGGAAAGAACGATTATGTACAGAGCGTCATCCAGAAGAAGATGTCCATTCAGGTAACGGACAATTACTTCCCGAATGTGTTCGATATCGATGCGGCGATGGGGAAACAGGATGCGACGAAGAGCCTGCGGATTCCGTTTGCACTGGACCGCAAAGGAAATGTGATGGAATACTGTCTCGGGGAGGCGATGAATGCACACGGTCTGATTTCCGGCGGTACCGGATCGGGAAAAAGTACGCTGCTTCATATGCTGATCAGCTCGATCGTAATGAATTATTCACCACAGGATGTGGAAATCTGGCTGGCAGACTATAAGATTACGGAGTTTTACTCGTATAAGTCGAATACCCCGCCGCACATTCGCTTTATCGGTCTTTCCAAAACAGAGGATTTCTCGTACGCCTTTATTGATAAGATCACTGAGGAGATGGCAAGAAGACAGAATCTGATCGCGATGGCAGATTATCAGCTGAAGCAAAAGGGTGAGCAGACGAACGTCACAAACTTTAAAGAATACAGGGAGGCATTTGGAACAGCCTCGATGCGCCGTCTGGTTGTCATGGTCGATGAGTTCCATGTGATGGCACAGCATGCGCAGCTGGAGAGCGAGTATAAACAGAAGCTGGAAAACCTGCTTGCAGAGGCGAGAGCACTTGGCATCAGCCTGCTGTTTTCCGATCAGGCGATTGTGGACGGTCTGCGCGGTCTTTCCGATAAAGGTAAAAAACAGATCAAAGCCAGAATTGCCATGGCGAACTATGAGGATGAACTGAAAGAAACCCTGAATGAGAAAGAGCGCGAGAAGATTAAACCGTTCCTGAACATGAAGGTAGGAGAGATTGCCGTACAGACCGTATCGGAGGAGCGCGACGAGGACGGAGCGCTTGTGGAACTGACCCATATCGAACGCGGTCAGGTGGTCTATATCGACGGCGGCTGGCGCTATAAGGTCAATGAGAAGGCGCGGGCATACTACGGAGCACAGGATTACGTGCCGGACTATTTTGATGATCGTGAGATTGAAAAGGCAGACTGGAACCGGATTGCAAAGTGGGAAGAAGCATTTCTCCCGGCACACCGGAACGGGGAAAAAGATCTGCAGATGTATCTGGGACGCCCCGTAAATCTGGAATTTGCCCTGCATTTTGGCCTTCTTCCACGAAAAGGAAACAACATCATGAGCGTGGCAGGAACCGAGGAGCAGCAGATGCGGATCATTCAGGCTGCGATGATGAGCTTTGCGCGGCAGGCAGACTATGAGATTACTGTTTTTGTCGATCCGTATGCCGGCGTTTACCGGGAATTCCAGCCGGAATTTGAACAGATGGAACGGGAGGACACCAGAATCCATGTGTACGATGACCCAGAACAGATCTGCAGAGAAATCAATGTGATTTTAGGTGAGATGAAAGACCGCGGAAACCGGCGGAAACGACTGGTTCTGTGGCTCGGACTGGATGCGCTTGTGGATGTTCTTAAGGAAGAAACTGACAAGAAGCCGGAGACACTGGAAAGAATCGCAGGAAATGCGGACGGGGAAAAGAAGAGCGAGAAGAAAAAGCAGACCAGTCAGAGCGACAACAAGGCGCAGTCTGACCTGGATAACGCATTTTTCCTGTTGTTTGGAAATACAGAAGAAGCGGCAGAAAACGAAGAAACAGAGGAAGAACCAGACCTTCTGGAACCGGAGATAGTGGAGGAAAGTCTTCTGTATAATGCATCGGAGGATATTGAAAAAATCGTTCATCTTGGACCGGCAAGGAATGTATATAATTTTGTGGTGTACGATACGGCACTGGCACTTCGGGATTTCCGCGGCGTAAAGGCGACGGACTTTAATCATAAAATTGCGTTCGTCATGAGCGATAACGAGGCACTGGAATTTCTGGAGCGCAGTAGCATGATCCGGTCGATGCCGGAAAATATGGCATTTTACTATAACGGCAGAAGCGGACAGAAATTTGTACCGTATCAGTTATAAAGAAGGAGGAAAAGAAAATGGCACAGGTAGAGAGGGAGTTTGATACGATTATCAAAGGTCTGAATGCAGCGGAAGAAGCTTTGAATAATCTTATGAAAGATGCATTGATGCTGGATATGGAGGCAAGTACAGCAGAGTCTGAATTAAAAGACCAGGTTGGACAAAAAGATATTCAGGCGCTGAAAAGTTTGGTAGAAGCCATTCGGAATGCGGTGAACCCGGGAATTCAGAGAATCCGTGAACTGGAAGAAAAGATGGAAAAACAGAATAATGGTTTCGAACAGCTGTTATAAGGCAAGATATAATTTTGTGTGCAGGAGGAAAATGAAATGGCATATGTAGCAGGAAGATCTGAATCCGTAAGAGGTCTGCAGGAATGTTTGAATACGACAATGAAAGCGATTGATTCCAATCTTGGCGATCTGGACAGCGCGCTTGGTACTATCCGCGGAGGCTTCCGGGATGAAGGCGTGCAGGAGATCGAGGATGCGGTAAAATCGATCCGCTCTGCAGTAGAAGAGTCCAAAGAGGGAGAAAAAAATGTAGAGAATGCATTGGAAGCGTATGCATCCTATCTGGAGAGTCTTGGAAAGTAAAAGGTAAAATAAGATGCCTGTATCAATTAACGTAGACAGCGGAAAGCTGTGGAATTACACACTCACCGTCACGCACGCCCAGGAAACTGCCGAGCAGCGCAGCGAGGAACTGCTGCAGACTTTAAAAAAACTGCTGGAGCTGATCCGCATGGAATGCGAAGAAACCCAAAAGCGTATTCGTGCAAAGCAGGCAGAACTCGCCCGGACGAAAGACCGGGACGAGCGGAACAGCCTGCGGCGCGAGATTGAAGAATTGCAGAAGCATGAGCGCCAGATCAGGGAAAAAGGCGCCGACGCCGAAAGTCTGATGCAGAAAATCCGCCAGGGACAGGAGCAGTACATGAGGGCATTCCGAAAAGGAAAGAAATTTCTGAACGGCTATCTGGCCCGCCTGGATTCCCTCGGCCTTTCCAAAAGCTCCGGCGGCGGAAAAATGGAAGCGCTTGCGGCATCCAACGGTTTTCAGATGATGTCGTTCCGCGGAATGACATGCTATGCACGGGATTCCGAAATTGATCCTGCAAAAACAGATGCTTCCGGCAATACAAACCTGCAGAGAATGCAGAAAGGCAACGCACCGGTTGGAACGGATGGTCTTCCTGTCAATCTGCATCACATGCAGCAGTCGGAGACAAAAGGCGGTCTGATGGAATTAAGTTCTACAACACATCACCAGAACCACAGTATGCTCCATATTAACAGCGGATCTAATATTCCAAGCGGAATCAACCGCAGCGCATTTACCAAAATGAAACAGAGCTACTGGAAACAGAGAGCGCAGTATTTTATTAGCAAGGGGGCAGGAAAATGACAGTTACGATGGATTACCTGGACAAGGTACTGCAGAGCTGTGCAAAATTTGCTTTCTTTGCAGGGCAGACAGAAGACGGACAGATCCGGGAAGCGGAAGCAGAGCTTGGCATCTGTTTCCCGGAAGATTACCGTATTTTTCTGAAGCGCTACGGTGCCCTTACGATGGGCGGACTGGAGATTTACGGTATATTTAAAGAGTCCCTGCAGTCTGTTCCTGACATGGTATGGACGACAAAAGCACTGAGAGAACGCGGTCTTTCAGCGCAGTATGTCCCGATCGGCTTTGACGGTTTCGGCGGCTATTACTGCCTGGATACAGAAACGACAGCGAAAACCGGAACTTCACCTGTCGTATTGAAATGGCCGACAGAAGAGGAAGAAACAGATGAGACAGAACCAATTGCTGAAACTTTTACCACATTTCTCTTTGAAATGCTGCGGGAAGAAGTCAGAATGCTGCGGGAGGAAGAGAAAAAAGAATGAGACGCGGGTCAAGAAGAGTAATTTCATTTCTGATTTTGATGGCTGGAATTGAAAGCGTGATCAGTTCGGCGATGGGGTTGTAAAAAATGAGAAACAAAAAAGAAATGCTCTGGAACACAATGACCGGAGCATTTCTTTTTTACTTTTGTTCTCAGGCTTTTACATTTGGCAGCTGATACTGTTTTTTCAGTTCTTTATATTCTGCCTCGAATTCTTCTTCTTTCTTTAATGCATGCAGATATTCATGTGTATCGAACGATCCGCTGTGGATCTGGCTGACGCAGACGGCGATGTTGGAGCAGTGGTCGGAGATTCGCTCGAAATCGGTCATGACGTCGGAGAGGATGAAGCCAAGCTCGATCGTACATTTTCCGCTCTGGAGACGTTCGATGTGGTGGTTTTTCAGGCGGGAGTTCAGGCTGTCAATGACCTGTTCGAGAGGCTCTACCTCGTTTGCCCTTTTCACATCCTCGTTGTTGAATACGGAGAAGGTCAGATTCACGATATCTTTTACGGCTTTTCCGTAAACAGCAAGCTCTGCGGCTCCGTCTGTGGAGAACTGCAGGTTCTTGTCATGCATTTCCCGTGCGGCTTTCATGATGTTGACCGTGTGGTCGGAGATTCGTTCAAAATCGCCGATGCAGTGCAGGATCATGGAGAGCGTCTGGCTGTCCTTCGGGGAAAGCTTTTCGCTGGAAAGCTTGACCAGATAGGTTCCGAGGGCATCCTCAAAGTGATCGACCTTTTTTTCGAGAATGTCTACATTTTTTGCATCCGCCTCGTTGTAGGAGGACATCAGGTCAACGGAAGTGACAAGGCCGGTTTCAGTCAGCTCTGCCATTTTTGCGGCTGCGACTTTACACTGCTGCAGAGCAAATGCCGGGCTGTCGAGAAAACGGGTGTCGAGCATCTGAACAGCTTCGTCTGCTTTTTCTTCCGGTCCGTCCGGGATCGTCAGTTTTGCAAGTTTTACGAGTCCGTCCGCAAACGGGAACAGGATCAGGGTTGCAAAAATGTTGAAACCGGAGTGAATGATTGCGATACCGGCTGCATTGGCAGAGTTTTCCAGGAATGGGAAATGCACAAAGGCATTAATTCCATAAAACAGAACCAGGAAAATAACGGTACCGATGATGTTGAAGTAAAGGTGAACCATTGCGGACCGGCGTGCATTGCGGCTCGTTCCGATGGAGGAGAGCAGTGCAGTGATACAAGTACCGATGTTCTGTCCCATGATGATCGGGATGGCTACGGCGTAGCTGACAGAACCGGTTGCGCAGAGCGCCTGCAGAATACCAACGGAAGCAGAAGAACTCTGAATGACAGCGGTCAGAATCGTTCCGGCGAGAACACCGAGGACCGGCATGGAGAATTTCACGAGAAGTCCGGTGAATTCCGGCACATCTGCGAGCGGTGATACGGCGTTGCTCATCGTATTCATACCGAACATCAGAATCGAGAATCCGGTCAGCAGGGTACCGATGTTTTTCTTTTTATCGCTCTTTGCCATCATCAGCATGAAGACACCGACGATCGCAAGGATCGGGGAAAATGACGATGGATTCAGCATTTTAATGAATACGTTGTCGCCCTGAATATCGGTAAGACTTAAGATCCAGGAGGTGATGGTGGTACCGATGTTGGCACCCATGATGATGCCGACAGCCTGGTTCAGTTTCATGATGCCGGAGTTTACGAATCCGACAACCATAACGGTAGTTGCAGAAGAGGACTGGATGACTGCAGTGACGCCGGCACCCAAAAGAACTGCCATAATTCGCTTTGAGGTCAGCTTTTCCAGCAGGTACTCCAGTTTACCGCCGGATAGTTTGGTAAGGCCATCGCCCATGGCGCTCATGCCGTATAAGAACATGGCAAGGCCTCCGACAAAGGATAACACTTCAAAAATGTCCATAATTTCTCCCTTTACGTAATTTTCTTTTTCTTTTCTTCTTTTTTACAATAGAAACGTGTTTTGCAGGGCTTACTCGAGAAAAAACCTACATTTAGAAGATAACACATCTAAAAACAAATTTGTGTTAAATCTATGTAAAGTTTGTAAAATGACGAAAGAACTATAAATGAGCAAGTTTGAAAAATTGCACAAAACTATGCCACTAAGCTTAAAAATGACTCAAAATCATTGCTTCTTTTTGCACATTGAAAGAGAGACTGATATTTTTCCT
>CAVLAW010000067.1:0-10862 GCA_963661155.1 Tidjanibacter massiliensis | reverse complement strand
CACTTGCCATCTACTCCCCGGCGGGCATCATCGTCCATACCGGAGACTTCAAAGTCGACTACACACCAGTCTTTGGTGATGTCATCGACCTGCAGAGATTCGCAGAGATCGGAAAGAAAGGCGTTCTGGCACTGATGTGCGACAGTACCAATGCAGAGCGGCCTGGCTTTACCATGTCCGAGCGGACCGTAGGAAGGACGATCGACGGTCTGTTTGCCGAGCATCAGAATTCCCGAATCATCATCGCAACCTTCGCATCGAACGTTGACCGTGTACAGCAGATCATCAACTCTGCTTATAAATACGGCCGTAAAGTTGTCATCGAAGGTCGCAGTATGGTCAACATTATCTCCATCGCGCAGGAGCTGGGCTACATCAATATCCCGGAAAATACCCTGATCGACGTGGAGCAGATGAAAAACTACACCGGCGAGCAGCTTGTCCTGATCACCACCGGAAGCCAGGGCGAGTCCATGGCAGCACTGTCCCGTATGGCAGCGCACCTGCACAAAAAGATCTCGATCCTGCCGGGCGACACCGTTATCTTCAGTTCCCACCCGATCCCGGGAAATGAAAAAGCCGTTTCGAACGTCATCAACGAACTGTCTGCACAGGGCGCCAACGTCGTATTCCAGGACGTTCACGTATCCGGACATGCCTGCCAGGAGGAAATCAAGCTGATCTACTCCCTGGTAAAACCGAAATACGCGATCCCGGTACACGGCGAATACCGTCACCTGAAAGCACACGCAGAAGTAGCACAGAGCCTCGGCATCCCGAAAGAGAACATCTTCCTCATGTATTCCGGTGATGTCATGGAACTCGATGAGGACGGCGCAGCAGTCACCGGCAAAGTCCACACCGGAGCCATCATGGTCGACGGACTCGGTGTCGGTGATGTAGGAAACATTGTCCTGCGTGACCGCCAGCATCTGTCCGAGGATGGTATCATGGTTGTGGTACTAACCCTCGAAAAGAGAACGAACCAGCTTCTGGCCGGCCCGGATATCGTATCCCGCGGTTTCGTCTATGTACGCGAATCCGAGGATCTGATGGGTGAGGCAAGAGAAGTCGTAGAAGAGGCGCTGGATAGCTGCCTTTCCAGAAATATTTCCGACTGGGGCAAGATCAAATCCACGATCAAAGATTCCCTCGGCGACTATGTATGGAAGAAAACAAAAAGAAGACCGATGATCCTTCCGATCATCATGGAGGCATAAATACCATGGACAAAGTAACAGAGTGTCTGGACGCGCTCATCGAAGAAATGCGGGAGAGCAGGGCATATCAGAATTACTTGTGGATGGAACAGGAACTCGAAAAAGACCCGGACTTAAAAAGCCGGGTCGATGACTATCGAATCCGCAATTATCAACTGCAGCAGTCAGAAAACGTAGACCTCTACGACGCCGTAGACTCCCTCGAACGGGATTCCTACGCGCTCCGCAAAAGCGAGAAGGCAAACGCCTATCTCGAAGCGGAACTCGAGGTCTGTAAGATGGTACAGAAGGTGCAGGACCGTATTTCGGAGGCAATCCGCATCGGAGTACCGGAAATCTAAACCCGAAAATCAAAAGGAGAGCGCCCATGTCCGAAAAGAAAAGGGATGCCGGATACCGCGCAGCGCTGACAGGTGCGAAAGGAACCGTGCGCCTGCTCATTTACGTCTGTGTGATTCTTGTGATCATTCTGGCAGCGAAAACTTCATATCAGTTTGGACATGACGTGTTTGCCGAGGAGCCAGTCGCATCCAGAGGAAAAGGCAAGGAAGTCACCGTACAGGTGCGTTCCGGCATGGAGGCAAAAGAACTTGGAGAACTCCTGAAAGACAACGGACTGATCGACGAAAGCCTTCTGGTTTTCGAAGTCCAGTACCGCCTGTCCGGCTACTACGGCGGCATCAAGGACGGTTCCTACGTGCTGAACACCGCACAGACCGTCGATGAAATGCTGGAAATTCTGGCCGGCATCAACACCGAAGGCCAGCCGTCAGAGGAATAAAAAATATGATAATAGACGAACGAATGGTGACCTACATCAATTCCCTGGACACCGGCCACACCCCGTTTCTGGAAGATCTGGAACGGACGGCCAAACAGGAAAGAGTCCCAATCATTCGCCGTGAAATGCAGAGCTTTTTAAAAGTATTTTTAAAGATGAAACAGCCAAAGAGAATCCTGGAGGTAGGAACTGCCGTAGGATTCTCTGCTGTTTTCATGGCACAGTACGGCGAACCGGACGCGAAGATCACCACCATAGAAAATTACGAAAAACGAATCCCGATCGCGCGGGAAAACTTTGAAAAATCCGGCTTTGCCGACCGCATCACCCTGATCCCGGGCGACGCCGCAGAAGTCCTGAAAACCCTGGACGGTCCGTACGATTTTATCTTCATGGATGCCGCCAAAGGCCAGTACATCCACTTCCTGCCGGAAACCTTACGCCTTCTCGACGACCACGGCGTGCTGATCACCGACAACGTCCTGCAGGACGGCGATGTGATCGAATCCCATTTCGCCGTCGAGCGCCGGAACCGCACGATTCACAAGAGAATGCGGGAATACCTGTTTGAACTGACACACAAAGAAGGGCTGCTGACATCGGTCGTACCGCTGGGAGACGGAATCGCGATCACGATGAAAAGCCACGAGACAAGAAAGGAAACAACATGAGAAAACCGGAATTACTGGTTCCAGCCAGCAGTCTGGAAGTATTAAAAGTAGCAGTTGTCTTCGGCGCAGACGCCGTATACATCGGAGGCGAAGTATTCGGACTCCGCGCCAAAGCGAAGAACTTTTCGATAGAAGATATGAAAGAAGGCGTGGAGTTTGCACATGAGCATGGCGTAAAAGTCTATGTCACCGCAAATATTCTGGCACATAACCAGGATCTTGAGGGCGTGCGCGCTTACTTTGCAGAATTAAAAGAAATCGGACCGGATGCATTGATTATTTCCGACCCGGGAGTCTATCGCATCGCCATGGAAGTCTGCCCGGAAATTGAACGGCATATCAGTACACAGGCGAATAATACGAACTATGGGACGTATCAGTTCTGGTATGAGCAGGGTGCGAAACGCGTCGTGACAGCGCGGGAGCTGTCGCTGGCGGAGATCAAAGAAATCCGCGCGCATATTCCGGAAGAGATGGAAATAGAGACGTTTATTCATGGAGCGATGTGCATTTCGTATTCGGGAAGATGCCTGCTTTCTAACTATTTCACAGGCCGCGATGCCAATCAGGGCGCCTGCACCCATCCGTGCCGGTGGAAATACGCCGTAGTAGAAGAGTCCCGCCCGGGAGAGTATCTGCCTGTGTATGAGAATGAGAGAGGGACGTATATCTTCAACTCGAAAGATCTCTGTATGATTGAGCATATTCCGGATTTATTAGATGCGGGAATTGACAGTTATAAGATCGAAGGAAGAATGAAGACTGCGCTGTATGTGGCGACAGTGGCAAGAACATACCGCAAAGCGATCGACGATTATCTCGAGAGCCCGGAGAAATACGAGAAAAATATGGACTGGTATCGGGATCAAATTTCGAACTGTACGTACAGACAGTTTACTACCGGATTTTTCTATGGAAAACCAGATCATGAGAGCCAGATTTATGACAGCAATACGTATGTGAAAGAATATACGTATCTGGGAATCGTTGGGGAGAAGGACGAGCAGGGACGGTATACGATTAATCAGAGGAATAAATTCTCCGTTGGGGAAGAAATCGAAGTGATGAAACCGAATGGGGAGAATGTTGTTGTGACAGTGAAAGGGATCTGGGATGACGAAGAAAATGCAATGGAGAGCGCGCCGCATCCGAAACAGAAACTGTGGATTGATCTTGGCGTGGAGCTGGATGCATTTGATATCCTGAGAAGAAGAGAAATGGAATAAGTAACAGAGAAAAAGGAGAAAAATACAGTTTTTCTCCTTTTCTGCGTTCCGGCGAAGAAAGATCAGGACAGAGCTTGACATAGAATTTGATAAATGCTAGTATTTTGATTATCTGGGTAAAGTTTTCCTGAAAAAAAACAGCAGACAACGAAATGAAAGAAGAGATAAAATTGGGAAAGCACAAAAGATGGTCACAGGAAAACAAACTGTATAATTGCACGAAAGAAATGGAGAAAGTATGCTGATTGATGTTCACAATCATTCTTACCCCGCACTATCGAAGCAGCATGCCGGATGAAGTTACGCATAACCGTTATAAGGCATTTCAGAAAGCACTGTGGGTGGCGGAAAAAGCAAGCCCTGATCTGAAACTGTATCTCGGGGCTGAGCTTTTTTATGATTCGGAAATGCTGAAAAAGCTGCAGAGCGGACGGGCACCGACATTAAACGGAACACGCTATATATTAGTAGAGTTTCCGGTTTATGCAGAAGTAACTGGTATTACCAAAGATTCCAAAGTAGCTGTACTTCACTTCAACTCTGAAACAAATGCATGGGAGAACGTAGATGCAACAGCAGGCGATGGCACTATCACCTTTACTGTAAACTCCCTTTCTCCATTCGCATTCCTGGTAGATGCCAACACTGCTAAAAATGCAGGAAGCACTACTTCTCCGGCAACCGGCGAAGCAAACACCATGGCATGGGTTGCTATCGTAGCAGTTGCAGCAGCAGCAGGAATGGTTGTTACTTACAGAAAGAAAAGAGCGTAAGTAGCAGAGCTTAAAAAAAGCATAGCAAATCAAAAAGGAGCATATCCGAAGTTCTTACATGGAACCTGGATATGCTCCTTTTTTGCACTGCACCCGACCGACGGCATTTGACCGTCGGTCGGGTGCATAAATACAGATGATTTTTTTATTATTCTCCAGCCACCGTCACATCCCGCGGCAGTACCGCACAAGGTACGACGCGGTGGGTGGTACCGGTGACATCAGTGCAGAGTACGCTGACATACTCAAATTCGTGCTTGAGCAGACGGATCAGTTCCTGAATCTGTGGTTTGATTTCCACAAGATTTCATTATAGAAGCGTGAAATGGAAAAAACAATAAAAAAAGGTTGACAAAATGAATTTTGATGATATACTTTGAATATCAAAACATTTGAAAAGAAAAATGTTTGAAAAGAAAACAGACAAGAAATAAGAGGACACAGGTGTGAAAAACGGCAGAATTGCGGGAACCGGTTCGTATGTACCGGAAACCATATGGAAAAATGAAGATCTGGAAAAGATGGTGGAGACGAGAGATGCCTGGATCCGGGAGCGGACGGGAATCAGCGCGCGCCACATAGCCGGAGAAGAGACGGTTGCCGAAATGGCTGGAAAAGCGGCACGGCGGGCGCTGGAAAACGCGGGGATCTGTTCAACAGAACTCGATTTGATTCTGGTGGGAACATCCTCATCGGAGAGTATTTTTCCGAACACCGCCTGTCTCGTACAGGAGGAGATCGGCGCGTTTCGTGCAGCCTGTCTCGATGTCAGTGCGGCGTGCACGGGATTTCTTGCAGTGTATGAACTGGGGCAGCTTTATATCCGAAGCGGCAAGGCAGAAAATATATTGCTGATCGGTGCGGATGCCCTGAGCCGTCTGGTGGACTGGCATGACCGCGGAACCTGCATTCTGTTCGGGGACGGCGCGGGAGCGGTTGTATTGACGGCAGAGGAGCAGGAGACGAAAGCGTGTGAAGTTACGCATGCGGACGGGGAAAAAGGCGCGTCGCTGACGTGTCAGAGCAGAGGGTATCTGCAGATGGACGGCCGCGCTGTGTTCCAGTTTGCCTTATCCCGTGTCCCGGAAGTCATCCGCGAGGTGCTGGAACAGGCAGAGGCGCCGATGGAGGAGATTGATGCGTTTATCCTGCATCAGGCGAACAGCCGCATCATCGACGGCGTGGCAAGGCGGCTGAAAGCGCCGAAAGAAAAGTTTCCAACGAATATCGAATCATACGGCAATACGTGTGCGGCGAGCATTCCGATCCTGCTGGACGAATGGAACCGTTCCGGCAGAGCAGAAAAGGGTCAGAAAATCGTTCTCTCCGGCTTCGGAGCAGGACTGATCTGGGGCGCGGCGTACCTGGAATGGTAGGAAACGCCCATATAAAATAAGAAGAATAAAAAAAGTGAGGACAAAAACATGTTAGAAAAAGTAAGAGAAACCGTAGCAGAAGCACTGGGAGCAGATATCGATACCATCACAGCAGAGACTTCCTTCAAAGAGGATCTCGGCGCAGATTCCCTGGATCTGTTTGAAATGGTGATGTCCCTCGAGGACTCCTGCGGCGTGGAAATCCCGACCGAGGATCTGGAAGCAATGGTAACCGTCGGTGATGTTGCAGATTATCTGGAGCAGCACAAAAACTATAGCAAGACCAGAAAATAACGCAAAAAAGGCAGTGCTGCGGGGCGCGAATTACAAGGAACGGATTTGAAGGCGTACCGGGGTACGACGAAAATCCGTGACGTAGTAATTCACGTTCTGCAGTGCTGAATTTTTTGCATTATTTTCTGGGATTGATATAAAGAAAGACGGAAAGCAGGAGGAAGAGATTCATGATCACAGAAGTGACAAAATTACTCGGGATTCAGTACCCGGTCATTCAGGGCGGCATGGCCTGGGTGGCGGAACATCATCTGGCAGCGGCAGTTTCCGAGGCCGGCGGCCTTGGCCTGATTGGCGCATCCGCGGCTCCGGCTGAGTGGGTTCGAAACGAGATCCGCGAAGCGAAGAAGCTGACGGACAAGCCGTTCGGCGTCAACATCATGCTGATGAGTCCGTACGCAGATGAAGTGGCAAAGGTTGTTGCCGAGGAAGGTGTGAAAGTCGTTACGACGGGCGCCGGAAATCCGGAGAAATACATGGAACTGTGGAAAGCGGCTGGAATCCGCGTCATTCCGGTTGTCGCTTCTGTGGCGCTTGCAAGAAGAATGGAGCGTGCCGGTGCCGATGCCGTTGTGGTGGAAGGATGTGAGTCCGGCGGACATATCGGTGAGACAACGACGATGGCGCTCGTCCCGCAGGTGGTGGACGCCGTGAATATTCCTGTTATCGCAGCCGGCGGAATTGCCGACGGACGCGGTATGGCGGCAGCGTTTATGCTGGGCGCCGGGGCGGTTCAGATGGGAACGCGTTTTGTGGCTTCGAAGGAGGCCGTTGTGCATGAGAATTATAAACAGCTTGTGGTCAAGGCAAAAGATATTGACACCCGTGTGACGGGACGGACGACCGGCCATCCGGTGCGGGCGCTCCGCAATGAGATGACACGCCATTATCTGGAGCTGGAAAAAGAGGGAGCACCGTTCGAGGAGCTGGAAAAACTGACACTCGGCGGTCTTCGAAGAGCCGTTGTGGACGGTGATGTGAAAACCGGAAGCGTGATGTCGGGCCAGATCGCAGGTCTGGTAAAGGATGAAAAAAGCTGCAAAGAGATTATTAAGCAGATTATGAGCGAGATGGAAGATTTGTTGAAAGGAGCACCGGCGCGGTTATGAGTAAAACAGCATTTATGTTCCCGGGACAGGGTTCCCAGTGCGTCGGCATGGGCGCTGATTTTTATGAATCATGTCCGAAAGCGAGAGAGGTTTACGATATGGCCTCGGAGCTGACCGGAATTGATCTGAAAAAGCTCTGCTTCGAGGAGAATGACCATCTGGATCAGACAGAATTTACACAGATTGCACTCCTGACAACCGGGATTGCGATGGAGCAGTCGGTGCGGGCGTGCGGCCTTAAACCGGATGTAACCGCGGGCCTCAGCCTTGGCGAGTACAATGCGATTGTGTCTGCCAGAGGCATGGAGATGGCGGATGCGATGAAGGTAGTCCGCAGAAGAGGCATTCTGATGCAGGAGGCCGTTCCGGCGGGCGAAGGCGCAATGGCGGCCGTGCTCGGTATGGAGGCGGCGAAAATCGAGGAGATTTTAAGCGGAATTTCCGGCGCATACATTGCAAATTACAACTGCCCGGGACAGATTGTCATCACCGGATATGAAAATGCAGTGGCAGAGGCTTCCGAGAAATTAAAAGAAGCCGGTGCGAAGCGGATCCTTCCGCTGAACGTGAGCGGTCCGTTCCACTCTCCGATGATGGAATCCGCATCGCAGGGACTGACGGAAGCGATCGAGGGCGTCGGATTTATGGAACTTGCCATTCCGTATGTGACGAATGTAACTGGTCAGTATGTGCGCGACATTGCGCTGACACGCGGCCTTCTGATTCAGCAAGTGGCATCCAGTGTCCGGTGGCAGCAGAGCGTGGAGGCGATGATTGATGACGGTGTCGACACCTTCGTGGAGATCGGACCGGGAAGAACGCTGACCGGATTTTTGAGAAAAATAAACAGAGACGTAAAGGGTTACAATATCCGCACCTATGAAGAAATGCATCAGGTGTGCGAAACCTTATTATAGATAGTGGAAAAGCAGCAGGAGAATGAGATGTTAAGTGGAAAAACAGCAGTAGTGACGGGCGCATCCCGCGGAATCGGGCGTGCGATTGCAGAAAAACTGGCGGCAGAAGGAGCGTTTGTAGTGATCAACTACAATGGATCCAAAGAGGCGGCCGAAGAGGTGTTTGCGGGAATCCGCGCGGCAGGAGGAGACGGCTGTGTGACGCAGTGCAATGTCTCGGATTATGCGGCGTGTGAAGCATGGATGAAGGAAATCCTTGCATCGTATGGAAAAATCGACATTCTGATCAACAACGCGGGCATCACGAAGGACGGTCTTCTGATGGGCATGTCGGAGGAAGCGTTCGATAAAGTCATCGAGACGAACCTCAAGGGAACGTTCAACTGCATCCGCTTTGCGGCGCGGCTGATGGTCCGTGCAAAGGGCGGCTGCATCATCAACATGGCTTCTGTTGTCGGCGTGGCAGGAAATGCTGGACAGGCAAATTACGCAGCGTCGAAAGCAGGTGTGATCGGCCTCACGAAAACGGCGGCACGGGAACTGGCGTCCCGCGGCATCCGTGTGAATGCGATTGCACCGGGCTTTATTGAAACGGATATGACCGAGGTTCTTTCTGATAAAGTGAAAGAAGCATCGGTATCCCAGATTCCGCTCGGCCATTTCGGAAAGCCGGAGGATGTGGCAAACCTGGCTGCATTCCTGGCATCCGACGCGGCAGCATACATCACCGGACAGGTGATTCATTGCGATGGCGGCATGGTCATGTGAACTATTCAGAGCCATGCGAAATTGCAGGGAAAAGTGCGAATCATGCTTGCATGAATGAGTACTTTTTCATGCAATTTCATATGGCGAGAAGCCACATCGAGATGCAGCGAAGCGGAATCGAGATGGGGCTCTGAATAGTTATAAAGAAAAGGAGAACTTGAAATGAAGAGAAGAGTAGTCATCACAGGACTTGGCGCGGTTACTCCGATTGGAAATACCGTGGAGGAATTCTGGAACGGCGTCCGCGAAGGCGTCTGCGGAATCGGAACGATTACAAAATTTGATACAGCAGAATATAAAGTACATCTGGCAGGCGAGGTCAAAGGATTCGTGGCAAAAGAGCGCATGGACTTCAAAGCGGCAAGACGAATGGGAACCTTTTCCCAGTATGCCGTTGCAGCTGCAAAAGAAGCGTTTGCGGATGCTGACATTTCCATGGAGAACGAAGATCCGTTCCGCGTCGGCGTGCTGGTGGGCTCCGGCGTGGGCGATCTGACGGCATGCGAGCAGGCGAAAGCCAAAATCGATGCCGGAACACCGAACCGCGTCAATCCGTTTACCGTTCCGGTGATGATTGCCAATATGGCGGCAGGAAACGTAGCGATTGCACTCGGTGCCAAGGGAAAATGCACGAGTGTTGTGACGGCATGTGCAACGGGTACACACTGCATCGGCGATGCGTTCCGCGCAATCCAGTACAATGATGCGGACATCTGCGTGGCAGGCGGCGCGGAGAGCGCGATCACGCCGGTCGGTGTGGCTGGATTCTCCGCTCTGACGGCACTTTCCGAGACGGAAGATCCGATGCGGGCTTCGATTCCGTTTGATAAAGAGCGGAACGGTTTCGTTATGGGCGAGGGCGCCGGTATTCTCGTACTCGAAGAGCTGGAGCATGCGAAACAGCGCGGGGCGAAGATTTACGCAGAGGTGGTCGGATACGGTGCGACATGTGATGCATACCATATCACTTCCCCGCTCGAGGACGGAAGCGGTGCGGCGCGCGCGATGGAGCTTGCGATGGAAGAAGCTGGTGTAAAACCGGAAGATGTTACCTATATTAATGCGCATGGAACCTCGACGCATCACAACGATCTGTTTGAGACGCGTGCGATCAAAAAAGCATTCGGCGATGCGGCAGACCACGTGCTGATCAACTCGACGAAATCGATGGTCGGTCATCTGCTCGGCGCGGCAGGCGGTGTGGAAGCAGTTGTCTGCGCGAAATCGATTCAGGACGGCTTCGTGCATCAGACGATCGGAACGCAGGAAACGGATGAGGAATGTGATCTGAATTACTGTATCGGCGCTCCGGTGGAAACCGATGTGAAACTGGCAATGAGCAATTCGCTCGGCTTTGGCGGACACAATGCGGTGCTGCTGTTCCAGAAATACGAGTAGTGCGGCAGGCTGTAAGAGAAAGGAAATTGAGATGGAATTAGATCAGATTTTACAGTTGATTGAAAAAGTTTCGGATTCTTCGCTGACGGCGTTCGACTATGAGGCAAACGGCGTGAAAATTACCATGGAGCATGGAAAGGCAGAGCCGGTACAGATCATTTCGGAACCGAGTATGCAGCCGAAAGTGGAAAAAGCGCCGGAGAAAACAGAAGAAAAAGAGGGCGTTTTTGTGACATCACCGCTGGTCGGCACGTTTTATGCGGCACCAGCGGAGGATGCGGAGCCGTTTGTGAAAGCCGGAGACACCGTGAAAAAGGGCCAGGTAGTAG
>CAVLAW010000066.1:0-11037 GCA_963661155.1 Tidjanibacter massiliensis | reverse complement strand
TATGCCTTTTTTATTGGCTGAAATATTGAATTTTCAAGGTTCAACACACCTTATTAGTGTGGGAAGTTTTAGTTATAAAGTTGTAAACTGGTGTCAAAAGTACGAAAACGTACTAAAACAAAGGAGCCGATATGACAAAACGAGAACGTGTGGATGGAATTTATGAGGCAATCCAGAAAGTAAATGAGGTTTACGGAAGATGGGCTTCCGCGCATGGACTGACGTTGTATGAGATGCAGATTTATTACCGCATCATGGAGCGGAGTCTTGGGCAGGAACCTGCATACATTACGCAGAAAGAGCTCTGTGACGAGCTGGATGCGCCGAAAACGTCGATCAACAGCATCATCAAACGCCAGTTAAAAACAGGATATATCGAGATGGAAGTCAATCCGGCAAACCGGCGGGAAAAGATCATCAGCCTGACCGAAGCAGGAAAACAGTATGCAGAAGAGCTGATTCTTCCGCTGTTCCGCTATGAGGAAGAAGCGGCGGCTGCGTTTACCGAGCGGGAGATGACAGAAGTGATCCAGATGCAGGAAAAATTTGCCGCCGTGCTGGCAGAGAAAATGGTGGAAAATAAAAGCCGGTGAAGGGACAGCCGGAATGGCTGGAACGCGTCAGCGACGAGCAGTACGACGGGCTGGAAGCAGAATAAAAATTGTGATATGATAGCGGCAGAACCCAACAAAGGAGAGACAGAAAATGAAAGAAGAACTGAAGAAATCCCTTCGCACCTACGGCGCTCTGCTGCTGCTTGGCGTGACCGGCGTGCCGATGGGTGCGGCGGTCGGCCTGATTGAGGCGCTGTTCTGCCGTCTGCTGCTGAAAGTAACGGCGATCCGCGTGGCGCATCTGTACTGGTGTTTGCCGTTTCTTGCCGTGGCAGGCCTTGTGATCGTGGCAGTCAATCAGAAATTCGGCGGCAAGGGAACGAAAGGCATGAGCCTGATCTTTGATGTGGCATATGAGGAGGAGACGGAACTGCCGCTGCGCATGATTCCGCTCGCGATGTTTTCGACAGCGCTGACCCACCTGTTCGGCGGAAGTGCCGGACGCGAGGGTGTTGCCGTGCAGATCGGTGCAGTATTTTCCTACTTTGCCGGAAAAAAACTGCCCTTCAAAAATGCGCCGGGCATCTTTCTGGTAACGGGTATGGCGGCCGGTTTTGCAGGAATGTTCGGTACGCCGATTGCGGCTGTGATTTTCGCAGTGGAAGTGCTCGCTGCCGGAGAAATGCGCTATCAGGCACTGCTTCCGGCGTTCACCGCATCGTTTTCCGCGAGCACTGTGGCATCCATGCTCGGTATCCACAAAGAAAATCTGGCACTCCACATCAGCGAGAGCCTGACCCCGTTCCTGCTGGTACGCCTGATCACGCTCGGCATCATTTTCGGAATCACGGGCGGCCTCTTTGCATGGTGCCTGAAGCACACAAAAAAATATCTCGGCGGGAAAATCAAAAATCCGCTGGTGCGTGTCTTTTCGATCGGCGTTGTCTTAAGTATCCTGTTTCTGGTGCTGTACCGCGGACGGTACTGTGGCTTTGGAACGAACCTTGTCGAGGCAGTTTTCAACGGAGAAAAAGTATACGCCTATGACTGGGCGCTGAAATTCATCCTGACCGTATTAACCCTGTCCGCCGGTTTCCAGGGAGGTGAGGTAACCCCGCTGTTCACGATCGGCGCAACCCTCGGAGCCGTCCTCGGCAGTCTCTTCGGCATCCCGATGGAGCTTTCCGCCGCCCTCGGCTACGCAGCCGTCTTCGGCGGAGGCACAAATACTCTGCTGGCGGCCATCTTCATCGGCGGCGAAATTTTCGGTTACGATTACCTGCCGTATTTCTTCGTCGTCTGCACCGCAGCCTACGTCTTCAACCGCAACAGCTCGATCTACTCCCGCCAGAAACTGACGAAATACAGCTGTTAAAAACAAAAAAATCACAGATTCCTCACACACCGTTACGTTACGACACGGGTTGACGCGTTTCCGGGAATATGGTTATACTATAAGTATCATATACGAAAAAGGAGTAATGAATTATGAAAGGTATCGTACTTGCCGGAGGCTCCGGCACACGTCTTTATCCGTTAACTATGGTAACATCCAAACAGCTTCTCCCGATCTATGACAAGCCGATGATCTACTATCCGTTGTCCGTTCTGATGAACGCAGGCATCCGTGATATCCTGATCATCTCCACCCCGCAGGACACCCCTCGTTTCGAGGCTCTGCTCGGCGACGGCCATCAGTTCGGTGTACAGCTTTCCTACAAGGTACAGCCAAGCCCGGACGGACTGGCGCAGGCCTTCATCATCGGCGAGGAGTTCATCGGAGATGATTCCGTTGCCATGGTGCTCGGCGACAACATCTTTTTCGGACACGGTCTGAACAAACGCCTCAAAGCAGCAGTAGAAAATGCTGAGACCGGAAAAGGCGCAACCGTATTCGGCTATTACGTAGATGATCCGGAGCGTTTCGGTATCGTAGAGTTCGATTCGGAAGGAAAAGCCATCTCCATCGAGGAGAAACCGGAGAAACCGAAATCAAACTACTGCGTAACCGGACTGTATTTCTACGACAACAAAGTAGTAGAGTATGCGAAAAACCTGAAACCGTCACCGCGCGGAGAGCTTGAGATCACGGACCTGAACCGCATTTATCTGGAGGACGGCAGCCTGAACGTTGAGCTTCTCGGACAGGGCTTCACCTGGCTGGACACCGGTACACATGAGAGCCTGGTAGAGGCAACCAACTTCGTAAAAACCATCGAGACCCATCAGCACCGCAAGATCGCGTGCCTTGAGGAGATCGGTTACTTAAACGGCTGGATCGGCAAAGAGCAGCTTCTGACTGACATCGAGCCGCTGAAGAAAAACCAGTACGGCCAGTATCTGATGGACGTTATGAACGGCAAATATATCGACAAATAAAGAGCGAACATCGAAGAAACTGCCCCGGAAGAAAAATCCGGGGCGATTTTTTTAAAAAAGTGCTTGACCATGACATAACGTCACCCCTTATACTCATAGTACAAACAGAAAATTAGACTGAAAAACAAGAGACAAAACATAACGATAACAAAATCAGAAAAAGGAGAACCAGTATGAGAGTATTTGTAACAGGTGTAAAAGGCCAGCTCGGCCATGACGTCATGAATGAACTTGCAAAACGCGGACACGAAGGAATCGGCGTTGATATCGAAGAGATGGATATCACCGATGCAGAGAGCGTAAGAAAAGTCATCACCGAGGCAAACCCGGACGTTGTCATCCACTGTGCAGCATGGACCGCAGTAGACCTTGCTGAGGATGATGATAAAAAAGAAAAAGTACATCAGGTAAACGCAGTCGGAACCGAGAACATCGCAAAAGTCTGCCACGATCTTGACTGCAAAATGATCTACATTTCCACCGACTACGTCTTCGACGGACAGGGAACCCGCCCGTGGGAGCCGGATGATGAGCGTCATCCGCTGAACGTATACGGCCAGACGAAATACGAGGGAGAGCTCGCCGTAGAGAAATGGGTGAAAAAATTCTACATCGTCCGCATCGCATGGGTATTCGGTGTGAACGGAAAGAACTTCATCAAGACGATGCTGAACCTTGGAAAAACACACGATCATCTGACCGTTGTTGAGGATCAGGTAGGAAGCCCAACTTACACCTACGACCTGTCCCGTCTGCTTGTTGATATGGCAGAGAAAGATAAATACGGCCGTTACCATGCAACAAACGAGGGACTCTGCTCCTGGTATGAGTTTGCATGCGAGATCTTCAAACAGGCCGCTGAGATCGACCCGGCTTACGGAAAAATCAGCGTATCTCCGGTAAGCTCTGATCAGTATCCGGCAAAAGCAAAACGTCCGTCCAACAGCCGCATGAGCAAAGAAAAACTGACCGAGAACGGATTCGAAAAACTGCCGACCTGGCAGGATGCACTGCACAGATATCTGCGCGAGATCGAATTCTAAAAACCGAATACAGATTTCAGAAAAACGAGGAGCTCCCGGAAAGAAAACGGGGGCTCCTTTTCTGACAATCATTTCCGCAAAAGACAGGCCGCAAAAGCTGAAAATAACGTTTACAACGGGAACGATATCGTGTATGATAAATGTGGCTTTCTTTGCATGTAGGGAAAGAGAAAGCGCAAAAAGGAGTCTAAACCATGAAGTGGAATAAATTTACATTAAAAACAAGATCGGAAGTGGAAGATATCGTGATCTCCACACTGGCCGATGTAGGAATCGAGGGCGTGGAAATTCAAGACAAACAGCCCTTGACTGAGAGCGACAAACAGCAGATGTTCGTCGACATCATGCCGGATATCCCGGATGACGACGGCATCGCCTACCTGAACTTTTACCTCGATGTGGACGAGGACAAAGAAAAAGTTCTTTCCGATGTCCGCGCAGCGCTTGCAGAAATGCAGGAGTTCCTGGATCTCGGAGAATGCGCCATCACAGAGTCCGAGACGGAAGACAAAGACTGGATCAACAACTGGAAACAGTATTTCAAACAGTTCTATGTGGATGATATTTTGATCATCCCGTCCTGGGAGGAAGTAAAACCGGAAGATAAAGATAAAATGATCATCCACATCGATCCGGGCACCGCATTCGGAACGGGTATGCATGAGACAACACAGCTCTGTATCCGTCAGTTAAAGAAATATGTGACAAAAGACACTGAGCTTCTCGATGTCGGAACCGGAAGCGGTATTCTCTCGATTATCGCACTGAAACTCGGCGCACGCCATGCAGTCGGAACCGACCTCGATCCGTGTGCCGTTCCAGCCGTTGAGGAAAACAAAGAAGTCAACGGAATTCCGGTCGAAGCCTTTGATATGATGATCGGAAACATCATCGATGACAAAGAAGTACAGGATAAAGTCGGATACGAGAAATATGACATCGTAACCGCAAACATTCTCGCGGACGTTCTCGTTCCGCTGACACCGGTGATCGTACATCAGATGAAACCAGGTGCCATCTACATCACCTCCGGAATTCTCGATGTGAAAGAGGAAGTGGTAAAAGAAGCAGTTATTGCCGCAGGCCTTGAGGTTGTCGAAGTAACGCACCAGGGCGAATGGGTTTCTGTTACGGCAAGAAAACCGATGTAAGAATTTACACATCAGAAGAAGAAAGAGAACACATTCATGTACCGTTTTTTTGTAGAAGAAAGTCAGATTTACGAGGGCGCTGTCCACATTACGGGCAGCGACGTCAACCATATCAAAAACGTGCTCCGCATGCGGCCAGGTGAAAAAATCCTGGTCAGCACCGGAGGAGATAAAGAATACCACTGTGCCGTTTCGGAATTCCCGGAAGGGGAAGTTGTTGCTGCGGTAGAAGAAGTCACCGAGGCAGACCGGGAGCTTCCATCGAGGATTGTACTGTTTCAGGGACTCCCGAAAGGGGACAAGATGGAGCTGATCATCCAGAAGGCGGTAGAACTCGGTGCATCCGAGATCGTCCCGGTGGAGATGAAGCGCTGCGTGGTCAAGCTGGATCGGAAAAAGGCGGAGAAGAAAGTGGAGCGGTGGCAGACCATCGCGCTCGGCGCGGCGAAACAGTCGAAGCGGATGCAGATCCCGACGGTGCACGAGCCGGTCACCTTTTCGCAGGCGCTCGCGATGATGGCAGAAACGGACATCCGTCTGATGCCGTATGAGAACGCCGATGGCATGGAAGGAACGCGGAAAATCCTCGAAGCTATCGAGCCGGGCGAATCCATTTCGATCCTGATCGGACCGGAGGGCGGCATCGACGAATCGGAAGTGGAAATGGCCATGGAGATGAAAGCGGAGCCGATCACGCTCGGCAAACGAATTCTGCGCACCGAGACGGCTGGCATGACGGTACTTTCCATTCTGGTGTATCTTTTAGAAGGAAGGGAACGAACAAGATAATGGAAGCATATCTGGACAATTCTGCAACCACCCGCGTTTACCAGGAGACCGCCGATCTCGTCTGTGATCTGATGGTAAACAACTATGGGAATCCGTCTGCGATGCATCAAAAAGGTGTGGAAGCAGAACAATATATCAGAACCGCGCAGGAGACACTGGCGAAGATTCTGAAAGTCAAAGAGAAAGAAATTTACTTTACCTCCGGCGGCACCGAGTCCGATAACTGGGCGCTCGTCGGAACGGCGATGGCAAATAAGAGAACCGGAAACCACATCATCACAAGCTCGATCGAGCACTCGGCTGTGTCGGCACCGCTGGCGTTTCTCGAAGAGCAGGGCTTTTGCATCACGCGCCTGCCGGTGAACAAAGAGGGGCTTGTGGATGTGAACGAACTCGAAGAGGCGATTACACCGGAGACGATTCTCGTTTCGATCATGTATGTCAACAACGAGATCGGAGCAGTCGAGCCGGTCGAGGAGATCGGTCGCCGAATCAAGGCGAAAAATCCGAAAACGTATTTCCATGTCGATGCAATCCAGGCATTCGGCAAGTACCGGATTTACCCGAAACGGATGGGAATCGACATGCTCTCGGTGAGTGGCCACAAGATCCACGGCCCGAAGGGAAGCGGATTTCTGTATATCGATGAGAAAGTCAAAATCCGTCCACTGATTCTTGGCGGTGGCCAGCAGAACGGCATGCGCTCCGGAACCGACAATGTGCCGGGTGTCGCAGGCCTTGCAAAATCTGCTGAGATCGTCTACAGCCATTTCGATGAGCAGACCGCCCAGATGCGCGCCTGCAAACACCGCCTGATCGAGGGCCTGAAAGAAATGGAAGATGTCGTGATCCACGGTATGCCGGAAGAAGAGGGCGCGCCGCAGATCGTCAACGCATCGTTCCTGAACGTGCGGAGCGAAGTTCTGCTGCACACGCTGGAGGACCGCCAGATCTACGTGTCCGCCGGAAGTGCCTGCTCATCGCACAAGAGAGCCGGAAGCCCGACCCTGACAGCCATCGGCGCATCAAAAGCCGAGATGGAGTCCGCGGTGCGGTTCAGCTTCAGCGAGTTTACGACACTGGAACAGATTGATTACACCCTGGATACGCTGCGCGAGGTACTGCCGATGTTGCGCAGGTTTACAAGGAAATAATAGAAAGAGGAAAATTATGATTACAATACAGCCGGAAATTGAGATCCTGAGCACAGAGTCCTACGATGACATGCTCCGCCGGATTGAGAAAATCGGAAGAGTCTGCTACAAGAGTGAGGAGCGGATCGCCGAAGGTACTGCAGAGAAATTCATCGCAGGCATCATCAAACGCGGCCATGAATCCGTCATCGAGCACGGCTCCATTACCGTAAAGGTAACATGCGACCGTGGCGTGACCCACGAGATCGTCCGCCACCGCATCGCAAGCTACAGCCAGGAGAGCACCCGCTACTGCAACTATTCCAAAGATAAATTCGGAAATCAGATCACCTGCATCGACCTTGCAACCGGTTTTTCCTATGATCTGAACGACGAAAACGATCGTAAAAAATACGAGGTATGGCAGAAAGCCATGGAAGCCGCAGAGCAGTATTACTTCCAGATGCTTGAGCTCGGCGCAAAACCGGAGGAGGCAAGAAGCATTCTTCCGAATTCCCTGAAAACCGAGATCGTCATGACCATGAACTTAAGAGAGTGGCGCCACTTTATCAAACTGAGAAGCGCCAACGCAGCACATCCGCAGATGCGTCAGGTATCCGACCTGATTCTGAAGAAATTTGCCGAGGAATATCCTCTGTTCTTCCGCGATCTGGCCGAGAAAAAAGGAGAATAAAAAACGATGATGTACAAAGCATTTCTGGTAAAATATGCCGAGATCGGCATCAAAGGAAAGAACCGTCATCTGTTCGAAAAAGCGCTGTGCGTGCAGATGGAGCATGCGCTTGCGCCAGTCGACGGAGATTTCCAGGTTACCCGCGAGATGGGAAGAATTTATGTTCGCACAGAGGGTGACTTTGATTACGAAGGTGCTGTCGATGCACTGACAAGAGTCTTCGGTATCGCAGAGATCTGCCCGGTCGTCATTTTAGAGGACACCGGATTTGAAGATCTGGCGAAAGCTGTTGTCGCTTATGTAAAAGAACTGTACCCGACCGAGGAGAAGACCTTCAAAGTATGCGCACGCCGTGCGAACAAAAACTATCCGATGCACACGATGGAAGTCAACTGCGAGCTGGGCGGATGCATTCTCGACGAGTGCCCGAACCTTAAAGTAGACGTCCATGAGCCTGACATCTATCTGAACGTCGAACTGCGTCAGAAGATTTACCTGTACTGCGAGAGCATCGCAGGCCCTGGCGGTATGCCGGTCGGCACAAACGGACAGGCCATGCTGCTGCTTTCCGGCGGTATTGACAGCCCGGTTGCAGGATATATGATCGCAAAACGCGGTGTCAAGATTGATGCCGTTTACTTCCATGCTCCGCCGTACACCAGCGAGCGCGCAAAACAGAAAGTTGTCGATCTGGCGAAACTCGTCGCACGCTACAGCGGACCGATCCGCCTGCATGTGGTCAACTTCACCGAGATCCAGCTTGCGATCTATGAAAAATGCCCGCATGACGAGCTGACGATCATCATGCGCCGCTATATGATGAAGATTGCCGAGGAGTTCGCGCGCCAGGATAAATGCCTGGGACTGATCACCGGAGAGAGCATCGGTCAGGTAGCAAGCCAGACGATGCATTCCCTCGCCGTTACCAACGAAGTCTGCACGATGCCGGTCTTCCGTCCGCTGATCGGATTTGACAAGCAGGAGATCGTGGATATCTCCGAGAAGATCGGTACCTACGAGACATCCGTTCTGCCGTATGAGGACTGCTGCACGATCTTCGTTGCAAAACATCCGGTGACAAAACCGAACCTGAATGTTATCAAATGCTCCGAGCGTCATCTGGACGACGTGATCGACGAGATGATGGAACGCGCCGTTTCCACCGCAGAGACGATCGAGGTCTGCTAAAGAAAAACAGAAAAACCGGATATCCCTCTCGAAATCAGAAAAGGATATCCGGTCACAAAGATTAAAAACTATGAGAAACACGCTCCGCGAGTTTCTCAAGTTATCGCGGCAGTCGCCAAGGTCTCGTGCAAGCACGGACTTTGGCTCGTTGCCCGCGTAAAAAAAAGAGCCGCGGCGGGTGCGCGCGGCCCTTATGTTCTGTCGTAATTATACAATGTACGGAGCCAGAACATCAAGTACGGTCTGAAGAGCATCTCCATCAGCATGGATGTTCAGGTCGATCGGTTTGGAAAGGTCGAGGCTGAAGATTCCCATGATGGATTTTGCGTCGATTACGTATCTTCCGGATACCAGATCGAAATCAAAATCAAATTTGGAAATGTCGTTGACAAAAGATTTTACTTTGTCGATAGAATTAAGAGAAATCTGTACTGTTTTCATGTTTGTAATCCTCCCTGTTATTTGGTTAACATTATGTATTACCCTCATTTAACAGCTATATCTTACCGTTTGGCGAGGAAAAAGTCAATGCGAAAACATACAAAGATAAAGTGGAATCTTCGTGATTTTTAATAAATAAAGATGAAGAAGAAAGGAGCATGATATGAAAAAGACGGTAGCTTTGCATAATCTTGGGTGTAAAGTGAACGCATATGAGCTGGAAGCCATCCAGCAGCTCCTCGAAAACAGAGGGTACGAGATCGTGCCTTTTGCGCCGGGGGCCGATGTTTACATTATCAATACGTGTACCGTGACGAACATCGCGGACCGCAAATCGCGGCAGATGCTGCACAAAGCGAAAAAGATGAATCCGGACGCCGTTGTCGTTGCCTGCGGCTGTTATGTGCAGGCGGCGGGCGAAAAGCTCGAGGAAGATACGGCGATCGACCTCATCATTGGAAACAATAAGAAGAAAGATCTTGTGGATATTCTGGAAAACTTTCTTGCAGAACGCGAGGACGGTGGAAAAGCCTCCGATGCGGAGTGCAAAAGTTTTCTTGTGGATATGACGCACAACCGGGAGTACGAGACACTCTCGATCAGCAAAACAGCGGAGCACACCCGCGCGTTCTTAAAAGTACAGGATGGATGCAACCAGTTCTGTACGTACTGCATTATCCCGTATGCACGCGGAAGAGTCCGGAGCCGCCGCCAGAGCGATGTCGTGGAGGAAGTAAAACGACTGGCCGAGGCCGGCTATCAGGAAGTGGTGCTGACCGGTATCCATCTTTCCTCCTACGGACTCGATTTTCCGGAGGGAGAAAAAGAGACGCTGCTCGATCTGATCCGCGCAGTCGATGCGGTCGACGGCATCAAAAGAATCCGTCTCGGTTCCCTGGAGCCGGGCATCATCACCGAGGAGTTTGCGGAGGCGATCGCCGCAATGTCGAAGGTCTGCCCGCATTTCCATCTCTCTTTACAGAGCGGAAGCAACGGAACCCTGAAACGGATGAACCGGAAATATACCGCAGAGGAATACAAACATAAATGTGATCTGCTGCGTAAGGTATATGGAAACCCGGCACTGACGACTGACGTGATCGTTGGTTTCCCGCAGGAGAGCGAAGAAGAATTTGAGGAGTCCCGCGCCTTTGTCGAGGACATTCATTTCTTCGAGACGCATATCTTCAAGTATTCGAGAAGAGAGGGAACCCGCGCCGCCGCCATGGCAGGCCAGATCCCGGAGCAGGAGAAGACGAAGCGAAGCCACGTCCTTCTTGCACTCGATGAAAAAAGGCGACAGGAATACATGGAAGGCTTCCTGGGAAAAGAACTGGAAGTCCTGATGGAAGAGGAAGCTGAGATCGACGGCGTAACATACTGGACGGGACATACGCGAGAGTATCTGCGCGTCGCAGTCCTTTCTGAAAAGAATCTGATGAACCAGATGGTACTCGTAACGCCGACCAGGATCCATGGAAAAGAATATCTGATGTAGAAAGTTTAATGTAGAAATAGTATCAGAAACCAGAACATTGATGTAAAAGAGTTACAGTTCACAGGTACCCTGCGAACTGTAACATTCGCAGCCCTCATTTAAAGTTTTGCTCCGCAAAAGGAGGGCTGCTCACACCTGAATCACTTTCTTACGCAGCGAAACAGCAA
>CAVLAW010000065.1:6703-11309 GCA_963661155.1 Tidjanibacter massiliensis | reverse complement strand
GCACTGATCCGTTCCTATGACGATCAGGGAAAGAAACTGGCAGCCATCTGCGCAGCGCCGAGCATCCTTGGCGTAATGGGTATTTTAAGAGACAAAAACGCTGTCTGCTTCCCGGGCTTTGAAGAAAAGCTGGCAGGCGCAAAAGTCCTTACCGTACCGGCCGTAACCGACCAGAATGTGACCACCGGCCGCGGCATGGGAGCAGCTGTTGATTTCGCACTGGAGCTGATCCGCGTTCTGCAGGGAGAGGACAAAGCAAAAGAAATGGCGGAAAAAATCGTATTTCAATGCTAAAAAATGCCTAAAATCTGCTATTTACAGTTCACCCGCGCCATTCGCAAAACCGCGCTTTCGGCGCTCTCTGCTGCTGCGCAGCTCTTTTTGCTCATTACCAGGCGCTCCCTTCGTGTGTTTCCACGGGCAGATTTTCATGCAAGCATGAAATCTGTCCGCAAAAACACACGAGTGAACTGTAAAAAAGATAAAAAAATCACTGGCGTTTTTCAAAAGAGTATGCTATACTCGATAAATGACTGTAGAATGGAGAGGTGTGCAGGTTTACTGCCGCTTTTCAGATAAATCAAGGAGGAAATTGATAAAATGAGTGTACAGGTCGAAAATTTAGAGAAGAATATGGCCAAACTTACCATTGAGGTTCCGGCTGAAGAATTAGAGAAAGCACTGGAGAAAGCTTACCAGAAACAGAAAAAGAACATCAGCGTTCCGGGCTTCCGTAAAGGAAAAGTTCCGAGAGCTATGGTAGAAAAAATGTATGGCCCGGCAGTATTCTATGAGGATGCTGTAAACAGCCTTGTTCCGGAAGAGTATTCCAAAGCGGCAGAAGAGAGCAAACTGGAAATCGTATCCCGTCCGGAGATCAATGTAGAGCAGATCGAAAAAGGAAAAGCTTTCATCTTTACCGCAACTGTAGCAGTAAAACCGGAAGTTACCCTTGGCGAATACAAAGGACTGGAAGTAGCAAAAGCTGACACAACCGTTACAGACGAAGAAGTAGAAGCTGAGCTGAAAAAAGAGCAGGAGAAAAACGCTAGAACCATCAACGTAGAGGATCGTCCGGCAGCAGACGGAGATACTGTTACACTTGACTTCGAAGGTTCTGTAGACGGCGTTCCGTTCGACGGCGGCGCTGGAAAAGATTATCCGCTGACCCTTGGCTCCCATTCCTTCATCCCGGGATTCGAAGAGCAGCTCGTTGGAGCAGCTCTTGAAGAGGAGAAAGAAGTAAACGTTACTTTCCCAGAGGATTATCAGGCAGAAGAGCTTGCTGGAAAAGCTGCAGTATTTAAATGCACCATCCACAAAATCGAAGCAAAAGAGCTTCCGGCACTCGATGACGACTTCGCAAAAGACGTTTCCGAGTTCGATACTCTGGATGAGTACAAAAAAGAGATCAAAGACAACCTGACCAAGAAAAAAGAAGATCAGGCTAAGACAGAAAAAGAGAACGCTGTTGTAGATAAAGCAGTAGAGAATGCAACAATGGAGATTCCGGAAGCTATGATCGATACTCAGGTAGAGAACATGGTTGATGACTTCGCAAGAAGAATCCAGTCTCAGGGTCTGTCCATGGAGCAGTACATGCAGTTCACAGGCGCTACCGTTGATTCCTTAAAAGAGCAGATGAGACCGCAGGCTGTTAAGAGAATCGAGAGCAGACTGGTACTTGAGAAAGTTGCAGAAGTAGAGAACATTCAGATCAGCGATGAGAAACTGGACGAAGAGCTGGGCAAGATGGCTGAGATGTATAAAATGGAGCTGGATAAATTCAAAGAGCTGGTTGGCGAGTACGAGAAAGAGCAGATGAAGAAAGATCTTGCTGTTCAGGAAGCTGTTACTCTGATGGCTGACAGCGCGAAAGAGGCGTAAGACCTCGGAAAGAGAGGCAATTGAATGAGTTTTGTACCTTATGTCATCGAGCAGACAAGCAGGGGAGAGAGAAGTTACGATATTTATTCAAGACTGCTGAACGACCGTATTATTTTTCTAGGAGAGGAAGTTACTGATGTATCAGCAAACCTGATCGTCGCACAGCTTCTTTTCCTGGAGTCGGAAGATCCGGGAAAAGATATCCACATGTATATCAACAGCCCGGGAGGTTCTGTAAGCGCAGGACTTGCAATTTACGATACGATGCAGTACATCAAATGTGACGTATCCACAATCTGTATCGGTATGGCTGCCAGCATGGGAGCATTTCTTCTCTCAGGCGGCACAAAAGGAAAGAGAATGGCTCTGCCAAACTCTGAAATCATGATTCATCAGCCATCCGGCGGCGCACGGGGTCAGGCAACCGAGATCAAAATCGTTGCAGAGCAGATCCTGAAAACCAAGCGGAAATTAAATGAAATTCTGGCGGCGAACACAGGAAAACCGCTGGAACAGATTGAGATCGATACTGAGCGCGACAACTACATGTCCGCAGAGGAAGCAAAAGCATACGGTCTGATTGATAATGTAATTACGAACCGATAAGAGAGGAAAGGTGTCCAAAAGCGTAGTTCCGGCAATGAGGCTTTTGCGGCACCTTTTGCCTTATCCGGCTTAAAGAGCTAGTTGTGAAATTTTGAAAGGAAGAAAACGATGGCTATAAAAGGGAATGATACCAAGATCCGCTGCTCTTTCTGCGGAAAGACAGAAGACCAGGTACGCAAGCTGATCGCAGGCCCGGACGGGGCGTATATCTGCGACGACTGCGTGGCAATCTGCTCGGAGATCATTCAGGAAGAGTTTGAGGATCTGTACGGGGAGCAGAATACCGACGAGATCAACCTGATCAAACCAAAGGAAATCAAAGCATTTCTGGATGACTACGTAATCGGTCAGGACGAGGCGAAAAAAGTCCTCTCCGTTGCCGTTTACAACCATTACAAACGAGTGCTTTCCGGCGCAACATCCGATATTGAGCTGCAGAAGAGCAACATTCTGATGCTCGGACCGACCGGTTCTGGAAAAACGTATCTGGCACAGACACTGGCCAAGCTGATCAACGTTCCGTTTGCAATCGCAGACGCAACGGCGCTCACCGAGGCAGGCTATGTCGGCGAGGATGTGGAGAATATTCTGCTTCGTCTGATCCAGGCGGCAGATTACGATATCGAGCGTGCTGAGCACGGCATTATCTACATCGACGAGATCGACAAGATCACAAGAAAATCGGAGAATGCATCAATTACACGAGACGTTTCCGGTGAGGGCGTACAGCAGGCGCTGTTGAAAATTCTGGAGGGAACCGTTGCTTCTGTTCCGCCTCAGGGTGGAAGAAAGCATCCGCATCAGGAGTTTATTCAGATCGACACGACGAATATCCTCTTTATCTGCGGTGGTGCTTTTGAAGGACTCGAGAAGATCATCGAGACGAGACAGGATACGAAATCCATCGGATTCAACAATCCGATCGGCCATGCCAAAGATGAAAATGTCGGAGAGCTGCTCCGTCAGGTCATGCCGCAGGATCTGACCAAGTTCGGTCTGATTCCGGAGTTTGTCGGCCGTGTACCGATCGTTGTTACCTTAAATTCTCTGGATGAGACCGCTCTGATGAAGATTCTGGTTGAGCCGAAAAACTCTCTGGTCAAACAGTACAAGAAACTGTTTGAGCTGGACGGCGTACAGCTTGATTTTAAAGAAGATGCACTCGAAGCGATTGCAAAGAAATCCCTGGAGCGGAAAACCGGCGCCAGAGGTCTTCGCGCGATCATGGAAGATACGATGATGGATCTGATGTATGAGGTTCCGTCGGACAATACGACAAAAGAATGCGTCATTACCAAGGACGCTGTAGAAAAGAAGGCGGCGCCTGAGATTATTCACGGCGAACCGGCCCCTGTTCCACGGCGGAATATGGGAAGAAGATCCGGAAGACCGGAAACCGCCTGAAAAACGCAGGAGGAAATTTAAATGGAAGAAGTGACAAAAGTATTACCGGCGATTGCGCTGCGTGGAACGACGATTCTGCCGGATATGATTGTACATTTTGATATCAGCAGAGCCAAATCGATCCATGCGGTCGAGGAGGCGATGATGGGTGACCAGAAAATTTTCCTGATTACACAGAAAGACCCGGATACGGAAGTACCGGGTCTGCTTGATGTGTATAAGATTGGAGCAATTGCGGTCATCAAACAAGTAGTCAGAATGCCGAAAGACGTGCTGCGGATTCTCGTTGAGGCAGAGAGCCGCGCGGAGCTTCTTGGTTTCGAGGAGGAAGAGAGCGAGTACCTCAGCGCTGAGGTTGCTCTGTTTACGGGTTCGGATGAGAAACCGTTTTCTGAGATCGAGCAGGAGGCCATGCTGCGCAACTTAAAAGAGCTGTTTGCCCTGTACTGTGAGCAGACACAGAAAGTCAGCAAAGAACTGGCAGGCCAGATCCTCGGAACAGAAGAAGTGGAAAAGCTGGTCGATCAGATCTGCATGAATCTGCCGCTCGACTATGTACACCGCCAGAAACTGCTGGAGGCAGTCGAACTCTCCGAGCGGTATGATGCGCTCTGCGTCATGATCGCCAATGAGATTCAGATCCAGGAGATCCGGACGGAGATCCAGGGAAAAATTAAAGAGCGGATCGACAAGAACCAACGCGATTACA
>CAVLAW010000065.1:5958-6693 GCA_963661155.1 Tidjanibacter massiliensis | reverse complement strand
GTTAAAAGTGATCCGCGAGGAGCTCGGCGAGGACAATTCCAGAACCGAGATTGAAAATTATAAAAAACAGCTCGAGAAGCTGAAAGCCTCCAAAGAGGTGAAAGAGCGGATTTCCGAGGAGATTCACCGCCTGGAAAATTCGGTCAACAACCCGTCCGAGGCGGGCGTGATCCGCGGTTATATCGAGACACTGCTGGGACTCCCGTGGGATAAAGCATCCCGCGATAATCAGGATCTGGCGAGAGCACGCGAGATTCTGGAGGAAGATCACTATGGTCTTTCGAAAGTCAAAGAGAGAATTCTCGAATTCCTGGCGGTACGCACCCTGACGAAAAAAGGCGAAAGCCCGATCCTCTGCCTCGCAGGCCCTCCGGGAACCGGAAAAACCTCGATCGCGAGAAGTGTGGCGCGTGCCCTGAATAAAAAATACGTCCGCATCTGCCTTGGCGGTGTGCGGGATGAGGCGGAGATCCGCGGACACAGAAGAACGTACATCGGTGCGATGCCGGGACGCATTGCGGCAGGACTCCATCAGGCAAAGGTGAGAAACCCGCTGATGCTGCTCGACGAGATCGATAAGGTGAGTGCAGATTATAAGGGAGATACTTCCTCTGCACTTCTCGAGGTACTTGATTCTGAGCAGAACAACAAGTTTGCAGATCATTACGTAGAGCTTCCAATTGACCTTTCGGAGGTGCTCTTCATCGCAACGGCAAACGATATTCAGAACATTCC
>CAVLAW010000065.1:0-5923 GCA_963661155.1 Tidjanibacter massiliensis | reverse complement strand
GTATGGAAGTGATTGAAATCTCAAGCTATACCGAGAATGAGAAGTTCCATATTGCGAAAGAGCATCTCGTTCCGAAGCAGAAGAAAGCAAATGGCCTGAAAGAAGAGCAGCTTGTGATCGAAGATGAGGCACTGATGGAAGCAATCAGCGGCTACACAAGAGAAGCCGGTGTCCGTTCCCTGGAGCGCCAGATCGGCAGAATCTGCAGAAAGAGCGCAAGAAAGATTCTCGAGGAGCAGGTAAAACAGGTTGTCGTGACAAAAGAAAATCTGGAAGAGTTCCTCGGAAAAGAGCGGTATGAATTCCAGCCGGCGAATGAAAAACCGGAGATCGGTATTGTACGCGGCCTTGCCTGGACGGCAGTCGGCGGCGATACGCTTCAGATCGAAGTCAATGTAATGCCGGGAAAAGGCGAATTTCTGCTGACCGGCCAGCTCGGCGATGTGATGAAGGAGTCTGCACAGGCGGGCATCAGCTTTATCCGCTCCGTGGCAGACCAGTACGAGATCCCGAAAGAATTTTTCGAGAAACATGACATCCATATTCATATCCCGGAGGGCGCAGTTCCGAAAGACGGCCCGTCAGCCGGTATCACGATGGCGACGGCGATGGTTTCGGCGATCACAAAAGTGCCGGTGCGCTCCGATGTTGCAATGACAGGAGAGATTACGCTCCGCGGCCGTGTGCTCCCGATCGGCGGCTTAAAAGAGAAGCTGCTGGCGGCAAAGAAAGCCGGCATCCAGATGGTTCTCGTTCCGGAGAAAAATAAGCCGGATGTCAAAGAACTCGACGCAGAGATCACAGAAGGGCTGCAGATTGAGTTTGTCGGCAGCATGGAACAGGTATTAAAACTGGCCCTTGTGGAAACAAAATAAGGCCTAAGACGCAAAAAACAGGAGAAGAAAGTATGGTAATTAAACAGGTAGAGCTGCAGCATGTCTGCGGAATCACCAGTAAACTGCCGGATACCGGTCAGGTGGAAGTGGCATTCGCGGGAAAATCCAACGTTGGAAAATCTTCTCTCATCAATGCCCTGATGAACCGGAAATCGCTGGCGCGTACGAGTGCGCAGCCGGGAAAAACACAGACCATCAACTACTATCACATTAACGGGGAAATGTATCTGGTGGATCTGCCGGGTTACGGTTTTGCGAGAGCCTCCGAGGAGGTCAAGGCGAAATGGGGCAAGCTGATCGAGGATTATCTGCATCAGTCGAAGATGCTGCATGCGGTATTCCTTCTGATCGACATCCGCCATGCGCCGTCCAACAACGACCGCATCATGTATGACTGGATCCTTCGAAACGGCTATCAGCCGATTATCATTGCGACAAAACTGGATAAAATCAAGCGCAGCCAGCTTCAGAAGCAGATCAAACTGATCCGCGAGACGCTGGAAGTCGAGAAAGATACGATTGTTATTCCGTTTTCTGCGGAGACGAAGCAGGGACGCGAGGAGATCTGGAATCTGATCGATGAAATCCGGGCAGACGCAGAAGAAAGCGGGGAGTAATGCCATGGGTATGATACGTGCGGCAGGCCTTGGATACGAATACCTCCGCTACGAGGAGGAAGGCCAGGAGCCGGAAGTAACAAAAGCGATTGAGGATGTCAGCCTGGAAATTCAGAAAGGCCAGTTCATCGCGGTACTCGGGCATAACGGAAGCGGAAAATCGACGCTTGCGAAACATATCAACGCCCTGCTCGTGCCGACAGAAGGCACGATGTGGGTGGACGACATGAAGACCTCGGACGAGGAGGATGTCTGGAAGATCCGCCAGAAGGCGGGGATGGTCTTTCAGAACCCGGACAACCAGATCATCGGAAACGTGGTGGAAGAGGATGTCGGCTTCGGACCGGAAAACCTCGGCGTGCCGACGGATGAGATCTGGAAGCGGGTGGAGGAAAGCCTGACGGCAACGGGCATGATTTCGTTCCGTGCCCATTCCCCGAACAAGCTCTCCGGCGGCCAGAAACAGCGCGTCGCAATTGCGGGCGTGATGGCCATGCAGCCGGAATGCATCGTTCTCGATGAGCCGACCGCCATGCTGGACCCGAACGGACGAAAAGAAGTCCTGCGTGCGGTTCGGAAGCTGAATGAAGAAAAAGGCGTTACGGTTATTCTGATTACACATTACATGGAAGAAGTCGTTTTTGCGGACCGCGTGTTCGTCATGGACGGCGGAAAACTGGTAATGCAGGGGACGCCGAGGGAGATTTTCTCGGAAGTGGAAACATTAAAAGAACTCCGCCTCGACGTACCCCAGGTGACACTGTTGGCTTATGAACTGCGAAAAAGCGGTGTGGATCTCCCGGAGGGGATTCTGACGACCGATGAATTGGTGAATGCATTATGTCATTGAAACTTGAAGATGTAACCTACACGTACAGCCCGGGAACGGCATATGAGATGCACGCCCTGGAGCATGTAAACCTTGAAATTCCGAATGGTCAGTTTGTGGGCGTCATCGGCCATACGGGAAGCGGAAAATCGACGCTGGTGCAGCACCTGAACGGCCTCATCCGCCCGACTTCGGGACGGGTGCTGTACGACGGGGAGGATATCTGGAAAGAGGGCTATCCGCTTCGTGAGCTTCGAAGCCACGTCGGACTGGTCTTCCAGTACCCGGAGCATCAGCTCTTTGAGACGGATGTCATCACGGATGTCTGCTTCGGTCCGAAAAACCAGGGACTTTCCCCGAAGGAATGCAGAAAGCGTGCCGAAGAGGCGCTGGATCATGTCGGATTTCCAAGAGAAATGTATGAGAAATCGCCGTTTGAACTCTCCGGCGGCCAGAAGCGCCGTGTGGCGATCGCAGGCGTGCTCGCGATGAATCCGGATTTTCTGGTGCTCGACGAGCCGACCGCAGGCCTGGACCCGAAAGGACGCGATGAGATCCTCGACCAGCTTGCACTGCTGCACGAGACACGCGACATCTCCGTTGTGCTGGTATCGCACAGCATGGAGGATATTGCAAAATATGTCGAGCGGATCATCGTCATGAACCACGGTCATGTGGCGTTTGACGATGAGCCGAAGAAAGTCTTCGCCCACTATAAAGAACTCGAGGAGATCGGACTTGCAGCGCCGCAGATGACGTATATTATGCATGCGCTGAAGGAACACGGCATGGATGTAGACGTGACGGCGACGACGGTGGAAGAGGCGCGGGATACGATTCTTGCGGCACTTAAAAAACAGAAGAAAAACGGGAAAGAAGGAGCAGAATTATGTTAAGAGATATTACTCTGGGACAGTATTACCCGGCGGACTCCATTCTGCACCGGCTGGACCCGCGTGTGAAATTTGTGGGAACGCTCGTCTACGTGGTATCCCTCTTTCTGTTCCACAACTGGGGCTATCTGCTGGGAACGATTTTCCTTGCGGTGATGATTAAACTGTCGAAAGTGCCGTTCAAATTTATCACGAAAGGCCTGAAATCAATTTTTGTGCTGCTGGCGATCACGATGGTGTTCAATATTCTGTTCACCCCGGGTGAAGCGCTCGTTCACATCTGGAAAATCACGATCACCCGTGAGGGTGTGGCGATGGCATGCCGTATGTCGATCCGTCTGATTTACTTGATGATCGGTTCCTCTCTCATGACCTTAACGACAACGCCGAACCAGCTCACCGACGCGCTGGAGAGCCTGCTCGGCCCCTTGAAAAAAGTTCATGTGCCGGTGCATGAGATCTCGATGATGATGTCGATTGCGCTCCGGTTTATTCCGATTCTTCTCGAGGAGACAGATAAGATCATGAAAGCGCAGATGGCACGCGGCGCGGATTTTGAGAGCGGAAATATCATCCAGAGAGTGAAGAACATGGTGCCGCTTCTGGTGCCGCTGTTTATCTCGGCTTTCCGCCGGGCGAACGATCTGGCGCTGGCGATGGAAGCAAGATGCTACCACGGCGGCGAAGGCAGAACACAGATGAAGCCGCTCCGCTATCAGACGCGCGATTACACGGCGTACGGCATTTTGGTTGCGTACCTTGCATGCAGCATCGGACTGCGTGTATTCGGATTCTGATTTTGAAGAAAACGGAGGAAAAGCATGCGCAGAATTAAGCTGATTGTGGCTTACGACGGAACGAATTACTGCGGCTGGCAGGTACAGCCGAATGGAATCACGGTGCAGGAAGTGCTGAACCGGGCGCTCTCGGATCTTTTTGGAAAAGAGATTTCCTGCATCGGCGCAAGCCGTACAGACGCGGGCGTCCATGCACTCGGCAATGTTGCGGTGTTTGACACCGAGGCGAGAATGCCGGCGGATCGGATTGCGTTTGCTTTAAATACACGGCTCCCGGCAGATATCCGCATTCAGGGATCGGCGGAAGTGCCGACTGAGTTTCATCCGCGGTTTACGTCGACGGTCAAAACGTATGAATACCGGATTTTAAACCGGACGTTCGCGGACCCGACACGGCGGCTGAATTCGTACTTCTGGTATGGTGCGCTCGATGTGGATGCGATGCGGCGTGCGGCCTCATATCTGGTCGGCACGCATGATTTCAAGAGCTTTGCGACGGCAAAGCCGGAAGTGACTGACACCGTCCGTACGATTTACGAGACGAGCGTGGTAAAAGAGGACGATATGATCCGGTTCCGGATTACCGGAAATGGTTTCCTCTACAATATGGTGCGGATCATTACCGGGACACTTCTCGAAGTGGGAAAGGGCGATTATCCGCCGGAAAAGATTCCGGAGATCTTTGCGGCGAAAGACCGGAAACTGGCGGGAGCCACCGCGAGACCGGAAGGACTGACACTGGTGCGGATCCAGTATCCCGAATGGGATTTCGAATAGAGACTGCATTTGTCTTTTTGCTGAAAAAATGTAAAATATGGGCAAAAAACAGTTGACATTCCAAAATCCGTATAATATAATTACTTAATGTGTGACGTAGTTTGAAAACGCCGATGCCATAAGCCCCGGTAAGGCGGTTTCCTATATACATGAAACAGTAAATTGAAATTTTTACAGGAGGTTATATCCATGAACACCTTTATGGCAAATCCAGATAAGATTGAAAGAAAATGGTATGTTGTTGATGCAGAAGGATGTACATTAGGACGTCTGGCATCTGAAGTAGCAAAAGTATTACGTGGAAAAAACAAACCGGAGTACACTCCGCACGTAGATACTGGTGATTACGTAATCGTAATCAACGCTGATAAAGTAAAAGTAACCGGTAAAAAACTGGATCAGAAGATCTACTACAGCCACTCCGATTATGTTGGTGGAATGAAAGAAGCTACTCTTCGCGAGATGATGGCTAAGAAACCGGAGAAAGTTGTTGAACTTGCAGTAAAAGGCATGCTTCCAAAAGGACCTCTTGGAAGACAGATGTTCACAAAACTTCACGTATACGCTGGTGCAGAGCACGCTCATGCAGCTCAGAAACCAGAAGTTTTAACATTTTAATAGGGAGGTAAAGAACATTGGCTAGCGCAAAATATTACGGAACCGGAAGAAGAAAAAAATCTATCGCAAGAGTATATCTTGTACCGGGAACTGGTAAAGTTACCATCAATAAAAGAGACATCGATGAGTATTTTGGTCTGGAGACCCTGAAAGTTATCGTTCGTCAGCCTCTGGCAGCTACAGAGACCGCTGATAAATTCGACGTGATCGTAAACGTTCACGGCGGCGGATACACAGGACAGGCAGGAGCAATCCGTCACGGTGTTGCACGTGCCCTTCTGACTGTAGACAACGACTACAGACCAGTCCTGAAAAAAGCAGGTTTCCTGACTCGTGATCCTAGAATGAAAGAGCGTAAGAAGTACGGCCTCAAAGCCGCTCGTCGCGCTCCGCAGTTCAGCAAGAGATAATTGGACGCGATTTTACAATCGAAAAGCTCGAAAAACCCCGGAAAATCAACACTTTCCGGGGTTTTCTTGTATCCAAATGCGCTGAT
>CAVLAW010000064.1:0-11482 GCA_963661155.1 Tidjanibacter massiliensis | reverse complement strand
AAATGATGCCCCGCTCCCGAAACGGAATCTCTTTCTTTTATCCATATGCAAAAATGTCAAAAATGATCCAAAACTGGCTTGTTTCAGCCATTGTTTTCCTTTTTTCTTTCCGTTATAATACAACAGAATGCTATTATTTCTATACTATTACCTTGGGGGAAATTTTATGAAAACACGGATTAATTTCAAAGATGAGTTTTACCAGAAGTTAAATCTCCTCGTCCTCCCGATCGCGATTCAGAACTTTATGCTGGCGCTTGTCAGTGCAACGGATGCGATTATGTTGGGATGGATTGATCAGACTTCGCTGTCGGCGGTTTCGCTGGCCGGGCAGGTGCAGTTTGTTCTGAATCTTTTTATCACGGGTATTGCGGCGGGTGCCGGTATTATGGCGGCGCAGTATTGGGGAAAACAGGATGCGGCTTCGATTGAGAAAGTCATTCCGATTGCGCTGCGTGCGAACTTGTTGTTCTCCGGCCTGTTCACGATTCTCGCCGGTCTCTGTCCGGGGCTGCTGATGCAGATCTTTACGAATGACGCGGCCCTGATCGCAAGCGGAAGCGACTACCTGCGCGCGGTTGCACTCTCCTACGTGCTCTGCGGTATCTCACAGGTGTACCTGATTCTGCTGAAAAATACCGGCCACGCTGTCGTCAGCTCCCGTATCAGTTCCACGGCGGTTGTGCTGAACATTATCTTAAATGCCATCCTGATCTATGGTCTCTTCGGTGCTCCGGCGCTCGGCATCCGCGGCGCGGCTTACGCAACGGTTGCAGCCCGCGTCCTGGAACTGATCTGGGCTTACCTTGAGACGAAGAAACCGAACCATGTACAGATTCTCTGGAAACGTCTTTTCTCCTCGGCCGGAAAAATGCTCTCTGCCGATTTCTGGCGTTACACGCTCCCGGTTCTGGCGGCTGCGCTCGTCTGGGGAATCGCCTACGTTCTGTATTCCGTTATCATGGGGCACATGGGAAGCGACGCGGTTGCGGCAAACTCGATTACCTCGATCGCAAAGAGCCTCCTCTCCTGCCTGATCCGCGGTGTGAGCGGCGGTGCCGGTGTCCTGATCGGAAATCTGCTCGGTGCGAATGAGCTGGAAAAAGCCCGCGAATACGGCGGACGCTTAAGCCACCTTGCAATCGTGATCGGCATTGTGACCGGCGGTCTTCTCATGCTGATCTCCCCGGCCATCGTCCATTTTGCTCCGCTGACCGATACCGCGGCAGATTACTTGCAGTACATGCTTCTCTTCTGCGGCCTGAACCTGATGGCACAATCGGTCAACACCACTGTTCTCGACGGTATCTTCTGTGCAGGCGGCGATTCCAAATTCGATGTGCAGGGAAACATCGGCGCGATGTGGTGCTTCTCCGTACCGCTCGGATTTCTCGCAGCATTCTGGCTGAAACTGCCAGTTATGGCGGTCTACTGTATCGTAAGCCTCGATGAGATCGTGAAGCTGCCTGCGGTTTATCTTCATTACAAAAAATATGTCTGGGTACGCAATATCACCCGCGATGTGGAAGAATAATTCTTCTGTTTCAAAAAGCGAGAAAGCCCCTGCGGGAAATCCGAACTAAATGGATTTCCCGCAGGGGCTTTCGCTGTTCTATCTTATCACAAGGATTGTTACATCGATTTTCTCTCTGCGATCTCTGCCATCTTCGCCTCATTCAGACGGGTGTCGCCATGAACACGGCTGTAGGAAAGATATCCGTTCATACGGTCAATCTTTGTCAAGTTCTTGGAACCGCAGACCGGGCAGACATCCATGTCAAGTTCCTGGTGGCCGCAGTCATCGCAGTAAGCCAGGGACAGGTTGACGCCCTCGTAATATCCGAGCTCCATCGCACGCTCGATCAAGGTCTTGATCGCACCTTTGTTGTAGCCGACCGGGTAGCGCACGTACTGGATTTTTCCGCCGTTGCAGAGTTCCCAGAAACGTCCCTCAAGATCCTGCTTCTGGATCGGGGTGATATCCTCGGTTACATGGCAATGGAAGCTGTTGCTGACGTACGGGCGGTCCGAAACGTTGCGGACAATGCCGTATTTCTTGCGGAACTGCTCTACCTGCAGACCGCACAGGGACTCTGCCGGTGTGCCGTAGATGGCGTAGAGAATGCCATCCTCTTTCTTAAACTCAGCAACTTTGTCGTTGATGTATTTCAGGGTATCGAGTGCGAACTGTCCGTCCTCCACCAAGGATTTTCCATTGTACAGCTCCTGCAGCTCGTTCAGCGCTGTGATACCGAACGATGCGGTCATCGGTTTTAACAGCGGGCGGATCTTGTCGGACGGTTTTAAGTGGCCGCCGTAGAAACCTCCCTCGCAGTAAGCCAGCGGGTTCGTGGATGCACGCATCTCGCCGAGATAATCGTAGGTCCGTTTGTGCAGATCGCGGATCATCTCGAGGTAGAAGTCGAGCACCTCATGGAAATCGCGGTTCTCGGAACGGGATTTCGCCAGGATCATCGGAAGATGAAGAGATACAGCTCCGATGTTGAAACGGCCGACAAAGACCGGTTTGTCGTTCTCATCTGCCGGCTCCATGCCGCCGCGCTCGTACCATGGGCTTAAGAAAGCACGGCATCCCATCGGGCTGATGACTCTCTTGTATTTCTTGTACATCTCGGCGATGTAGCCTTCGCCGCTCATCGACAGCCAGTCCGGATACATGGTCTTGGAGGAACAGTCGAGACCTGCCTCGAAGACATCCTCGGCGATGCCGCCTTCTCCGTGAATAGCTTTGTCGTATAAGAATACGATTTTCGGGAAGAGCACCGGCTTTTTGTGGCCTTTCTTTCCCTGTCCGTTTTTGTGAACTTCGAGAAGGGAGATCGAGATCATCTTCTCGAACATGCTCGTTCCAAGACCGAGAGTCACGGTAACGAACGGATAATCACCGCGGGAAGAACCGACAGTGTTCAGTTTGTACTCAATTCCCTGCCATCCCTGATCGCACTCTCTTCTTACTTTGTCGATCGCATACTCGATGGCTTTCTCCTCGGCTCCCTCCCAGGACGCGTCGGTGTATTTCAGGAACTCTTTGTAGTAATAATCATAGCTCTTCTGTGCATACGGAGCGAGGATCTTGTCCACCTCCGGCACGGTAAAGCCGCCGTACTGCTGTGCTGCGGTACTGAGGACGATATCGCCCATGACATCAAATGCGGTGTCGAGGGTTTTCGGCTCGTTGTACCAGACATTTCCCATCTCGAATCCGCCCTTTAAGACGTTTCCGACATCGAACAGACAGCAGTTCATGGTATCAAGACGTGCGGACTGGTCGTGAATGTAGATGTAGCCGTCTTTGCATGCCTGCAGCTCGTTGCGGTTCATGAAGAACTTGCGGTACAGCTCTTTGTTCAGCTCGTTGAAAATCAGGCTTCGCTTCGTTGCAACAAGGGCGCTGTCGGTGTTGGCGTTGCTCTTGTCTCCGATGTAGCGGATGGACTGGCTCTTTGTGTAGACCTCGTCCATCATATGGATAAAATCAGTTTTATAATTCCGGTAATCGCGATAGCTCTTTGCCACTGCCGGGTTCACTTTTTCGAGTGCTCCTTCCACGATATTGTGCATATCGCTGATCGGGATTTCGGTCTTTCCAAGGGAATATACGTGCTCGGTTGCGAACTTACAGATAAAGTCAATCTCCTGCTGCGAGAAGTTATACAGGATTCTCTGTGCGGATTTATTTACGGCACGGACGATCTTCTGCGCGTCGAATTCTTCTTTTGTGCCGTCCTTTTTGATAATATAAACCATTGTGGTATCCTCCAAAACAAACACTATATCTTGTGTGTCCCCCACCCTTTTCTTGTAGCGGGTACCACATATTGTAGCATGTTTCTTTTGAAAAGAAAAGGCATTTACTACAAGTTTTTATTTTCAGAATATTGCAGGTGCCCTCTTTGTGCAGACAGATATTTGCATTTTTCAGATTCGTTCTGCAAGCGTTCCCTCAAAAATTGTCTCCGCCGGACCGGTCAGAAAGACCTTGTTTTTTGTCCGATCCCAGGTGACAGAAAGTGTGCCGCCGCGCAGTTTTACGGCAGTTTCGCCCTCCGAAACACGGCTCGCAAGCATCGCTGCGACGGCCGCCGCACAGGCTCCCGTTCCGCAGGACAGCGTTTCGCCGCTCCCACGTTCCCAGACTCTCATCTTGATTGTGTGTTGATCTAAAGTCTGGATAAACTCTGTATTGATACGATCCGGGAAGCAGGAAAGGTGTTCGAAGGCGGGACCGGTCTCAGAAATCGGAAAATTTTCCACATTTTCGCTCCAGACGACCGCATGCGGATTGCCCATTGAGAGGCAGGTCATCGTATAATCACTGCCGCCTACGGTTATTTTCTGTTCCAGCACATACTCCCCAAGCGAAACAACAGGGATCTTGTCCGCGCGGAATTCCGGCGAACCCATTTCCACCGTTACCTGCTCTATTTCATTCGGATTTCCGCCGGTCTGCAGATGGATCACACGGTTTCCGCTGCCGGTTTCGATTACAAGCGTCGTTTTTCGGGTCAGGCCGTGCTCGTACACGTATTTTCCCACACAGCGGATCCCGTTGCCGCACATGGCACCTTTCGAGCCGTCGGCATTGTACATTTCCATCGAAAAATCAGCCGTTTTCGATGCCCCGATCAGAATCAGCCCATCCGCACCGATGCCGAAATGGCGGTCACTTAAAGTTTTCGCCAGACGCGCCGGGTTTTCGATGCGCTCTTCCATTTTGTTCACATAGATATAGTCATTTCCACAGCCCTGCATTTTTGTGAATCTCATATGCGTTCCTCCTTTTTGAAAAAACTCTGCCCTTTACTAATATGTATTCCCGGGGAAATCCGGCTATTCAGACATTGGAAAACAGCGTGGAATGTGGTAAAATAGGGATTGCTATAATATCGTTACTTGTATGAAGCAACGTTCAAACATTTTTATTATGAGGAGGTTCTGATGAAAAAATACCGTTGGGTTTTAACAGCAGTATTTGCCGCTTTTCTCGTTGGAACGAGCGGCTGCGGAAAGAAAACAGAGACGATTCCGATCACAACCATCAGTCAGAGTACAGACGATGAAGACCCCGAAGACAATCTGGCAGCCTCCGGCGACTCCGATGAGATTCCCGAATATGATGTGGAACTCCCGAAGGACCTGAACAGTTTTCAGCTCGCCATCTGGGGCGATACGTACGAAATTCCGGAATCCTACGCGGATTTCACAGCGCTTGGCTGGGTCTACAGCGGAGACGACACGAAAGAAATCCAGCCGGAATCCTTCTCGGAGGGTGAAAGCTTTGAAAAAGACGGAAACCAGATCACCGTCGATATCGCAAATCCCGACACGACGGCAAAACCGGTTTCGGAATGCCTGATCGGAGGCATTCATATCGATACTTCTACCGCCGAGGGCCAGAATATCTATGTGGATCTGCCGAGCGGCGTCACCCTGCAGCAGTCGCTGATGGATGATGTCGAGACCATCTACGGCGCGCCAAAGGACCGCTACGAGACTGACACCTCGGTGCAGTTCACATACGAATACGGACTGTACCAGACCATCACACTCGGCTTCGACGCGGAAACAGGAACACTGTATTCGCTCGATATGCAGAACTTTACGACTACAGCGGACGAAAAAGCGCTGGATGATGTCAGCGATGCCACAACGCCGGAAGTAGAGGCTTATACCGCACCGGAAAGTGACAGCACCGAAATCAATGACTGGACCGTCCGCTTCGACGATGTGCTGTATCATCTTCCAGTTCCGGTCAGCGAGCTTTTAAACCACGACTGGGTCATCAATACCAAGGAGTCCGACACGGCGGTTCTGAACGGCAAATACGGTTATGTCACACTGGAAAAGGGCGACAAGAAGCTCTACTGTACGGTGCATAATTACGGTGCAGAGGCAACAACCGTGCGCAACTGCTTCGTTACCTCGCTGTACGGCGATCTTGACACAACGAAGATTCCGATTTCGATCACGAACGGCATCACGCTCGGCACTTCCGAGAGCGATTTTCTTGCGAAGGCGGGCGATGCAAAATCAGAAAAAACGGAAAAAGAGGATAGTAATCTCACACTCTACACATTCTACAGTGGGGATGAAAAAATCGACTACACGGAAGTCGGCATTGACAGGGATCTGAAGCTGGTGCGCAGCATCAAGGTGGTTCACAACCAGCCGGAGACACCGGAAGAGGAGGACACCTCCGCGGAATCCGAAAGCAATGGCCAGGAACCGACCGAGACACCGGCTCCGTAAAACGCTTAACTACAAAGGAAAACGAGGATTTTTATGGAAAACTTATACGACGTTATCATCATCGGCTCCGGCCCGGCGGGACTTTCTGCCGCAATTTATGCGAAGCGCGCAAAGCTCTCCTCTCTCACGATCGAGGCAAACTTTGCGAGCGGCGGCCAGGTGCTGAACACCTATGAAGTAGACAACTACCCGGGCCTTCCGGGCATCAGCGGCATGGATCTTGGAAGCACTCTCCGCGCGCACGCCGAAAAAATGGGCGCAGAATTTACCCGCGAGCGCGTGAAGGAGCTGGTTCTTGATGAGGAGATCAAGATTGTCCGCACGAGAAAAAATGAGTATCATGCAAAAACGGTGATTCTTGCGACCGGTGCGGAGCACCGCGCATTAAATGTACCGGGTGAAAAAGAGCTCTCCGGCATGGGCGTCTCCTACTGCGCAACATGCGACGGCGCATTCTTTAAAGATAAAACCGTTGCGGTTGTCGGCGGCGGCGATGTTGCCGTGGAGGACGCGATTTTTCTCGCAAGAGCATGCAAAAAAGTTTATGTGATCCACCGCCGCGACGAACTGCGGGCCGCAGGCGTTCTGCAGGATGCCCTGCTGGCGCTGCCGAATGTCGAACTGGTGTGGGATACGGTTGTGGATTCCATCGAGGGAAGCGAGATGGTTTCCGGCGTGAAGGTAACAAATAAAAAGACGGGCGAGCCCGGCGAGATCGCTGTGGACGGTGTCTTTATCGCAGTCGGCATTGTGCCGGTATCTGCACTGATTGCAGATAAGGTAGAGACCGATGAGGCCGGCTACATCAAAGCCGGCGAGGACGGCGTGACGAGCGTTCCGGGTGTCTTTGCCGCAGGCGATGTCCGCACGAAGCAGCTCCGCCAGATTATCACAGCGGCAGCTGACGGCGCGAACTGCGTCACTTCCGTGGAAAAATATCTGATCAGCCACTGATTTTCTCATGCTGATTTTCCTATGAACTATAAAAAAGCAGGCAAGCCTCTGTATTACACAGAAATTTGTCTGCTTTTCTTATTTTATATTAGTTTCTGAAATCTGAAAAACCTTTCAGGTCAGTCATGTAAAACTTCAAAACCCCTTTTTGTCGAAATTGCACAAAGAAACGGACTTTTTTCCACATGGACCAATTTTATAAACATCCCGTCCACAAGTTATCCACATAGTTAACCACCGAAAACATGCCCAAAATCAAGTTATACACCGAGTTATCCACATTATCCACGAAAAATGGTGTGGAAAGCGTGTGTTGAAATCTCGTGAAATCAGAACGCGTGTTTTGGGCATAACAGAGAAAACCGTTATTTCGCCAAAAGATTTTACAAAGCACTTGACTTTTTAAGTGTCAATCTCTGTTTGTTTTTGACTCAAATTGTGCGAATTTTTCGTACAATTCAATGTTGCATTTTTCATGTTTTTTTGCTGATTTTTACAATAGCTGCAAAAAAATCTCCTGTTCGGATACGATTTTTCTTTCGTTTCCAAACAGGAGATTTTGATTTACTTTTTGTTTTACTCTTGCAGCTTTCCAAGCCGCTTTGCTTCCGTCCGCAATTCCTCAATCCGACGATTGCACGAGCCGACCGGAACGCCGGCATCGATCACACGCTCACAGCTTCGGATCAGCTCACAGGCGCGTGCAAACGCTTCGTCGCTGATTTCCTGAAACGGCTCTTCCGTCACGGTTTCCATTGCCAGTGTGCGGGCGAGCTGGTAGTCGATATCGTTCGTGTAGAGGATGCCCGCCGCAAACGGAATATTCTCCTTCTGCAGTTTCCGGAAAACAGGGATTCCCTTTCCGCATCCAGCCAGAACGAAGACGCGCGGCGTTCCCTCCGGCCGCGGCAGTTCGATACTGCCGAAGCACGGATCGAAGGAACCATTGTCAATCTCATACAGATCGCGGATGATATCCTCGCGGAAAATCGTCTCCGGCGCACCGAAATGGGAAATCGCGTCGCCCTTCACGCAGATGATCTTGTCCGAAACTTTCTGAGCCAGATCGATCTCATGCAGCGACATGATGACGGTGATGCCCTTCTCTTTCGCCATTCTGCGCAGAATCGCAAGCAGTTCCAGTTTATGGCGGATATCAAGGAACGACGTCGGTTCATCGAGAATGATGACCTCCGGCTCCTGGCAGATCGCACGCGCGAGGAGCACTCTCTGGCGCTGGCCGTCGCTGATCGCGTTGAAATCGCGGCCGCCGAGTTCTTCTGCGTGAACGGCGCGCATCGCCTCCTCGACCTTCTCCTCGTCCTCACGCGTCAGCATACCGAGCCGTCCCGTATACGGATAGCGACCCGTCGCCACGATATCGTGGCACGTCATCAGCTCCGGTTTCATGCGCTCCGTCAGCACAACGGCCATCTTCGTGGACAGTTCCTGGAACGAAAGCGCATGCAGGTTTTTTCCGTCAAACTCTACATTTCCGCCGACCAGCTTCAACTGGCGGGTGATGCTCTTTAAAATCGTCGATTTACCGGAACCGTTCGGACCGATCAGCGTGACGATCTCGCCTTTTTCAATGCCGATACAGATATCCTTGATCAGCGGCTTCTTATCATAGCCGACCGTCAGGTGGTCCAGATGAAAATAATATTCTTTCATATCGCTCTCTTACCCCCTTTTCCGGCGCAGCATCATGAAAATGACAATCGGCGCGCCAAAGATCGACGTTACGGTACTGATCGAAAGTTCCAGCGGCGCAAACGCCATACGCGCGATCAGGTCACACATCATACAGAAAACGGCTCCGCCGAGAAATGTTCCCGGGATGACGACGAGCGGGCGCGAGGTGCCGAGACTCTGTTTGACCAGGAACGGAACGGCGATGCCGACAAACGAGATCGGGCCGGCAAACGCGGTGACGCAGGCAGAGAGAATGCTGGAAAGCAGAATCAGCGCAATGCGGAACACTTTGATATTGACACCCATGCTCTGCGCATACGCCTCACCGAGCTGGTATGCACCGATCGGTTTTGCCATCAGAAACGTGATGACGAAGGTGATGCCGATCACGACAGCGGAGATCGCCACGTTGCTCCAGCTCATACCGGAGAAACTTCCCTGCGACCATCCGTGGAGATTGACGATATCGGAATCCTCCGCAAACGTAATGACAAAATCCGTGACGGCCGAGCAGATGTATCCGATCATGATACCGCCGACGAGAAGTCCTGCCATGTTTTTGATCCGGCGGGACATCAGCAAAATGAAGCCGACGGAGAGAAGGGAGCCTAAGAACGCGGCAATGATCATCGTGTAGGATGTGATATTGCGCGCCCGCTCCAGATAAAAAATCATGGTCAGCGCCACGACCATTTTGGCACCGGATGAAATTCCAAGTACAAACGGACCGGCGATCGGGTTTTCGAAGAAGGTCTGTAAAAGGAAACCGGACAGCGACAGCGCGCCTCCGAGGATCGCCGCCATCAGAATACGCGGAAGCCGGATTTTCCAGATAATATTATATTCTTTTCCCTCTCCTGTCCGCCGCAGCAGAATCCGGACAATTTCCGGAATCGAAATATTTACGTTTCCGGAGTTGATATTCAGCACAGTGATGGCGGCGAACGCCAGAATCAGCACCAGAAACACCGCGGCATACCGCGAACGGCGCCGGAAGTTTTCCATATGGAAGCTGTTCTCTTTTTCTGTCCTATTTCTTTTCTCTGCCATACGTTCCTCCATCAGGATAATTTTCTTAAGAATACCATCTGATCCGGATCGCCGCCCGTTACCAGCAGATTGATGTCGTTGGTGAACTGTGCAATCTTGTCGGTTGCCTGGTACATGGATTTTTCTGTCGTCCAGACATTGCCCTCTTTGACTGCCTTGTAATCGGCGAACGTGGAATCTTTTGCCAGCAGGTCGTCGAGCGTTTTCACGGTCGAGTCGATGCTTGCGTTGTAGATCAGGTAATCCGCATCTTCCGCCGTGTCGTAGAACTGCTCCATCGTGATCGGAACGGAGGTCTTTCCGCTGTCATCCTGCAGATCGCGGAAGGCATTGCGTGCGCCGCCAAGCTCAATCATCGTGGAAATATAGTCCTCCGGGTTACGGACAACGGCGGCTCCGCTCGTATTAACATAGAAGAAAGCAACTGTTTTTTCGGTGTTCTTAAAATCTTTCAGGTTTTCCACCACGCTTGCCTGGCTGTCGAAGAATTCAGAAGCAGCTTCCTCTTTGTCCAGCATCGCACCATAAAGTTTGATCCACTCGGTACGGCCAAGCGGCTGGGATTCGTAGCTGGAGCGGTCGATGAAGACCGGAATGTCGAGCATCTCGATCATCTCCTGTACTTTCGGGGAATGGAGAATCATGGTGGACTCAATCGCAAGATCGCAGTTTTCGCTGACGAGCAGCTCGTAGTCCGGTTCGCTGTATTTTCCGGCAAAGACCATGGTTCCCGCATTCAGCGCGTCAGCGGCATCCTGTACGTACCAGTTCTCTGCGGTTTCACCGGTAAGGCGGATGGAGTCGAGACCGTCCATCGCGTCAAACAGCGCCATCGGAGAAGTTGCCGCCATGTAAATGCGCTCCAGCGGCTGATGGATCACGATTACATCGGAATCAAGGTCGTCCGGTGCTTCTTTTCCTTCCGGTACGAGGAGGTACTGTGCGCCGTCCTTCACATCCAGCAGTTTGTAGCCGTCTACGCAGTAATAGACGTTAAAACACTCCGCGTAGCTTAAAACCATCTTGCTCTCGATGGTGATGCCGGTGATCTCCGGTGCATCGCTCACATCGTCGGTCGTTGTGAATCCTTTTGCGGATGCAGTGTCAGCTTCCGATGTGCTGTTAGTATCGACTGTTTCTGATTCGCTCTCTGTCTCCGCGGGACTGCCGTCTGCTGTACTCTCGGAGGAAGATGTGCTCTCCGTTTCGCTCTCCGAAGCCGTCGAAGTGCCCGACGCAGATGATGCGGATGTGCTGCCGGTCGATGCTGCGCTGCCGCAGGCCGTCAGGGACATTGCTGCGGCAAGAAAAAGGGCTGCCCATTTTTTTAACTTTCTTTCGTTTTTCCCTGTCATTTAGAAATTCCTTTCTGATTCAAGAAAAGGCCGCTGCCATACGGCAGCAGCCCTCTCTCAATTTCTGTGCTGCAAATTGTAACTATTCAGAGCCCCATCTCGATTCCGCTGCGCTGCATCTCGATGTGGCTTCTCGCCATATGAAATTCCAGAAAAAA
>CAVLAW010000063.1:0-11966 GCA_963661155.1 Tidjanibacter massiliensis | reverse complement strand
CCGGAGAGCCGGTCACAAAGGACAGCGTCATACTGCAGGCAGAAGAGGAAGTGGAAAAGAAAATCATCTTCAGCTGCCATGTAGGAGGCATCACCGCAGCTTCGTTCTACCGCGGATATGCGATGTTCTGGAGAGATCTGGATCTCGTTGCCGCCGGAAAAAGACCGGAACACATTGTAAACGGCCTGTAAGAATTGTAAAAAAGAAAGGGAGAGGGAAAAACAATGATCAATGAACAGTACAAAAAAATGTTAAGCGGAAAATCCATTATCCGGGAGTTAAGCGAGTATGCAACAGAAAGAGGAAAAGAGATCGGATATGAAAATGTGTTTGATTACAGCCTGGGAAATCCGAGTGTACCGTGTACAGAAGGGTACACAGAGGCCATGATCGGACTTCTGAAAGAGGAAAACCCGATGAGCCTCCACGGCTACAGCCCGTCTCTTGGAATCGAGAAAGTCAGAAAAGCAGTTGCAGACAGCTTAAACAGAAGATTTGGAATGGATTATGAGACGAAACATATCTTCATGGCATCCGGTGCGGCAGGCGCCATTGCCCATGCCGTCCGCTGCGTGACAAAGCCGGGAGATGAAGTGATCACCTTTGCACCGTGCTTTCCGGAATATTATCCGTATGTCAATCAGACAGGAGCCGTATTAAAAGTAGTTCCGGCCAACACAGAGAATTTCCAGATTAATTTCGATGCATTTACTGAGATGCTGAACGAAAACGTCATGGCTGTTCTAATCAACACACCGAACAATCCATCGGGAATTGTCTACAGCACAGAGACGATTCAGAAACTGGCAGCGATCCTGAAAGAGAAACAGAAAGAATACGGCCACGATATTTTCCTGATCAGTGATGAGCCGTACCGTGAGATTGTATTCGAAGGAACGGATGCCCCATATGTCAGCAAGTTCTATGATAATTCCATTTCCTGCTATTCCTTCTCCAAGAGCTTAAGCCTTCCGGGCGAGCGAATCGGATACGTTGCCGTGAACCCGAGATGCACCGATGCGGATCTGATTGCCGTGATGTGCGGACAGATCAGCAGAGGAATCGGCCATAACTGCCCGGCATCCAGTGTACAGCTTGCCGTAGCAAAAGTCATCGATCAGGTCAGCGATCTTTCCGTTTATGAGACGAATATGAATCTGCTCTACGATGCACTGAAGCGAATCGGATTTGAAGTCGTAAAACCGGGCGGAACCTTCTACATTTTCCCGAAGGCATTAGAGGAAGATGCCAACGCATTCTGCATGAAAGCAAAGAAATACGATCTGATTCTGGTGCCGGCAGACAATTTCGGCTGCCCGGGTTATTTCAGAATGGCGTACTGCATTGATACCGAGAAAGTAAAGAGATCAATCCCGGTACTGGAAAAATTTGCACGCGAAGAGTATGGAATGGAGTTCTGAATGATGGGTGAGACAGAAAAAACAGAACCGAGCACGATGAGGCAGGCGGCCCTCGGATACCGGGAACTTTTGAGAACATACCGCCGGCATCTGCATCAGAATCCGGAGCTTTCGTTTCAGGAGGAGCAGACGGCACAGTGGGTGCGCCAGCATCTGAAAGAGCTGGATATTCCGATGGCGGAAGGCATTCGCGGAAACAGCACCGTCGGAATCCTGAAGGGCGAGAAAGAAGGCCCGACCCTGCTGTTCCGCGCCGATATCGATGCACTGCCGATTACGGAGCAGACCGGTCTGCCGTTCGCATCCGTACACGACGGCGTGATGCATGCGTGCGGCCATGATGCCCATACCGCGACGCTGATGTGTTTTGCAGATTACCTTTCTCATCACCGGAATCTGATCCGCGGAACCGTCAAGCTCGTATTCCAGCAGGGCGAGGACTGTGTTCCGGGCGGCGGAAAGTATATTGTGGAAGATGGCGTGCTGGATGATGTGGACGAGGTGTTTGCATGGCACTGCGCACCGGAAGTGGAAGTAGGAACCGTCGTAGCCGCCGGCGGCCCGCGAACTGCATCGTTCTCGAATTTTGAGATTCTGGTAAAGGGAAAGGGCGGCCATGGAGGCTTTCCGTTCCGCTCCGTGGATCCGATTTCGACCGGCGCACTTGTGGTGACGGCCATCAATCAGATGATCGGATGGAATGTCGATCCGCTGGAATCCGCCACGATGATCGTTTCCCGTTTTGAAGCCGGAAAACATGAGTATTTTAACGTAATTCCGGAAACAGCAGTCATAGAAGGAAATATGCGTACCCATAACAATCAGATTGCCGAAGAACTGTGCAAAAAAGTACAGTGGGCAGCGGAAAAGATCTGCGAAGCAAAGGGATGCGAATGCGATTTCAAACTTCTGAAGGGATATCCGGCCCTTCACAACGATGAGGCGGTGACCGGCCGTGTTCGAAACGCATTGCTGAAAAACGGAGTCCATGCCGTTGTGACAAAGCCGATTATGGGAGCAGAAGACTTCGCATTTTATACCCAGGTAAAACCGGGCACCTATTTTAACGTAGGAACCAGAAATCCGGAGGATGAAAATACCTTTTATCCGCCGCATAACGCACACTTTGTGATCGATGAGCGTGCGATGGAGTATGCGCTGGAGACATTGCTCATCACTTATCGGGAAATGACTTCGGATAACAGTAAAAAACAGGGAAACAATATCTAAAGTCTGATGGATGAATTGCCAAGTGCTTCCGAATATGGTAAAATTTTAGTCATCTTGTAAAAGAAATTGACACAAAAATACAAATACCCAGGAGGCGCTATGTCAGTTTTTTCGGATCTGTTATCAGAATATATCACAATGAAGGATGTGGGGGTCTACCCGCTTTCGCAGTTCTGCGGACTTGACCGTTCCTCCATGTATAAAATCATCAATGGAAAGAGAACCCCGTCCGACGAGGATACGGTGCGGAAGATGGCACAGTTCATGCATCTGACGCCGCAGGAAAAATCGGATTTCATGGATGCGTTTTATATTGCCCAGATGGGAGCCGAGGTTTATTACCGGCGGAAATCGGTGCGTGAGCTGATTGAAACGTTCAGCCGCCGCGAGGGCAGAAAAGAATATATCTTCGCAGAAATGGAGTATGCCAAACTCGAAATGAACGGGGGGGGGTAGCGGAGCAGTTCCCGTTCAGGGCGCAGCGCATGTGCGCCATGCGATTTTGCAGCTCTTCACTGGCGAGTCTGTAAAAGAAAATGGAAAAATCGCCGTGATGGTGCAGCCGGATTTCGAGTTTACGATGGATCTGCTGCAGACGCTCGGCGAACAGAACCCGGGACTTACGATTCATCATCTATTCTGTCTGAACAATAACGACCAGCTCATTGCCATGCGGAAAAACTACAATCTGTACTGTCTGCAGAAAATTCTTCCGCTCTGCGCGTGCGGCTGTGATTACCATGCGAGATACTATTACGACAATGTTGTGGCAAGGCTGAACGAATTCCGCCTGTTCCCGTACCTGATACTGACGGAGCACTGCGCGCTGGTGTTCAGTTCAGATTACCAGAATGCGATCCTGTTCCGGGCGGAAGAGACGCTTCGGATGCTGCGGGAAATGTTCGACGAATATCTGCGCCAGTCCGATCCGCTGTTTGAACGGCTCGACACGGTACAGACGCAGCTCGGTTACACGGAAACGTTGGTACAGCACTTTATCGAGTTGCCGTCCCCGCGGTACTTTTTCCAGCGCATGCCGTGCTTTTCCGGTCTTCTGACCGAAGAGATGCTGGAGCGCCACCTCGTGCCGGAGATGCCGATGCGCGGCCAGATGGTGCAGGCCGTTGCGCAATACGCCAAAATGATGCAGGGCAGGCTGCTGGACAAAAAGACAACGATGTTTTTCTCTGAGAACGGTGTGCGGAGCTTCCTTGCGATGGGCCGCGTGGACGAATACCCGAGAGAGTGCTATTCTCCGCTCGAACCGGAGGAGAGAGTCGAGCTGGTGCGAAGATTTCTGGCGCTGCGGGATCAGACAAATCTGCGGATGATCCGGGAAGAAGACGGCAGAGCCGAGCATGCGCTGAATATCTCTCTCAATGCGCACGAGGGTTATCTTCTGTTCCAGACGAAAACAGAGCGCCTGATCTACTTGAGCATTCAGGAGCCGAGCATCCTGACGGCATTTTACGATTATCTGGAATCGCTGAAACCGGAGTATTTCTGCAGCGAGGAGGAGATGCTGGCACGGATGGACCGGCTGCTTGACGAATTTGTATCTTGTCATTCGGATGCAGGTTCGATATAATAGAAAAAAGGATATTCCAGGAACCGGTCAGTTGCGGAAACCCGCAGGTGACCGGTTTTCGATTGCGGCTTTTCAGAAAAAGCTGCGGGAAATCAAATTTTATCAATTTTACAAATGGGGGGTGTATCATGAGCGCAGAGAGCAAAACAAGAATGACAGAGGGCAGTATCTCCCGGAAGATCATCCGGAACGGCGTGCCGTCGGGCTTTCAGAACTCCGTAATCTCGATTGCGAACGTTTTTGTGCAGACCAACATCAACGCCTTCGGAAAGATGGCGATGACGACATTCGTCAGCCAGAACCTTGGTGCAAAGCAGTACGACCGTGCGAAAAAAGGTGCGCGGTTCGGAATCTTGTGTTCCATCATGATTGCCGAGCTGATCGGAGTTGTGATTTATACAGCAGCGCCGACTCTGATCCCGGATATCCGCGTGATCTTCTGGGCGTACTCGCTGACCTGGAGTATCAGTTCCGCCATTTTCCTGTATCTGTTCCTGCGCGGAAAATGGGCTTACGGCTTTGAAAAAGGAGGAAAACGATGAACGCAGAATCGACGAGAGAAGCACTCGATGTGGCATCGCTGGCGGGTGATATTCTGCTGGCGAGCGGAGCGGAAATCTTCCGTGTGGAGGAGACGATCGACCGCATTGCACGGGCGTACGGCGTCAAATCCAGCGATGCGTTTGTACTGAGCAGCGGCATTTTCCTGACGGCAGAGAGCGGCAAAAAACAGGAATTTGCCCGTGTGCGCCACATCCCGCTGTCGGCGGCGCGGCTCGATAAAGTAACGGCAGTCAACCAGCTCTCCCGCGAGATCGAGGAGGGGCTGCACACGCCGAAAGAGGCGAAAGCGTGGCTGCTCGACATCCAGCGGATGCCGGAAAAACCTAAAATGCATCAGGTTCTCGCGTCCGGCGTCGGAAGCGCCTGCTTCTGCTTTCTGTTCGGCGGCGATATGGTGGACAGCATGGTGGCGTTTCTGTCGGGCTTTGTCCTGTACGTCTACCTGCTGTATCTGCTCCGCGGCAGAATGTCGAAAATCGCAACGAACATTTCCGGCGGCGCACTCGTCACGCTGATCGCCGTCTTTCTGTACCAGGCGGGAATCGGCCATCATCTGGACAAGGTCATCATCGGCTCCATTATTCCGCTGGTGCCCGGCGTGAACTTTACGAATGCCATTCGTGATATCGCCGACCAGGACTATATCGCGGGTTTTGTGCGGATGCTCGATGCACTGCTCGTGACGTTCTGCATCGCGCTCGGCGTCGGCCTTATTATCACAGGTTACCATCAACTGGCAGGAGGACTGCAGCTATGAGCAGTGATACAATTCGTTTAATCGCAGAATTTTTCGCCGCCTGCGTCGGAACGATCGCGTTTGCGCTTCTGTTCCAGGTTCCGCGGAAATACTATCTGTACTGCGGCATTGCGGGCGCCTGCGGCTGGATCTGCTACAAACTGATCCTTCCGTATACGACCGAGCCGGTTTCCATCTTTTTTGCGACGGTGCTCGTCATCATCCTGTCGCGCAGCTTCGCAGTATACAAACGATGTCCGGTGACGGTCTTTCTGATCGCCGGAATTTTCCCGCTGGTCCCGGGAAGCGGCATTTACTGGACGGCATTTTATGTCGTAACCGATGATCTGGAACGCGCAGGCGCACGCGGCTTTCTGACGCTCAAAGATGCGGTGGCGATCGTGCTCGGCATTCTCCTCGTCTTCGAATTCCCGCAGAGCTGGTTCCGTAAGGTATTGACAGACAAAAGCAAATAACCTATCATTGTACCTATAGCAATCCCAGAAAATAATGCAAAAAATCCAGCACTGCAGAACGTGAATTGCTGCGTCACAGATTTTCGTCGTACCCCGGTACGCCTTCAAATCTGTTCCTTGCAATTCGCGCCCTGCAGCACTGCCTTTTTTGCGTTATTTTCTGGTTTTGCTATAGAGATTCTAATAAACAAGGAGGAAAACAAATGGCATTAAATCAGTTTTCCAGAACACAGCTTCTGCTGGGTCAGGAGAGTATGGATCTTCTGGCGGATGCGACCGTTGCCGTTTTCGGTATCGGCGGCGTGGGCGGCTATACCGTGGAGGCGCTGGCAAGAAGCGGTGTCGGCCATTTTGTACTGGTGGACGACGATAAAGTCTGCCTGACCAATATCAACCGTCAGATTATTGCGACAAGAAGCAGCGTTGGAAAATATAAAGTAGACGTGATGAAGGAGCGGATTCTCGACATCAATCCAAAAGCAGAGGTGGAAACATACAAATGCTTCTATCTGCCGGAAAATGCGGATGATTTTGATTTCACGAAGTATTCGTACGTTGTCGATGCGGTCGATACCGTAACGGCAAAGATCGAGATCATCATGCGCGCCAAAGCGTGCAACGTGCCGGTCATCAGCTGCATGGGAGCCGGAAACAAACTGGATCCGACGAAGTTCCGCGTGGCAGATATCTACAAAACGAATATGTGTCCGCTGGCAAAGGTCATGCGGCGTGAGATGAAAAAACGCGGCGTGAAGAAACTGAAAGTTGTCTATTCCGAGGAGAAATCCATCCGCCCGCTGGAGGACATGAGCATCAGCTGCAGAACGCACTGCATCTGCCCGCCGGGTGCCGCAAGAAAATGTACCGAGCGGCGTGACATCCCGGGCAGCATCGCATTTGTGCCGTCCGTAGCAGGCCTGATCCTGGCAGGAGAGGTCATCAAGGATCTTTCCGGTGTCAGAGAGAGAAGACAGTTACAGTAGGAAAAGAATCAGAAAAAAGGGACGAGCCCCTGAAAAAAGCAATTGCTTTTTCGGGGGCTCGTTTTGTATGTTATGTATGGAGATTTGTGTTTTGAAAAATTTACATCACAGCAACAACATCATACTCGGTGCAGCCTTCGGTCATCGTAATCAAATTTCCTTCTACTGCAGTTCCGTTGACCGTCAGGGAAGAAACGCCCTTCTCCTTGTGCTCCGGATTCTTAAAGGTGATGTTGTACCATGCACCGCGGAAGTATCTGCGGATCTTGAACTCTTCCATATCGGACGGAATACACGGATTTAAGGAAAGTCCGTCGTAATCCGGCTGGATGCCGAGGATGTACTGGGAAACATTGACGAAGGTCCATGCGGCCGTACCGGTCAGCCAGGAGTTCTTTGCCTCACCGAAGTGAGCAGCATCTTTTCCGGCGATCATCTGAGAGTAAACGTACGGCTCGGTACGGTGGATTTCGCTGATGTCCTCGATGTAAGCCGGGCAGATCTTACGATACAGATCGAATGCGCGGTTTCCATGGCCGACAACCGTCTCTGCGATGGAGATCCATGGGTTGTTGTGGCAGAAGATACCGGCATTCTCTTTGTATCCCGGCGGATAAGAAGAAACCTCACCAAGATTCAGGTAATATTTGGTGTAAGCCGGCTGCAGAAGAACAACGCCGTACTTCGTCTCCAGAATATTCTTGACAGAAGTCAAGGCCTTTTCGGCCAGTCCCTCTTTGACACCGATTTCAGCCAGAACACAGAAGCCCTGCGGCTCGATGTAGATCTTGCCTTCCTCGCACTCGTTGGAGCCGACTTTTTCGCCTGCAGCGTCATAGGCACGCAGGAACCACTCGCCGTCCCAGCCTGCGTCGAGGACTGCCTGGTAAACCTTTTCGACTTCTTTTTCTGCGTAAACAGCTTCGCCCTCATTGCCTCTGCGGCGGCAGATGGCTGCATACTCTTTGCCGTATTTTACGAACATGGCAGCGATGAAGATGGACTCAGCAACCGGTCCCTCGGAAGGTCCTGTCGTCTGGAAGGATTCGCCCGGCTCTGCAGAGAAGCAGTTCAGGTTCAGGCAGTCATTCCAGTCAGCACGGCCGATCAGCGGCAGTTTGTGCGGTCCGAGATGGTTTACGGTAAAGTCGAAGGAGCGTTTCAGGTGCTCCATCAGAGGCTGTGCCTTCGTGGAATCGTTGTCGAAGTCAACCTGCTCGTCGAGAATGGAGAAATCTCCGGTCTCTTTGATGTAGGCAGCGCATCCGGCGATCAGCCAGAGCGGGTCATCGTTGAATCCGCTTCCGATGTCCATGTTTCCTTTCTTGGTCAGCGGCTGATACTGATGATATGCGCTTCCGTCCTCAAACTGCGTAGCGGCAATATCGAGCAGACGCTGTCTTGCGCGGTCCGGAATCAGGTGAACGAAGCCGAGCAGATCCTGGCAGGAATCACGGAATCCCATGCCGCGGCCGGTGCCGGACTCGAAGTAGGAAGCCGAACGGGACATGTTGAACGTAACCATGCACTGGTACTGGTTCCAGATGTTGACCATGCGTCCCAACTTCTCGTCTGCGCAGGTGAGCGCATATTTTGCCAGCAGGCCTTCCCAGTAGGAAGCAAGTTCTGCAAGCGCTGCATCCACCTGCTCGTCGGTCTTGTAGTGGGAGAGCATCTCTTTTGCCGGTTTTTTGTTGATCACGCCAGGAGCTTCCCATTTGTCATCCGCTGCATTCTCGCAGTAGCCGAGAACGAAGATAAAGGAGCGGGACTCGCCTGGTTTTAAAGTAACGTCGATGTGATGGGAACCGATGACGCCCCATCCGCTGGCAACGGTATTGCCTGCTGTGCCGCGAAGAACGGTCTCCGGGCGGTCATTTCCGCGGTAAGCGCCGAGGAATGCATCACGGGCGGTGTCGAATCCGTCGATCGGGCAGTTAACGGCATAAACAGCGTAATGTCTGCGGCGCTCGCGGTACTCGGTTTTGTGGTAGATCTCAGAACCCTGGATCTCAACTTCGCCGATGCTGAAGTTTCTCTGGAAGTTCGTCATATCGTCCACAGCGTTCCAGAAGCAGAACTCAACGAAAGAAGTCAGAGCCAGTGTCTTTTCCTCAGTGCCGTTGTTGGTCAGCACGAGACGGTTTACTTCGCAGGAATCAGCCAGCGGAACAAAAGCGGTCAGTTCAGCGGCAATTCCGTTTTTGGAAGAAACGAAACGGCTGTAGCCAAGGCCATGGTGGCACTCGTAGGAATCGAGCGGAGTCTGGGTCGGCTGCCAGCCCGGGTTCCAGACGGTATCGCCGTCCTTGATGTAATAGTATCGTCCGTTCTGGTCGAGCGGTGTATCGTTATAACGATAACGGGTCAGACGCAGAAGTTTTGCGTCCTTGTAAAAACTGTAGCCGCCGCAGGTGTTGGAGATCAGAGAAAAGAAGTTCTCGGAACCCAGGTAGTTGATCCACGGGAGCGGAGTTTTCGGGCTTGTGATGACATACTCTTTTTTCGCATCATCAAAATGTCCAAACTGCATGAATGATACCTCCTTCATCGTAAAATGTAATTTTATTATACAGCCAAAAAAGGAAAAAACTAGCGACAACTTGCTAAAATCGCAAAAAAATGCCGAAACCGTTTTCGCAGCGGTTTCGGCATTTGTGAAAAATTTACAGAAAAGATCAGATCTTTTCGTGGTTCTTGAATTTACGGATGACTTTCTGAATACGATCCGCCGGATCCAGCAGTCCGCTGATGGAGGAGTCGTGGTTCAGTTTGTCGATGATCAGTGCGATATATTTGCTGAGGTCGCAGCTGATGTAGTATTCACGGGACAGAAGTTCCGGAGTCTGGTATACGACGTTGGTGGTCAGAACTTTAGTGAACAGTCCTTCCTCGTAAGCTTTGTCGAATTTCTCCAGTCCGTTGGTGAACAGTCCGAAGGTCGAGCACATGTAGATGTTGCGTGCTTCCCGTTCTTTCAGAAGTTTGGCAACTTCAAGCATACTCTCACCGGAGGAGATCATATCGTCGATGATGATCATATCCTTGCCTTTGACATCTGCACCGAGGAACTCATGGGCAACGATCGGGTTGCGGCCGTCGATGATGGTGGAGTAGTCACGGCGTTTGTAGAACATACCCATATCGACACCAAGGTTGTTTGCCATATAGATGGCACGGCCCATGCCGCCCTCATCCGGGCTGATGACCATCAGGTGATCCTTGTCGAGCTGCATATCCGGTGCATTGCGCAGGATATTTTTGATGAACTGGTAAGCCGGCTGAATGGTCTCAAATCCATGCAGCGGGATCGCGTTCTGGACACGCGGGTCGTGAGCGTCGAAGGTGATGATGTTTTCTACGCCCATAGCGGTCAGCTCCTGCAGGCCGAGTGCACAGTCGAGAGACTCTCTTCCGGATCTCTTGTGCTGGCGGCTTTCATACAGGAACGGCATGATGACATTGATTCTGCGGGCCTTTCCTCCGATGGCTGCAATGATACGCTTCAGATCCTGAAAATGGTCATCCGGGGACATGTGGTTCGTGTAGCCGCACAGAGAATACGTCAGGCTGTAGTTGCAGACATCGAGCAGAATGTAGATATCGTCGCCGCGGACGGATTCGTTGATGATACCCTTTGCCTCGCCTGAACCGAAACGCGGAACCTGAGACTGGATAATGTAGCTGTCGCGCTCATATCCTTCATAGGCAGCAACGTATTTTCCTGCAAATTCGTCTCCGCGTCCTTTTCTCCAGCTGACCAGATAGTCGTCGACTTTTTTGCCGAGTGCTGCGCTGCTGTTCAGCGGGATCAGTCCCAGTCTTCCGATCGGAAGTGTGTCAAAATGTCCTTCAGTTCCCTTACTCATGCTTTGGTTCCTCCCAAAAGTTTTTTCTGGATACGAATATCGTGTCCGAAAAGTTTGATGATGGTGTAGTTACTTGAAATTCGTGAAAAGGTACGCTCTGAATAGTTCTCCATAAACCGGTCCAGAGACAGGTTGGTGGAGATGATCGTCGATTTCTTCCGCAGGATGCGTTCGTTGATGCAGAGAAAGAGCTGGGAAGAGACGAAGCTGTTGGTCAGTTCCGTACCTAAATCATCGATAATCAGAAGATCGCAGTCAAAAATATTGGCGTGTGCGTCTTTTGCCTCTTCTGAACTGGAAAAGGTGTAGCGTGCAAACAGGTCAAACAGATCAAACGCGGAAAAATAAATCACGCAGAACGACTGCTCAATCAGTTCGCGGGCAATACAGTGCGAAAGAAACGTTTTTCCGACGCCGGTGTCGCCGTAAAAAAACAGATTCTCAAACGAGGAACCGAAATTCCGGACGAACGCCTGGCTTTTTTCCAGCGCTGCGGCTGCGGCTTCCCGGGAGGTAAGCTGCGTTCCGGTGCTGGTCAGGCTGTCGGAGTAGTAGTCCAGCGAAAACTGGCTGAAATTTTCGGTTTTCAAAAGCTCTTCCACATTCGACTGCCGGTACAGAAGATCGACGGCGGCTTTTTTGAAGCAGGCACATTTTTCTGTGCCGTTGATATAGCCGGTGTCGCGGCAGAGCGGGCAGTCGTACGTCAGCTCGAGATAGTCAGCCGGATAGCCGTGAATGGCAAGAAGCGCCGTGCGTTCCTGGGAATGGTCGCGGATGACGGCGTTCAGGTCGAGATCCATGGAAGTGTCTCCGTTCAGCATCGCTTTGGCCTTCTGAACCGAGAGAGAAGCAATCTCGGCATCGATCTCCGCAAGGCGCGGGATCTTTTCATAGGCGATGCGGATGTGTTCCTGCTGTTCTCTCTGGTGGCGGAGCTGCCGTTCGTTGTACATACGCATGATTGTATCGTATTGCGGGTTTGTCAGTGCCATAACGTTTTCGTCCTCCGGGCATTATTTCAGAAGCTGTTCTTCCAGTTTCTGGTAGTCGTATTCTCTCTGATGGAAGTTGTTGAAGCGGTTGTTCGAAGCAACAG
>CAVLAW010000062.1:8332-11971 GCA_963661155.1 Tidjanibacter massiliensis | reverse complement strand
AGTACGGAGCAATCTGGTATCATAGGTGTCAAAAGACCTTTTGACACCCACCTCTTAAATATACAACAGATTAAAAAAAGTGCGCAACTTTTTTTCGTCGCGCACTTTCTGGTTTCTATTTTTCTGTTTCTGCCTTATTTTGCAGCAATCACATCCTGCATGTCATACATACCAGCCGGTTTTCCAGCCAGGAATTTTGCAGCCTCTACGGCTCCTTTTCCGAATACGCCTTTGGAGTATGCTCTGTGGGACAGGGTAACGACCTCGTCCGGGCCTGCGAAGATGACGTCGTGGTCGCCGACGATGGTGCCGCCGCGTACGGCAGAGATTCCGATTTCCTTCGGGTCACGCTGCTCGTGGCGCTGGCTTCTGTCGTATACGTAGTGGTACTGGTTGTCCATTGCCTCGTTCAGACTGTCAGCCAGGGCGATAGCGGTTCCGCTTGGAGCGTCGCATTTCAGTTTGTGGTGTTTCTCCACGATCTCCATATCAAAGCCTGCCTCGGCGAGCACTTTTGCGGCTGCCTGTACCAGCTTCATTAAGGTGTTGACACCAAGAGACATGTTTGCGGAGCGGAGAACCGGGATTTCTTTGCTGGTCTCCTGCACTTTTTTCAGCTGATCCTCGGTGAGGCCTGTGGTGCAGAGAACGAGCGGAAGTTTCTTCTCCAGGCATGCGTCGAGCAGTCCATCCACTGCCTTGTAGGAAGAGAAATCAACAACAACATCTGCCGGAACGTCGCACTCTGCCAGGCTTTTGAATACCGGGTAGTCGTTCTGTCCGTTGTCGTTCATATCGATTCCGGCTACGATTTCTGCGTTTGCATCTTCTTTTACGAGACCGGTGATGACCTGTCCCATATGGCCGTTGCAGCCATGCATAATAATTTTTACCATTGTATTTTCCCTCTTTACTGTTTTAGATTAAGCAAGTTTGATTCCAAAGTCTTTCATTGCTTTTGCCAGACGCTCCTGGTTCTGCGGCTCCATCTCGGTCAGCGGCAGACGAAGCGGTCCGACCTCTTTGCCCATCAGATTCAGCGCTGCTTTTACCGGGATCGGGTTTACTTCGCAGAACAGGGCATCGATGAGCGGCAGGGCTTTCAGCTGAATTTCTCTGGATCCGGCAACATCACCGTCGAGGAATTTCTGTACCATGTCATGAGTCTCACGCGGTGCTACGTTGGAAAGAACGGAGATAACGCCGCTTCCGCCAAGAGAGAGGATCGGAACTACCTGATCGTCGTTTCCGGAGTACAGATCGATCTTTCCGTCGGTCAGATGCATAATTTTTGCTACCTGGGAGATATTGCCGGAAGCCTCTTTGACTGCGACGATGTTCTCCACGTTGTTAAACAGGTAAGCGATGGTTTCCGGTGCGATGTTCACGCCGGTTCTTCCCTGGATATTGTAAAGGATGATCGGCACTTTGACGCTGTTTGCGACTGCGGTAAAGTGTGCAATCAGGCCCTTCTGGGTTGCTTTATTGTAATACGGGGAAACGAGAAGCAGTCCGTCCACACCGTATTTCTCTGCTTCCTGGGACAGATAGATGGCTGTCTCGGTGCTGTTGGAGCCTGTACCTGCGATAACCGGGATTCTGTGGTTTACTTTTTCTACAGTATACTTGATGGTATCGAGATGCTCCTCATGAGACAGGGTGGAAGCCTCACCTGTTGTTCCGCAGATGACGATCGCGTCGGTTCCGCCTGCGATCTGCTCCTCGATCATCTCGCCGAGTTTCTCATAATTGACTTCCTGTGTTTCGGTCATTGGTGTAATAATTGCAACGGCTGCGCCTTTAAAAATAGACATTTTCTTTTCCTCCTGTATGTCTTAACTACAGCGATCAAAGCACGCTTTGCTCGCTAACGCGGTATTCGTCAAGGGTTCGTGCAAGCACGGACTTTGACTCATTACTCGCGTAAAAAAAGAGGCGCCTCATCCCCGATAAGATCGCCTCCAAATTCACACATACGCAGTATCTATGATCAGATAGCTCTCCATCTCTCGATGACAGTCGCAGATTTTTTCAACCTGCGCCCAGGAGCATTCCGGTTCAGCGCCGGATGTCCTTCGGCATTCTTCCCTTTTCCTCTTCTTCTTTTGCTGCTGAGGCATCCGAAAAGGTACTCTTGAAGTAATGCGACCTCTATCCACTTCAGTTCTGCTCTTACTATAGCATCATTAAATTTTCTTGTCAACAGCGGATCGTGTGTTACAGTTCACTGGTCCCCAGCGAACTGTAACATTCGCAGCCCTCATTTAAAGTTTTGCTTCGCAAAAGGAGAGCTGCTCACACCTGAATCATATTCTTACGCAGTAAAACAGCAAGTGTTTTACTGCTGAGTGAACAGTAACGATCGCGTTCTAGCTCTCGCTGTATTCCAGCTTGCTCACCGAAACCTCATACGCGGTCCGCTTTTCCATCTCCGTCTCGCTGATCCGCTTCATATACTCGCGGCTCTGAATGCGTCCCCAGATCAGCACGTGGCCGCCCACGGCGAAGGCAGATGCGTACCGCGCGTTCCGGCCCCAGCAGATGCATGGGATATAATCGGATTTCCCATACGGACGGTTGACCGCAATCAGAAGGTCCGCAATCTCTCTTCCCAGAGGTGTTTTCCGGTAGACCGGCGGTTTACATATGTATCCATCGAGATAAATCTGATTCGACTTGACGGAATCGTCCTCTTCCTCCACGAAGCTCAGTTCCCGCGCAAATACGGAGAGCACCAGACGGTTCTTCTTCTCCTCGTGACGGTTGTAGGACCGGAACTGGCCGCTGATGCAGATCCATTCGCCCTGATAATCCTGCGATACGTCCACCAGCCGCTCGGAGACCATCACCGGAATAATGTCCTGCGACTCACTCAAGCGCTTGACCATCACATCGATGAGGTAAAAGCCCTCTCCGAATACCTGATGGCTGAATGTGAACGGGGAGACAATCTCTCCCATGATAACCACCTGATTGTTTTCAATCATCTTGTCTGCCATAATGAAAATCCCCTTCCTTTGTCTTTCTCTCTTTGAACTTTTATTTCTGATCGGTACTTTGCTGATCTATAATCCTAATGTATGAACCACCTTTTCTTTTCAGAACCAGAATTTTCCGGATTTTTTCCATTTCTTTTCAAATCAGCATTTTGTCCAATTTTTTGTATATGTTTCTGTAAAAACCGCACCACGGGCTTCGTATTTTCTACCATTGCAATACAAAAAAATGTCACATCTTCCCTGTTTTTTTTCTATATTCTGTGATATAATAGTTCAGATAGGCAGGCATCCCAGCAGAGACAGAACGGCAAGGCACCTGCCTTTGTGCTGTGATAAACATTCCCGGCCGGCTTAAAATTCGAATCCGGCGGGTCAACTCATAGGAAGAGGAATGAAGAAATGAAAACAACGAGAGAAGATGTAAGAAACGTTGCCATCATCGCCCATGTCGATCATGGTAAAACCACACTGGTAGACGAGCTTCTGAAACAGAGCGGTGTCTTCCGTGCCAATCAGGAGGTTCAGGAACGTGTCATGGACTCGAACGATATCGAGCGTGAGCGTGGAATCACCATTCTTTCCAAAAATACAGCAGTTTACTACAAAGGAACGAAAATCAACATCATCGACACCCCAGGCC
>CAVLAW010000062.1:0-8267 GCA_963661155.1 Tidjanibacter massiliensis | reverse complement strand
CGGCGGCGAGGTTGAGCGAGTTCTGAAAATGGTAGACGGCGTTATTCTGGTTGTAGACGCATTCGAGGGCGCTATGCCGCAGACCAAGTTCGTGCTGAAAAAAGCACTGGAGCTGGATCTGTCCGTTATCGTCTGCATCAACAAGATCGACCGCCCGGAGGCACGCCCGGACGAAGTCATCGACGAAGTGCTCGAGCTTCTGATGGATCTCGATGCATCCGACGAGCAGCTTGACTGTCCGTTCCTGTATGCATCCGCAAAAATGGGTCATGCCGTACTCGATCTGAACGATACCCCGAAGGATATGACTCCTCTGTTCGAGACCATCCTGAAATACATCCCGGCTCCGACCGGCGATCCGGAAACCGGCATGCAGCTTCTGATCAGCACCATCGACTACAACGAGTATGTCGGCCGTATCGGTGTTGGTAAAGTAGAAAACGGTACGATCCGTGTGAACCAGGACGTTATGCTGGTCAATCACCACGATCTCACCAAGAAGAAAAAAGTTAAGGTCAGCAAACTGTATGAGTTTGACGGACTGAAAAAAGTAGAGGTTACCGAGGCAGGCATCGGTTCTATCGTAGCTGTTTCCGGTATCCCGGATATCCACATTGGAGATACGCTCTGCGGCGATCTTGACAATCCGGTTTCCATCCCGTTCCAGAAAATCTCCGAGCCGACCATATCTATGAACTTCATCGTAAACGACAGCCCGCTGGCAGGCCAGGAAGGTAAATACGTAACTTCCCGTCATCTGCGTGACCGTCTGATGCGTGAGCTGAACACCGACGTTTCCCTGCGTGTCGAGGAGACCGATTCTGCAGACTGCTTCAAGGTTTCCGGCCGTGGCGAGTTGCATCTGTCCGTCCTGATCGAGAACATGCGCCGTGAGGGATATGAGTTCGCGGTAAGTAAGGCAGAGGTTATCTACAAAGAGGACGAGCGCGGACGCAAACTCGAGCCAATGGAAATCGCTTACGTTGATGTTCCGGATGAGTTCTCCGGTACGGTTATCCAGCTCCTCAGCGAGCGTAAGGGCGAGCTTCACGGCATGAGCCGCGCAAGCGATGGTTCTACCCGTCTTGAGTTCGAAATCCCGGCACGAGGCTTGATCGGATTCCGCGGAATCTTTATGACCTCCACCAAAGGAACTGGTATCCTGAACACCGAGTTCGAAGACTACGCACCGTACAAGGGCGACATCGCATACCGTAAACAGGGTTCCCTGATCGCTTTCGAGGCAGGCGAGTCTGTTACTTACGGTCTGTATTCTGCGCAGGAGCGCGGTACTCTGTTCATCGGACCTGGCGAAAAGGTTTACGCTGGTATGGTTATCGGACAGAACGGTAAGGCTGAGGATATTGAGCTGAATGTCTGCAAGACAAAACACCTGACCAACACCCGTACTTCTTCCTCCGATGAGGCACTGCGTCTGACTCCGCCTAAAATCCTTTCTCTGGAGCAGGCTCTGGACTTCATCGACAAAGACGAGCTGCTGGAGGTTACTCCGGTTTCCTTACGTATCCGTAAGAAAGAGCTGGATGCAAGACTTCGTAAGAGAGCGGCAATGAAATAAAATTTTTCTATAAGATAAAAGGACCGCCGGTTCACTTCTGTATTGGGAGTGAACCGGCGGTTCTTTGTGTTTCTTATGTATTGTTTTTATTCGTTTGTCGTTCCATTGTGGAATCCGTAATATGTCTGTCCTGCAGCGAGATCCACACCGTTTGCTGTAGCCAGCGTATGAACGGTGACAAGTTCGTATCCTCTGTTGATCAGCTCCGGCACAATCGTCGCACACGACTCGACGGTCGTCTGGTGGATATCATGCATCAGGATGATGTCTCCCGGGCTTACGTTGTCGAGAACTGCGCTGATGTTGGACTGGACATTTTTTGTCTGCCAGTCGAGCGTATCGACATCCCACATGATGCTCGGTCGACCGATCGATGCAAGCAGATCATCGGTGCTGTTTCCATACGGGAAACGGACAACGGATGCGCCCTGGCCGTTGTTGTACTGGGCGATCAGATCATCGGTCATCTGGAACTGGGCGAGGCCGTCATCGAGGCTCAGTTCTTTCATATTCGGATGCGCATAGGAGTGGTTTCCAAGCTCACAGCCGATCGCTGCCATGCGCGGGATCACGTCTGCGCCGTATTTTTCGACGTTGCTTCCAAGCATGAAGAACGTTGCCTGCGCGCCGTTCTGTTCCAGCGTGTCGAGAAGATCACTGGTGTAGACACCAGGGCCGTCATCGAAGGTCAGCGCGATCATCATCGAGCCGTTGCGGTCCGGCTGGTAAACGCCCTGGTCATCGAAGTAGCAGCCTTTGCCGCCGATCGCTTTCCAGCCGGTCGCCATATAGCCATTGGTATCAAAGTGGTACTGGTTTCCGTCGATATCTGCCCAGCCGTTGACATAGTACGTTGTGGCATCCGTCGCATACCACCAGCCCGAGGAGCTGTACTGCCAGCCCGGCGTCTCATTCGGCGGCGTGGTCTGCGCCAGCTTCTTAATCCCAGCTTTTCCCGATCCGTCCTCCGCCTCCGGAGCGGCCTCGCTCACGGTCTTTGCGGCCGTCTCATCCTTCAATACAATTCCCTTTTTTGCAAGCTGCGCGCCTGCAAATTTCCAAATAAGCGCAAGAAAAAGAAGGCCGACCACCACACACAGGGAAATCCGTGACACTTTCTGCATCATCTGCCTGCGGCGCATCTGCTTTCTTCTCTGTTTCAATGATTTTCTATCCATAATAAATTCTGTACCCCACCGTCCCGTCTTACGCGGCGGAACATTTTTTCGACATTTTTCTACTTCTTATCATAACGTAACCGCCCCCAAGATGCAAGGCACAAATTCTTACATTTTTCCTCTTCTGGTAAATTAATCTTTACCGTTTCTTAACATCTTGTCACAAAAAAAGGAGTGATTCTGTTCTCACGGAAAACGTGGCTGCGGAATCACTCCTGTTCTGTATTTTACACTAATGAGCGTGATAATATTCGTTCGTCAAATCAAGAAAAAGAGATTTTACCGGGTTCATATGATCCGGATTTGTGACGCACACATAAGAATCGGAATGCTCGGACTCAAACTTAATCGAATGATAATACGGATTATTCATCAGAGTCGGATCATACGGATTGGAAATTGTCAGGCCATTATCGGAGAGTACCTTAAAGTATGCAATTTCTGAGGAGGCCACCTCCACCTGATGCACATCCGTCAAATCAAACTTGTCTTTAAAAAGTTTATCAATCTGATATCCGTTCGGTTCCGTCAGGAAAAATGTTTCTCCCTTCAGATCCTCATATTCCAGTTTCTGTTTTCCTGCCAGTCTGTGATTTGCCGACATGACAATCAATGTATCAATTTCCTTTAACCGCCTGACATCAAACCCCAGTTCATGCCAGTGCGGAAATTCAAGGCCGATTGCAACGTCAATGCTTCCATTCGTAAGCCCTTTTACCTGCTCCCAGGAAAACAGCTTACTGCACCGGATATCCAGCAACGGAGCGTTCTCTTTCAGACGATTGATAATGGACAGAAACATGTATTCTGCATAATATCCTGCCTGGAAAGAAATCGAAAGGGAACCATTCTTCCCCTCTGCTGCCATCTCTGCCATTCCGATGGCGTAGCTTAACTGCGAAATGGTGTCCTTGACTCCATCATACAAAATCTGGCCTGGCTCGGTAAGGCGCAGCGGTTTGCTGTTGCGGTTGAAAAGCGGGTAGCCCAGCTCTTCTTCCAGCATCTGGATCTGACGGCTGATTGTCGGCTGTGATGTGTAAACCTGTTTTGCCGACTGTGTAAAATTGCCGGTTTCCGCAACCGAAATAAAATACTTAAGCTGTAATAACGTCATTGTGTTTCTTCCTCCATGACCTGCTTTTCGCACTTTAAAAGTTTTCCGCCTATCTTAGGTAAACTCAAAAACAGCCAGACCGTCGGTATTGTCATCAGAAGTCCGCCTATATTTAAAAGTCCTTTCACCGCGTCAACACCGCCCGATATTACTAATAGATATGCTACAATAGAAATCACAATTCCGATTATGATCTTAATTTTTTTCGGCGGTTCTTCATCAATCTGCTGTCCGTGTACACAAAGTGTGGCGAGTGCGGATGTATTTGGATCTGCAAGCGTCACAAATGACAGGCATACCGTGATGAGGAATACAAGCTGAACCGCTTTTCCGCCCGGCATTTTTCCCAGGACCTGATACAAAGCGGTCTGCATGCCAAGTTCCTGAACGCTCGCCCATACATCTACGATACCCTGTGCCTGCATCTTTATCATCGTACCAGAAAAAACGGCAATAAACAAGCAGCAAAACAGAGACGGTGCCAGAATTTCTACCAGAAGAAACTCACGTACCGTTCTTCCTTTTCCCATCCGTGCCAGGAACATGCCCATAATCGGTGCATAAATAAAGAAAGAATTCCAGAAGGTAATGGGCCACTCATTTGCCCATTGGTCATACTCGACCAGCGCATTATTATAGGTGATTTTGCTGAAGAAATTATCCAGAAGATTGCCAAACGCCTCGGTTCCCAGTTTTCCGACAAACTGTGCATCCCCCACACTGAGCACATAGATCATCAGCCCCAGGAAACAGAACATGCATGCCGTCGAAACATAGGTAAGTCCCTTATTGATTCCCGTAAGACAGGACAGGATAAAAAAGGCTCCGACAAAAACCGTGATCATAAGATAAATCATTTTATTCTGTGAAATTCCAAAAACGGCGTTCAGTCCTCCGCTGATTTGCATCATTCCGGCGCCCATGGAATTTGACACACCGCTTGCCACCGCATAGCCGCAGAAAATATGCAAAAGAATCGTCAGCCAGATCCGGTCTTTCCCGGTTGCTTCGACGACAAGTCCGCGAAAGGAAAGCGGTCTTTTGCAGTTATACGCCAACAGTGCAAATACTACCGCCGGAACGGCATAAATAAAGTACTGCACAAAGGACCAGTCAAACATGGTCTGTCCGACCGCAAAAACGGCTGCCGCCCTGCTCTGCGATTCAATTCCGGTTGCTGCCGGCGGATTCATATAATGATAAATCGGCTCTCCCATCGCCCAGAACAGCAGTCCGCAGCCAATTCCGCCGCAGATCGAGATCGAAATCCACTGCCAGGTGGAGTAGTCCGGTTTTGCATCCACCCCACCGATCCGGATATCTCCATACCGGAAAATGATGAAGCAAAGCCCCATAATAACTGCAAAAATCACACACAGATTGATCCACCATCCAAAATGATCCCCCACAAAATACGTCATTTTTGACATCACTCTGCCGAACTGTTCCGTAAAAAAGACTCCGAATATAATCTCGACAAGAAACAGAACTCCTACGACTCTTAAAACCTCTTTATGAATACTTCCCTTTACATATTCTTTCTTCTTTTGCATATCGTTTACGTAAATCCCCTCCCCGACTTTACAAAATGCTCCGAGGCCGCCTCACTAAAACTTTCAGGCTATAAATTCCAAGCTTGTTATCCTAGTGTGACAGCCTCGCGCCAGATCACTTCATTTTTAATTTTTCAAAAACAGATCGATTATTTATTCAGAAAATAGTTGCTCTCTCCGTAAATCTTAGCCGGGTTGTAACCAATTCCGAGTTCTTTGTACATATACTCTACAGACTCACGCAGTCCCTTTAACTCCAGCTCACGTCCCTCTTCGATGGTATAGCCGGACAGCGGCAGCTCAATCTCAAGGTCGATGGTGTCAAGTCCTTCCGGTGCCTGCTCTCTCAGGATATCCATGATTGCCTTGCAGTCTACATTTCCTGCTCCAATGGCGGTACCAAGGGAATGTGTGCCGTCCGGGTCAGCAAATACTCGGTTGTCGCAGAAATGTACACAATAGCAGTATGGCGCCATTTTACGTACGCAGTCTGCAATTCCTTCCATTACCATCAGGGAGTTGATCGTATCGCAGCATGCGCCGATCAGCGGGTGATTTAATTTTTCTACCAGCCAGATAACCTCATCCGCGAACAGGTCACAGTGGTTCTCAATAGCGATCTTCATGCCGTACTCTTCAATCAGCGGAATGTTCTCCTCAAATTTATTGTAAATCTCAACCAGCTGTGTCATAACGGACGGTGCCAAGCAGGAATGAGAAGATTTCTCCGGATGCTCTACATCTGTGCTGTATTTTACAAGTTTGCAGCCTAATTTGTGAGCGATGTGTAAAGACTCTTCTACGGTGCAGTTAACACGCGGATCCGACGGTGCATTGAAGGAAATGTTCAGCTCCAGTTCAATTCCCGCATCCTCTGCAATCTTGCGGCACTCTGCCAGGTGCTCATCGGATGTATCATTCTGGATATCTACCAGCGTGATGTGAAGTACATCAAGTCCTACATCCTGTCCAATTTTTACAAGATCTTTGAAGGTTGCTACCTGCTCAAATGCATGGTGCTCGCCGTATTCCTGAAATCCCCAACTCTCACCGAAACCGGAAAGATGTAATGTATAGCTGTGCATTCCAATTTTAAATCTTCTGTCGTGGTTCTTAATCATTTTTTTGCCCTCCTGCGTAATAAATTATTTTTTTTGTTCACTGATATCAGCTATTTTCTATTTTACTGATCTCCTAATTTTTTGCAATGCTCTACCGATACTCTTACAAATTCTTCATACATCGCATCGAATCCCATGGATTCAATTTTCTCCAGTGCAGTTACTGTAGCGCCGCCCGGAAGCCGAAGTGCTGTCTCCAGCTCCTGAAGACTTAAATCGGAAGACAGAATCATCTCTGCGCTTCCTTTCATCGTCTGCGCGAATAACCGAACTGCTGCCTCCGGATCTAATCCGTATTTTGCTGCCTCCTTTACCATCAGATTTGAAATATGATAAAAGAATCCCGGTGCTGAACCATTGAATGGAAGGATCTCTGCCATTTTTCCATCCGGAATTTCTTCTACCGCACCGCACTGACGAAGGATCGATGTTACTTTTTCCACATCCTCATCAGTGCAGTTTTCATTTCGTGATACTGCAAATGCTCCGCAGCCGACCTGAGAGCTCATGTTCGGCATACAGATTACAACTTTGCAGTCTTCGCCAAGATATTTTTTATACCATGGCTGTTCCACGCCTGTTACAACTGTCAGCATCAGCTGTCCCGGACGGTAACATGCTTTTAACTCATCAATGATCAGGCCGACTACCTTCGGTGTTACACCTAAAACCAGCATTTCGGAATTGTTTACAAGTTCAGTCATACTGTTGAAGGTCTGATATCCTCTCGCTGCATAATCTTCTCGAACTTTCTCATTGATATCATAGATACCAATCTCGGAAGGATCGTAATCCTTGTTCATTTCTGCTCCTCTGTGCATGGCACGGATAATATTTCCTGCCGCAATAAAACCATAACGTAACATTGCTCTTTCCTCCTGGTTAAATTATTGTTTTAATGTACTGCTCAGTAATTCCCCTGCACCATTCCATGTGCTCCGTGGAAGGGCTTTCGACAGATGAAAGCTGATAGGGAATTCCAAGCTTCCGATAAGTGTCAGTTCCGAGGCGGTGGTACGGCAGAAGCTGCAGGTGATCTACCCCCGGCAGCTCTGCCAGAAACGCCCCAAGGTTCTTTAAGTCTTCTTCTGAATCATTGACTCCCGGAACCAGCGGTCTGCGGACAATTAATCTTGTGCCGTTTTTTTTCGAACCGGCTCGTTTCAGGTTTTCCAGTATTCTTTCGTTCGATACTCCCGTATATTTTTTATGCAGTTCCGGATCCATCAATTTCAAATCAACAAACGCCGTATCGGTGTTCTCCAGGATGGATGCAATATCACTCCATTTTCCATAAAATGAAGTTTCAATGCAGGTATTGATTCCTTCCATGCATGCCCGCTTTACCAGGCTGGAAACGAACTCCGGCCAGACAAGAATTTCTCCGCCGGAGACCGTCATTCCTCCGCCTGAATGAAAATAGAACGGAATATCTTTTCGAACTTCGGTCAGCACCTCTTCGACGGTCATGCTCGAACCGTATGTAATACTTTCATCCAGAGTTGTCTGAATCTCTTTTTTGTGGCTTTCCGGTGTGGAACACCACTGGCAGCGAAGCGGACACCCTTTCATGAATACAACAGTTCGAAATCCATCTCCGTCATAAATCGAACTTTTTTCGATTCGAAGAACGGTTCCCCGCAAATTCATATTTTCATAATTCTGATAATCCATGTTTATCCCCAGCTCTCAATCTCGGTACGCTGGATAATATCATTC
>CAVLAW010000061.1:0-12142 GCA_963661155.1 Tidjanibacter massiliensis | reverse complement strand
GTACAGCATGAAAAACGGCATTCCCATAAAGTAAATCTTCATATACAATGCCGACTGATCAATAACATCCACCGGCGTATCCATCAGCTCCAGCGCGCCTTTTGCCAAAAATACGCCCACAAACGCCATCACAACGCCGCTGATCAGTGCCAGCATAATCGATGTATGTACTGTTTCCGACATTTCCCGGTCACGCCCCGCCGCATAATACCGCGCCGCGAGTACGTTCGCGCCGAGCGAGATTCCCATAAACAGGTTGATGAATACGTTGATCAGTGCCGTTGTCGATCCGACTGCCGCGAGCGCCTGGCTTCCGCTGAACCGTCCGACAACGATGATATCCACCGCGTTGAACATGAGCTGCAGAATACCGGACACCATCAGCGGCAGCGAAAAGGAAATCAGTTTGTCCATAATCGTGCCGTTGCACATGTCGATCTCATATTTGTTCTTTTTCAAAAATACCCCTCCTTCTTTTGCTTCTCACTCGCAGTTTCCCACTGCGGACATATACAGAAATGATACCACTTTTTCCCGGTTCTTTACAATAGGCTTTGCGCAAATTTCAGAACTTCTGTGATAACCGTTGACTTATGTAAAGTCGACAGGTAAAATGAATATAATTGCAGTTTTTCTGTATACAAATTAAGGACAGGAGAGAACCTATGAAAAAAATATGGATTACAGGTGCCGAAGGCCATATCGGTACTGCCCTTCTGGAACTGCTGGAGGGTGTAGAATATCAGCTTCTTCCGACCGATATTCACGAAGTGGATATCACGAAGATCGATGAAGTTACGCAGTTCGTTTATGTCAACCGGCCTGACGTCATCATCAACTGTGCCGGCCTGACCGACGTTGCTGAGTGCGAAAAGAACGTCGACGAGGCATACCGCGTCAATGCGATCGGCGTGCGGAACGTAGCGCTTGCCGCCAACTCGATTGACGCAAAGGTCATTCAGATTTCGACTGACGACGTATTCGACAAGGAATCCCATATCCCGTACAACGAGTTTGACGCAGTTCATCCGCGTACGATCTACGGAAAATCGAAAGAGGCCGGTGAAAAGATTCTGACACAGCTCTTAAACCGCTTTGTCATCATCCGAAGCTCCTGGATTTACGGCATTGGACGCGACTTCGTTGATGAAGTGCTCCGCAATGCAGAAAAAGGCGGCACGATGGAAGTTCCGAACAACCAGTATGCGGCTCCGACAAGCGCCGTTGAGCTTGCGCGCGTGATCCGCCACTTCATTGACAACGAAGAGTACGGCCTGTACCACGTGGTCTGCCCGGGAAGCTGCAGCCGTTATGAGTTTGCAAGAACGATTCTGGAGTTCACCGGAAAGACCGGAGATCTCGACCTCTACCCGGTTGTCGCACGCGACGATGTCCGCCCGACCTACTCGGTTCTGGACAACATGATGCTCCGCCTGACCGGCATTGAAGAGCCTCTCGACTGGAAAACGGCACTGAAAGAATATCTTGATGAGACGGGAGGACTGGAATAATGGTCAAAAGCAGAAAAGAGACAACGGAAAAGCCAAAGAAAAAAATGGGCCTTTCCACCCAGATTTTTATTTCCCTGCTGACTGGTGCGCTGCTCGGTATCATCATTCACTACTTTATTCCGTCCAGCTACATCAAGGACACCGTGATCGTAGAAGGTGTGCTGTATGTCATCGGACAGGGCTTTATCTGCCTGATGCAAATGCTCGTCGTACCGCTCGTCTTCTGCTCCCTCGTCTGCGGAAGTATGTCGATCGGAGACAGCAAGACGCTCGGTAAGGTCGGTGTCAAAACAATCGGTTTTTACCTGTTCACCACTGCACTTGCCGTCTGCATCGCGCTTGGAACCGCCCTGCTCATTCACCCGGGCCTCGGCCTGAACATGAGCGCCGTTCAGAAAGCGGATATATCCTCGACCGCAACGGATTCCACCGTCAGCCTGGTGGATACGCTGCTCAACATCATCCCGAAGAACCCGATCGGTTCCATGGCAAACGGCGATATGCTGCCGATCATCGTGTTCGCTCTGTTCGTCGGCGTGATGCTTGCCAAACTTGGAAACCGCGCTTCGGTTGTTTCGAACTTCATCAGCCAGTTTAATGATGTCATGATGGAGATGACGATGACTGTCATGAAAGCTGCTCCGGCCGGTGTTTTCTGCCTGATCGCACGTACCTTTGCAACGGTCGGCTTCTCCGCATTCGCCCCGATGCTGAAATACATGGGAAATGTTACGCTGGCGCTGGCACTGCAGTGCTTCGTCATTTACCAGATTCTGCTGTTCGTCTTTACACGGCTGAATCCAATCAAATTCGTAAAGAAATTCCTGCCGGTTATGGGATTTGCATTCTCCACTGCAACCTCCAACGCGACGATCCCAATGTCGATCGACACGCTGAACAAAAAGATGGGTGTTTCCAAACAGATTTCTTCGTTCACGATTCCGCTTGGCGCAACCATCAACATGGATGGTACTTCCATCATGCAGGGTGTCGCTGTCATCTTCATCGCAGAGGCGTACGGCATTCATCTGACACCGGCAAACCTGGCAACGGTTGTTGTCACCGCAACACTGGCTTCCATCGGAACCGCCGGTATCCCGAGCGTTGGTCTTGTTACCCTGGCTATGGTACTGAACTCCGTCGGACTGCCGACTGAGGGTATCGCTCTGATCATGGGTATCGACCGTATTCTGGATATGCTGCGTACCGCAGTCAATATCACCGGTGATGCTGTCTGCACCACGATCGTCAGCCATCAGGAGAAGGCACTCGACCGCGAAGTATTCAATCGAAATTAAAAGCCTTTCTGTATCGGAACAGAAACTAAAAAACGCGTCCCCGTTTTCGGAACCTCATGTGGGTTCCAACGGGAACGCGTTTTTCTTATCTTATTTTTCTTTACAGCTCAAACGCCTGGCGGATGCTGTCGTAATGCAGGAATTTGCCTTCTGCGGCGTATCCTTTGATTTCGTCCAGCGTCGCAAAGCGGTAGCCGTCGGTCTCTGCCTCCTGGAGGTGGAGATTCTCGTCTTTGACATCCATCACGAAGCGATAGACATCAACAAAGTAATTGTCTCCCTCATCCGGGTTGATACGCTGATACGTAAAGAGGTAGCCGCCATCGGCATTGCTCACATCGAGTCCGGTCTCCTCTTTGACCTCGCGGCGCACGGCCTCCTCTGAAGTCTCGCCTGCCTGTGCAGCGCCGCCGGAAACTTCCCACCAGCCCGGTGCCCAGGCTTTCGTCATGACACGTTTGGTGATGAGGAAGGTTCCGTCCGGTCTTGCGATCACGCCGAGCACCGTCAGATGAAACTCGCTCGGCTTCATGTGCCAGTCGTTCCGTTTCATCGTGCGGCCGGTCGGCTGTTTGTTTTCATCATAGATATCCCAGAGTTCCATACTGTTTTCCTCCATTGAAAAATTATTCAGAGCCGCATCTCGATTCCGCTCACGCTCCATCTCGATGTGGCTTCTCGCCATATAGAATTTCAAAAATAACTGTTCATTCATGCAAGCATGATTCACAGTTATTTCCGAAATTCTACCTGGCTCTGAATAATTACAAATACTGTTTGATCTCTTCCATCACGTTATCCAGCGGAATCTGTGTTTTCAGAGTCTTGTCTCTCGAAGTAACCTCGACAACGCCCTGTTTCATGTTCTTCGGGCTTACGATGATGCGCAGCGGAATACCGAGCAGATCGGCATCGGCGAACATAACACCGGCTCTGACGCTTCTGTCGTCGTAGATGACTTCGATTCCTGCGTTCTGCAAATCCTCGTACAGCTTGTCAGCGTATGCTCTGACTTCCTCGTCATCAACGCGGACTGCGCAGAGGTGTACCTGCCATGGAGCGATGGCTTTCGGCCAGATCGGACCGTACTCGTCGTGATGTGCCTCGCAGACAGAAGCGGCCAGACGGCCGACACCGATACCGTAGCATCCCATGATCGGGGTCTTGCTCTCGCCGTTTGCATCGACGTAAGTCATGTTCATGGATTTTGTATATTTGGTTCCGAGCTGGAAAATGTTTCCGACCTCGATACCTCTGGAGATCTTTACGGTCTTCTCGCCGCATTTCGGGCAGATTCCGCCTTCCTGGATTTTTGCGAAATCATGGTACTCAGCGTTCGGAACGTCGCGCTCCATGTCGAGTCCTTTGTAGTGATGCTCTGCCTCGTTGGCACCGCAGGAGAGGTTGTTTCTTCCCTCGAGGGACTTGTCATACAGAACGATGGCATCGCCGTTTACGTTCAGGTTGACCGGTCCGATGTAGCCTGCATTCAGGCCGCACTCTTCGGTGATCACAGCTGCATGAACCTGCTCGCCGAGGAAGTTGACCAGTTTCGTCTCGTTGACTTCGAGATCGCCGCGGATGAAGAGAACTACGTATTTGTCATCGACATTCTGCTGATAAACGACGGCTTTGCAGGAGTTCTTGGTCTCATCGCCGAAGAATTCGCAGATGTCTTCGATCGTGTGGATGTTCGGGGTGTAAACTTTTTCAAGTGCTGCGGACTCGGCTGCTCTTGGAATATCGGAGATATTCTCGGCTGCCTCCATGTTGGCTCTGTAATCACAGGAATCGCAGAGAACGATGGAATCCTCTCCAACCGGAGTCAGAAGCATGAACTCGTGGGAGATGTTTCCGCCCATCATACCGGAATCGGATTTCACGGATACAACCTCCGGCACGCCGACGCGCTCGAAGATGCGCTCGTATGCTGCGTGGCATTTCTCGTAATACTGCTCCAGATCTTCCTGGCTGGTATGGAAGGAATATGCATCCTTCATGGTGAACTCACGCACACGGATCAGTCCTGCTCTCGGGCGGGCCTCATCACGGAATTTTGTCTGGATCTGATAGATCATGAACGGATATTTTGTGTAGCTCTGTGCGTACTCACGAACAAGATGTACGGCTGCCTCCTCGTGGGTCATGCCGAGTACCATTTTGGAATTGTTGCGGTCGGTGAAGCGCAGCAGCTCATCGCCGATGCTCTCGTAACGGCCGGACTCATCCCACAGAGAAGCCGGCATAACAACCGGGAACTGTACTTCCTGGCCGTCGATCTTGTCCATCTCCTCGCGCAGGATCTGCTCGATTTTGCGCACAATGCGGCGCAGCGGCAGATAGGAAGAGTAGATTCCGTTTGCCATATATTTGATGTATCCGCCTTTTACCATGATGGCATGGCTGTCGATGACACAGTCAGCAGGTCTTTCTTTGAAGCGCTCTCCTACTAATTTTTCAAGTTTCATTTTTTTAATTTCCTCCTTTTTGTGGATTGATCAATGGTTCAGCCTGTTCGATTTCAGGCAAAAAAGAAAGCCCTAAACCGCAAGCTGTCTGCAGTTTAGGGCGAATGTTTTTTGAATCCGCGGTACCACCTAAATTCAGGAAATGTTCCTGCACTCTGACACAAAGCAGATTGTTATGCTGTCTGCTTTCTGTACCTTCTCTGTAACGGGAGACCCCGGTGCAGCCTACGAAATGGATCACCTCTTTGGGGATTTCATTTTTTCGGTACACAGCTCCAAGACCGGTTCACGATAGAATCTGCAAAAAGCTTTCACCTGCCGCTTTCTCTCTGGATGCGTTCTGTCGCTACTGTTTCTCTTCGTCGCTTTTTCACTGCACTGATTGTAGCAGAAACCGGAACGGATTGCAAGCCCGTTCCACCGGCTTTTTTGATTTACTACAGTCCTTCGCGGTACATTTTACTGATCGCCGCCTGGGCTTCCTCGGACTGTTTTTTCTCGATCCACGCCTTGCGGTCGCTTAGGATGGCCAGCATCTCATCGACTACGTCCTCGGCGCGCGGGCTCGTGACGCGGTAGAGATAGCCGAGCATCCGCGTGGCGGTAAAATCGGTGTTCATCTGACGGTATGCGATTTCCCGGCAGAAGTCGTCGGGGTAGCCGTTGTGTTTTAAGGCACGGTAGAGTTCATCATTTCTGGTTTCTGACATCGCTTATCTCCTCTTTTGGGGTCACGCACCATCTGGTCCGCAGCATTTTCTTCTCTTACTTTTCTTTAGACATTGACGTTTCCGCTGTTTAAGCCTTCCGTCTTTTCTTCGAGCGGCAGCCAGTCCAGTGCCTTTTTGATCCACTCATCCCAGAAATCCCAGGTGTGGGCGCCGGCGCTCTCGTGGTATGATACGTGCATGCCGCTGTTTTCGAGTCTCTCGTGATATACACGGTTTGCCGTCAACAGTCCGTCTTCCGTTCCGCATGCCATGAAAATTTCCGGTACTGCAGTGTTCGGATCTTTTTCTTTTGCTTCTTTTAACTGTTGGATCAGAACAGCTGGATTTTTGTCACTCTTTGCCGCCTCTTTCAGATCCCCGAAATAAGCTTCTTCATAGGCGATACTGCCCGCCCGGATCTCCTCCGGATTTTCCAGAATGTGAAGCGCACCGGAAAGACTGATAATTGCGCCGAAGGTATCGTGATATTTTAAACCGTTCCGCAGCGCACCGAAACCTCCCATGGAAAGGCCGCCGATGTAGGTGTCCTCTCTTTTCCGGGAGAGCGGGAACATTCTTCTTGTGATATCGACGAGTTCTTCGCCGATGAATTTTCCGTGCATCGTACCCATCTCCGGCTGGTCAATATAAAATGCGTTTTCGCCGGCCGGCATGACAACGGCGAGTTTTTTTTCCTCTGCCCATCTCTGGATTCTCGTGCCGGAAACCCAGTCAACCTGGCTTCCGAAGAGGCCGTGCAGAAGGTAGAGCGTCTTGAACGGCTTTTCCTCTCTGGTATCCGAGTCGTCCATCGTGAACTTGTCTACCGGCAGAATGACCTGCAGCGGTACGGTGCGCAGCAGCGTTTTTGACATGAAACTTACCTGAATTAATGCCATAATAAAAATCCCCCTGTGGATATGTATTTTCTTTATTTTACGCCTTATTTCTGCGTCTCGTCAACGTGGAGTTTTGCAGTCTTCCGGTTCCATCTTGCATCCCGGCGGGATTCACGCTATAATCATGTTTAGTTTGGTTTTTTTTCTGTGATAAAATGAAGGAGATTTTTCATTATGATAAAATTGATTGCAACCGATGTCGATGGAACGCTGGTCAAAGACGGCACGCTGATGATCGACCCGGAATACATGACCGTTGTCCGCCAGCTCGTCGATCAGGGCATCCACTTCGTTGTCTGTTCCGGCCGCCAGTTTTCCAGCGAGCAGAAGCTGTTCGCACCGATCAAAGACCGCCTGCTCTACATTTCCGACGGAGGAACTGTGGTGCGCACGCCGGAAAAAATCTTAAAGACGTATCCGATGGAGACGGCGCTCTGGAAATCGATGTACCGCATGGTGCACGATGAGCTACCATCCTGCGACTGCTTCGCCGCCACCCCGGACTACTGCCTCGCCGAGGACGCCGGAAGCCGCATGTTCCACTGGCTCCGCGATTCCTACGGCTTCGATGTCCGCGAAGTGCCGGATCTGTCGAAGGTGGAAAACGAGGATATCATCAAATTTACGATCTACCATCCGACCTCCTGCGAAGAGCTCTGTTCCCCGAATTTCATTCCTGCATGGAAGCATCAGGCAAAGCTTGCCGTCGCCGGAAAAGAGTGGGTGGACTGCAACGCCCGCGGCGTCAGCAAATGGACCGGCCTCTCGTTCCTGATGAACTACTTCGGCCTTACCCCCGACGAAGTCTGTTGCTTCGGTGACAACCTGAACGACACCGAAATGCTCCAGAACGCCGGCGAAAGCTACGCCGTCTCCAACGCCCGCCCGGAGGTCATCGCCGCCGCAAAGCATACGTGCCCGCCGTACTGGGAGAACGGCGTGCTGCAGGTACTGAAAACGTTTTTGAAATAGGCATAAAAAAATCCAGACATCTTTTTTTTCGCGGATGTCTGGATTTTTTTATGTTTTTTACAGCACCCCATGCGGCGCGATGCCGATGGCGAACTCAACTGCGATGGCTACGATCACAACCAGCAGTGAGATGATGAATCCGTGCAGCATCGGCTTTGCGCCGGAGCGGCAGAGGGATTTGAAATCGGTGTTCAGGCCGATGGCGGCAAGGGCGGCTACCATCAGGAATTTGCTGATGGTTTTTAATACGGATGCGGCGCCTGCCGGGATGAGACCTAAGGAGGTCAGGGCGGACATGGCAAGGAATCCTAAGATGAACCATGGGAAGATGGATTTGATGCTCACTTTCACGGCGGTTCCTTCTGCTGTCTGTGCTTTTCGTTTCAGATGCACGTTGATGGCGGCGAATGCAAGGACGGCCGGGATGATAGCGAGGGTTCGCGTCAGTTTTACCATCGTCGCGAAATCACCGGCGGCCTCGCTGAATGCGTAGCCGGTGGCAACAACACTTGAGGTATCGTTGACCGCGGTTCCGGCCCAGAGACCGAAAGCGGCATCCGAAAGGCCCATCCAGTGACCGAGGATCGGGAATACGACGATCATGATGGTGTCAAATAAAAACGTTGCGGAGAGGCCGTAGGCGATATCCATATCGGTTGCCTCGATGACCGGCGCGATCGCGGCAATCGCGGAACCGCCGCAGATACCGGTACCGGCGTTGATCAGGCTGCTTGTCTTCCAGTTCAGTCCGAGAGCCTTTCCGATCAGCGCGCCGAGGCCGAAGCACGTTGCCAGGGTGAATATCATAACCGTCAGAGAAAATCTTCCGACTGTCAGCACCGTGCGGATATTCAGGCTCGCGCCAAGCAGAATGATCGCAAATTTCAGGATCTTTTTCGATGTAAATTTAATTCCCGGCGCTGTCACGCTGTTCGGCTTGTAGAAGGCATTCACAATCATACCGATAAACATGGCGATGACCGACGCTCCGATAAAGTGCAGGCCAGCGCTCTCTTCCAGGCTTTCCAGGAATTTCGCCGCAGCCGCAATCACCAGCGCAATCGCCGCTCCGGGAATCATTTTCTTTACGTTTTTCACAATACGTTTCCTCCAACTTTCTTTTTCCTTTTTTCTCTCTTTGCCCGTTTATTTTAATATGCTTTCATGATAAAATAAACGCATAAGTAAGAATGTATTCATTCCATTTTGTTATGGGGACTTTTACAAAGGAGCTTTTATGGATCAGAAACTGGAAACTTTTTTGACACTCTGCAAGACCATGCACTACGGCCGCGCCGCGGAACTGCTCCATCTCTCGCAGCCGGCAGTCAGCAAGCACATTCAGGCGCTCGAGGCGCAGTACGGTGTCCGCCTCTTTACGTATCAGGCACGGCGGCTGCAGAAAACGCGGGAAGGTGATCTTCTCGAGCAGTATGCTTTTTCTCTGCGCTACAACGAGGAAACGCTTCTCACACGGCTTCATGAAAAATCAAAGACCCTGCTCCGCATCGGCGCGACAAAATCCATCGGCGATTATATTCTGCTGCCGGAAATCCGCCGCTTTCTTGCCAAACCGGACCAGCAGCTTCACTTTCTCGTCGACAACACTGCCCATCTTCTCGCCAAACTGGAAGACGGCGAACTCGATTTCGTTGTTCTGGAAGGCCTTTTTGATAAGCAGCGCTACGACTTTTTCCTGCTCCGCGAAGAACCGTATCTCGGCATCTGCGCTGCCAGCCACCCCTTCACCGGAAAGCAGATTCCCATCCCGGATCTCTTCTCCGAGCGCCTGATCCTCCGTGAGGAAGGCTCCGGCACGCGGAAAATCCTCGAACGCGAACTCACCCAGTCCGGCTACCACGTCAGCGCCTTCTCCGACTGCGCCTGCATCAGTTCCTTTAAACTGCTAAAAGAACTTGTCCGCGAAAACTGCGGCATCAGCTTCGTCTACGAAGCCGTCGTCAAAGACGACCCCCGCTTCGGCCACTTCTTCTGCCCCCCGCTCACCGGGGCACACGAACTGAACGTCGTCTATCTCAAAAACACAGACGCAGGGCATTGGGCGCATCAGTTTTTGGAAAAATGACAGAAAAGAAACGGAGAACCGATATCATCTCTTTACCGGTTCTCCGTTCACTGTCTGTACCAGGACTTTGTCAAATCTTGCGTATTTTTTTACTTCTTTCATCAACGCATCAAGGTCTTTCACAATCTGCTCCCGCTTTCCTGCCGGTCCTATGAAATATTCCCTGCCTCCCATTTCCAGCGGATTTCCTGTCGTTCTTGTCCGTACACCGAAGGTAAGTCTTCTGCTGCCTCTCCGGTAATAAATCGTATAGGTACGCGGTACATAATTAAACAGAGAGCTTTCTATTTCAGAAACCTTATAAAATTCGCCGCTTTCTTTCGCCGCCGCATACCGCCGGTCCTTCAGGCAATCCATTTCAGCTACAGAAATAAAGCAGATCAGATAGTCCAGAAACGAAAACACAACCAGAATCAGCGCTTCCACGATTCGCCCCGTTTTTGTTTTATCCAGAATGTGAACATAGATATCTCCGTAAAATACCGCAAAGAAAAGAATAATACTCAAAATAATCTTAATCCACGGCCAGAGACGGGATTTAATTTTCCGATTTACTTTAAAAACATTGATCCAGTCAAGCAACTGTTTTTCCTCCAGAGCTGTAATTATACATGTATTTATACTACTCTCTTTTTCCCGAAAAAACAACAGAAATCAGTAAACGGTAGATAGTCTGTACCTCGACTGTAAAGGAAAAGCGTGTGACAATTAGACTATATTTCTAATACGAGTATCAAAGGTTGAGTCTCAACTTTTGATACCACTATACGGAGGTAAGTTTATGAGTTCAGAAACATCTATGGTGGCAGCAAGTTTCCGTCTTCAGGAATGGGCTGCACAAATCAGAGAATGCCAAAACCGGCCAGCCGGCGTAAGCGTTGCCAGCTGGTGTGTAGACCACGGTATCACAAAAGCGAATTATTATTACCGGCTTCATCGGGTACGGAAAGCCTGCCAGGAACATATGCAGGAAGAAATTCCCGCACAGCAGATGGACAACAACGCCGCCGAGCAGTCGATCCGCGGATTCTGTATCGGTAAGAAGAACTGGGTGATGATCGATACGGTTGCAGGGGCAAAATCGAGCGCCATTATATACAGCATTGCAGAAACAGCGAAAGCCAACAACCTGAAACCGTATGATTATTTTGAGCACCTGCTCAGCGAAATCCCGAAGCATCTGGACGACACGGACCGAAGCTTTCTGAATGACTTGCTTCCCTGGTCACCGAAGCTTCCGGCGAACTGCCGGAAAACCGGTAAAGAAGTGAAATAAAATAAGACTGGAGCAAATCTATCTCTATCCTACAGGTTTGCTCCAGTTTTGTATAGGTACGGACTATCTACCGTTTACCTTCATCATGCTATATTTGCAGATTTTTTAGACAATAAAATACCATACAATGACTCACTCACACATAATATAGCCACCAGAATCATAGCCAGATAAGAACTGGTTGGATTAGATATGAATATATATCCAATAATATCTGTGGCAGCATGAACTATTATAACGGAACATATATCTTTGGTTCTTATATAAACACCGCCAACCGCAATTCCAAACGCAACGGAAAATATCACCTGAAAAATAACTGAAGTTAAATCTTGTCCAATTGCATTCGTTAAATGAACCAAGCTAAAGACGATTGTAGAAAGTAATAATATTTTCGCATTACTTTTATATTTTCTACTTAACCGATCTATGAATATTCCTCTAAACAAAAATTCTTCATAAATTCCCGGTGCCAACCCACAAATAAATCCAGTTAATATATTAGATATCTCTCCCTGCGTATAAAACCATAACGGAATTTTATATAACCCGAATAATAATAGAGGTAACATCAATTTCAAACCTCTAAAATTGTATTTGAAATTATCTTTATTGTAAAATAATAATATCATGAATATGCTTACAATAATTCTGGAAATCGCTCCGCTAATATTATCATCTTTAACAAAAATATTTATAATTCCTGCTAAAATTCCAGATATTACCAAAGTTATTGCAAACAAAATCAATATAAAAATAATTGGGTGATTACTTTTTTTCACACTAATCTCTCCTCTCAAAGCATTTTCATATGCTGTAATTAGTGTCTGCTGATTAAACCGTTTCTGGTTTAAACCCAGCAGACATATGCATTAATAGTTCTATCAGCCATAAAAGTGCAGAAAGTACTCGTGACTGTATC
>CAVLAW010000060.1:0-12586 GCA_963661155.1 Tidjanibacter massiliensis | reverse complement strand
CTCCTGTGATTTCTTTTCAAGCGAAATTTCCCGCTGTTTCAGGAAAGATTTGATTTCCTGATCTAAATTTAATTTTTCCTGGCTTGACAATTTCTCTCTCGGGGCGGACGGATTTGTTCTGTCGAAGAACCGCATGAAAAGCAGATTTCCCTGTTCCGGATCTCCTTTTTCCATCAGGGAAACGCCTTTGATCAAATCCTTTGCATCATCCGACTTCTTATTTCCATCCAGCAGCATTTTCTCATAAAATGCATTTCGTTTGCTCTTGTATCCTTTATACTCCCACAGCTCCCAGAACTGCTCTTTCGCTTTCGCCTGGCAGTCCTCCTGTTTCTGTGTAAACGTGTCAATGTATCGTAAAATCTCCACATACTGCTGGAATGTCTGATCCAGATCCACTCCGACAGCGAGTTCATAGACAAAACGATCTTTGCAGCACTTCTCTGCTTTTTCAATCGTCTTCGGCACATGGTCGCCGCAGTATTCTGCAACATCGTCCAGCAGCTTCTGGTATTCTTCCCATTTTGCATCTTTCGGCACACGGTCTGCGAAATACTCATCAAGAATCGCCTCGCCGCCCTCTTTTTTGTACAGTGCCTTTGCAATCCGGTCAAACTTTTCACCTTCGACATCCCGCAGCAGAACAGAGCCTTTCACCACACCTGCCTGTAAAATTTTGTTCAGCAGATAGGTTTCTCCCTCTTTCCGCAGTTTTTCGCTCTCTGTCTCCTCTTTCAGCTTTTTCAGAAGCTCCGTCTCAACCGCCTCATCCAGCAGATTTCCCGATGCATTGATTTTTCCGAGAAGCAAGGCAATATAATCATCCATAAACACGCCCGGCTGTACGGCTGCCATCAGCGCCTCATACAGCTTGGCCCGTGCTTCTTCTGCTGTCTCCACGCCGGATTCCGAAGAAATCATCTGGTATGCAATTTTCAGCACACGCGGCTTTGCTGCTTTCTGGTCTCCCAGTTTAACGGCAATTTCTTCCAGCTTCTCAAAATACGCGTTTCCATCCATCTGTTCCCGATTCTGGATAAAATAGCTCAGATACCCGAAGCGCTCATATTTTTTGATGCTGCGCTCTGTCAGCACATTGTTTTCGCCTGTCTCCAGATCGAAAAACAGATTCATCGGGTCCACAGACGACGTCACGATCAGCGTGCGGTTGCTGTTCAGATTGACCAGCGCGCTGGCACAGGAAATTTCACTGCGCATCGAAAATGGAAGTGCGGAAAACAGACAGAACATCAGCGGGCGAATAACCGCCTCACCCTTTGCGGTACGAATGAAAATCGGTCTCTTCTGCGCTTTCTGTTCCTGCATGCAGTACACCAGATTCTGATATTTTTCTTCATCCAGACCGCATTCCGCCATCGCAGAAGCAAGGGTATACGGCGCTTTCCGCACGAACGATGTCCGGATCTGCTTTGCTTTCTCGATATCCCCTGTAAAGTTTTCATCCGCAACCGTCAGAAATTCATTTGGATTTTCCAGGACTTCTCTGGATGCCGGAAACAGATACGTATGGGAGAGCATGTTGTTCTTTCTTCCACGGACATCTTCCAGACCATACGTGACTCTTGTGACGTAAATAAACTCACCATCCGCCACCAGCTCGTACATATTCAGCGGCTCTCCCTTTTCATCCAGAGGAAGCTGGGAGGCCACATTTGCATCCTGCTGTTTCCGGTACGCGTCCACCATATGCGGTGTCATTTCCGGCGAGGCAGCGGCCGTCTGCCATCCCGACGCGCCGCTTGCCGATACCAGGTTGCTGTAGCAGCACTGTATAATTTTACCTGACATAAATTTTCTCCTTCCGTGTCCTTTTTCGTGCACCGGAATCAGTTATAATATTCCTGGCACTGTTCACACTTATAATTGTATTCCACCCACTCTTTTGGTTTTCCGAAAAGAGAACGTTTTGTCACAACAATCCGGTCCTCACCGATCAGTTTGTGACGATACAGTGTGCTCTTACATTTCGGGCACGGATTTCCATATTCCACGACAGCCGGATTTGCTCCGATAAAGCCGAATTTATGGAACAGCCACAGCAGCGGCTCCTCGATTCGCTTCGGCATGATCGGTCCCTCCGGAATATTGTCCTCCACACCACAGCCAAGAGAAGAAAAAGCAAAATAGTTGTAGCAGGAATAGTTATTGCTGATAAACATCTCCAGTGCCTTTTCATTCTCATGAATAAAGTCATGAAGTTTTACTGCAATTGGATTGTAGTCTTTGGAATTAAAAGCAGACACAGGCCGTCCGCCTTCATCTGTCACTTCCTCAATATCATCCATCAGGGCATCCACGAGATCATCTTCTAAAACATCCTGCACCTCTTCCATATCAGATTTGGAAATACAGATGGCAAGCGGAATATCACACTTATCATTGCTGCCGTGAGAAAGATTGGTGTGAATTGCATTTAATACCGCTGTCGGAGAGCCTTTTTCAACCAATGTTTCCTCATTTGCCAGTCCTTTGATTACCTTAAACTGCATCGGGTCAATCAGGAGGAATACACCCTGCATATGCTCGATAAACGGACCGAACCAGCTGTGGGAAGCTTCCATGTCACAGTTCTCACCTGCCACATCGTAAATAACAAGGGTATATACTTTTCTTCTTCCACTCGCATCGGTCTTGGAAAGATCATAGAACAGCGGCTGCAGGAACTGTCCCGGAGGCGTTGAACCAGGAAGCGGTGTTCTGGTATTGACCGGGAAGTTTCTCCGGAATACCAGCGGGCTGTCTGTTGTCTGCAGTGAGGCAAGACCTGCTTTTGCGACGTAATCCTCAAATCCATAAACAAGCTGGGAAAGATAAACCGTCTTTCCGGCACCCGTGACACCGATAACTGCAATAAAGCGGGATTCATTTTTTCCGTACTGGTTCGGCAGCGGATTGTGGCATACCGGGCATACCCTCTGCGTACAGATTTCACCGCTGGTCAATGTGATGCTGGTGGCAAAGCCATCCACAAATTTGATATATTCTCCATCTTGCTGACGAATGTAATTCTGATGCTCCGCACGCTTTGGATCCAGAATTTTTCTCCGGTAGGATGCTTTTCGGTCTGTCAATGGTTCTGTCGTTGTTCCGCCATATCGTTTCCAGAAGGCATCGTATTTTTCATCGACACCTTCTTTAAAAAATTCCCACTCGGCATATTTCCGCATAATCTCATTTTTCTGATCTGCCGGTCCCCGGAAGTTGATTACGAAATCCTCATAATCATCGTAATCAGACGGTATATCCTCGCATTCACTCGGACTGTACCGCTCCGAACGGAAGTGTACATCGGTATCTTCAAATTTTTCAAAACAGTAAGGGCAGGTAATCTGCATGGCGTGTTCTCCTTTACGTATTTCTTTTTCTTCTCTCCTGTATCATCAGACGACATCCGGTCAATCCCGTACCGTAACGCTGATGTTGTATCCTTCGTTGCTGGTGCGGATCGGCGGCATCTCATCGGTTTTGATATAAAAGCGTCCCTCTTTGATAATTTCTTTCGTGATCGGGATATGGATTTCATGAATCTGATAGAAAATGTCCCCGTCATGGTAGGCAGAAATGGACGTGTTTTCGATCGTCACCTCATAAAATCCGGCAAATTCTTCTCTCTCCTTGCGGAACAGTCCGCCCGGAATCCGGTCATACATTTTTGCACAGGTAAACTGAATTTCTGCCGGAATATCAACGGTCTGGCGCTTTTTCGGTTCGAAAATATGGCACTCTTCTCCATTCACACGGCAGGCAAAAATGGTGTAACGGCTGACTTCTCCTTTGATCACGCATCCGCCCATCTTTGCTTTCTGCTGTGCATCAATAAAACGCACGGACAGATGCGGAAATTCCGGAGAAAGAGAGACAAAATCATCTTTAATTGATATTTCCATTGTATTTAGTTTCTCACAGATTTCTCCCATCTTAGGAAGAAGATCTTCCCCGAAATGACTCTGGAACAGCAGTGTGGCGCCCCCGTTGTTGGTATCCCATTTCAGCTTTTCTTTATTCCGGCGAAGATTCGTCGCAAAATACAGATTGTTGTATGGTTCGTATGTATAATTCATCTTTTTCCTCCCCTCACCGTTATACCCGTAAATGCATGGCTTCCAGCTGATAAATATTCAGCGCATCGGCTGTCTCACCGGTTCTGGTGTCATAGCTGTAATACAGATCGGATTTGAGGCTCGCCTGAATCGTACTCTCCAGTGCCGTTCCCGCTTTCACAAGGAGGGTAAGCTGAATCGGTGCATCCAGGGCGGAACCGCTCGAGGAAAGCCAGATTTTTACATTGGAACCGGTCAGCTGATCGGAAATCGTGCGCAGTGCCGTTGCCGGATCTTTCTGTCCCAGGCGCTGGATCAGCTCGTCCTCAAACGATGCCTTGAAGATCTTATCGCCTTTGATCAGACCGCTGATCTCTTTTTTCAGGAAATCCATCAGTTCTTTTCCGCTGCAGATTTTCTGAAATTCTTTTGCGATCCGCTCCCCGTTCAGATCGATGTAGTTCTGCACCTTCTGCTCATAGAACGGCGCGATGTCCTGCTGCTTCAGCATCATGGTTTCGGTCGTCACCAGTTCATTCCACATATTCATAAATTCTCTGGCATTTTCGCCCGCTGTGCGGATCACATCGAGAATTGCCTCACGAACCGCTTCATTCTGCGAAACCTTTACTGCTACCTCTTCCTTCAGGGAATCGATAACCTTCTGCCGGTTATGTTTCGTATAGTCTTTCTGCAGATAGCTTTCGATCTCCTCTGTATTGGCTGAAAGCCAGATCAGCTCGGCGCGGCTGAAAGTTTCCAGCAGATAATTTAAAAACGTTTCCTGGAAATCATTTTCCCTCTGGAAACCACTTACAATTTCTGACTCAATTTTCGAGACAATCGTCTGAATATAGCTGAACCATGCGCCAAAAGTCTGTTCGTCCACTTCCTCCGCCGTCAGTTCTTCCAGATCGAGATCCTCGCACGATCTGCGCGGAAATGCATTTAAGACCTCGGATGTCGGAAATTCTTTTTCTGCCGCATCGATGTACGGGTCAATCATAAAAAATTTTCCATCTTTCTGAATGCCAAGGCGTTCTGCAAGACCTGCAATCTCTTCTGCCTCCAGATGTTCGGAAGCGATTTTTTTCATATTCCGCAGCTCGCTCATCTGTTTTAGCAGGCTGAAGACCGATGCTTTTGCGATATCCTCGGATGGTTTCTGAACGGTGGCGTAGCCTACGGTTTTGATGCCGGAATGAATGACCGTAGACGATACATAGGGATCTGCACCGTCTGCAAGCACTATTAAATCCGCAAAAACAGCTCCAAAATAGTCCTCTTTCGGCATCAGACTGCCCATGGAGTTTTTGTTTCCCACCAGATAGACACATGGAACCGTCTGATCCAGCTGTTCATTTTCCAGCAGGTCTGCCATCTGGTTCCGGAGCGCTGCTGCCTTTGCCTCTTTTCCAATTCGTTCATCGAGTGCAACACAGAAAACCGGAACCTGGTTTGGAAATGCCAGCACCTTTTCCATTTTTTCGATCAGCTCAAGTTTTTCGGAAAATTCTTCTGCTGAACTGCCTACGGTATTCCAGATATAAAACACCTGCAGTCTTGTATAATTCTTAAAATAACCGTTTTCCTCAAACAGAGCGGAGACTTTGTCCTGTACTTCTTCCAGAGTAAGAACCTCTTCTCTTCCCATCTCTTTGATCCGGAATTCTTCCCCTTTATTGTCGGCATCCAGAAACAGCAGTGCATTTTTATAAGCCGGCCAGATACTTAAGATCTGTTTCTGAATCTTTTCTCCTAACGTTTCCGCCGTATGCGTACCAAGACACACAACTGCCATCGGATAATTCGCTTCTGTTCTTCCCAGCATTCCCTGGGATACCTGGTCATTGTCTATCATTTTCTCCTGGAAGTCTTCCAGAAGCTCTCTCATTCGATTGTCCATAGTTTTCTTCCTTTTTGAAAACAGGGCATACCTTATTCAGATATACCCTGCTTTGGTTTCTTATAATCCTAATGCTTTTACCGTTGCATTCAGGGAATTCAGTTCCATATTCAGACTACGGATCAGATCCGTTGCATCTTTGAGAATCTCCGGTGTTGCTTTTGCGGACTCTACAAAGTTAGCATTAAATTCTGGTGTGAATTTTGCAACGTAGTTCTTAACTGATGTCACAAAAGCATCATCAAACGAAGCTACTTTGGCATCTGCCTCTTTTGCAATCTCGTTTTTCGTATCATCGTCCAGACTGGTGTAGGAAACGTATGCCTGATACAGCGGCAGGATTGCATATGGGAAACGCTCCTTGTCCATGAAATCGGACAGCGCAACCTCGGTCGGAATACCAAATTCGGTCTTCGTGTAGGATACTTTCAGTCTGTCCCAGACGATGACGCCGGAGAACAATGCCTGGCTGAAGTTCTTGATCGCCTTGTTTCCGGTGCCAAGCTCTTCAATCTTGGCGTCAATTTTCCGGATGCGTTCTTTCACCGCATTGACTCTCTCAATATCCTGTCTTACCAGCGTGTGGAACGCCGGGCTTGCAACGAAGTAATCCTCTCGGATCGTCTCCTCGATCTTTTCAGTTGCAATGCTTCCCTTCGGCAGACTGTATTCTGTATCAACATAGCCCAGACTGGTCTCTGCAATGCAGTTCTCCAGTTTTGCTTTTGCATCTTTTAAAGCAAGAACTGCCTGTGCCGGATTGGCTTCTGCTTTTGTCTCTGCAGTAGAGGCATATGCCATAGCGTCCGCAATCGCCTGAACGGTTTCCGGTGTAAACTGGCGGATTTTGTCCCCATCGATCAGCTTCATTGCTTTCGCATCTGCATAAGCAGCGGTTGCCTGGTCTAAAATCTTCTGCAGTCTGTTCGGTGTATGATCCCCGGTGCAGCTCAGCGGAATCAGGGAAGGCAGCTGGTTCCAGTTATTAAACAGCTTAGAACCGCCTTTTCCAACGTAGAAGTGTCTTCCCTCCTGTGCGTCCTCAAAATATCCCTGCTCGTACTGTTCTGCATTTGCATATGCGCCGATCGGAATAACCGCCAGGCATCGCATGATGTAAATCCGGTCCGTAAGAGCGCTCTGTTTGATGTCAAACATTGGATCTGTTTTATACAGTTTCTGTGCTGCATTGATAACAACCGGTGCCGTAGCCGGAACAGAAACATACGCGATTTCACTCGACATTGCAGTATCCCATACCGATGCATCTACCGGGAACAATGCCTGAGAATGCTCTTTCAGTTTCAGCATGTAGTCGTTATACAAATGCTCGGTAATCTCTGTCTGAACTGTTGTATTATATTTATCTGACAAAAAGCCTGTGATGGAACGATTGGCAAAGGTACTGAACGCATCTTTGACAAAGAATTTTTTCACACTCTTTGAAATCTTATCCTCATCTTCGTCTGCCCACATCTCCGGTGTGTTGAAAAAGCCCTGTACAAACTGTTTGAACAGACCCGGCATGTTCATCTCTTTTACCGTGGCATCCAGTTTCGGACGAATTTCATCAATCGTTACCAGCGGCATAGCATAGAGTCCTGTTGTTTTGGAGCTGTTGTTCAGGCTGGCAAGATTCTCCTTGAAGGTATCGGTCAGGTTATCCATAATCCGGTTAAATTTCTGATAGTAGCCGGTTGCTCTGCTGTCCATCTGTTTCTTCAGGTTTTCCAGAACACCTTTCAGTTTTTCCATTCCATCCAGTTCAATCTGGCCGCGGACATAATCTTCCAGATCCAGAACATACGCATCGTATGCTTTCTTTGGTTTTCCGAAGATAGCGCTCTTATTTTTCTCGGACTGCCAGATGTTTCTGGACTGCTCATACATTGCTTTACGGCTCTGTGTCTGGGTATACACATTGTATTCCAGCTGGCTGATTCTGTTTTTCAGATCCTCAATCAGACCGTCTACAATATTCTGCAGATTTCCTTTATAAGCAGCTCTCATGGTATTGTACGCATACGCCGGACCACGGTTCAGATCAATCGCGCATGCATCAATTTCTTCGCAGATTCTTGCAATCAGGGAACCAGAATTTTTCTCATCCTGCATACTCTTTGCATTCTTCTCCTGAATTCCAATCCGTTCTGCTTTCTGATCGGTGTACCAGTTGACCAGATCACGGTCTCCGTTATCTCTGGTGAAAGTCCAGTCAAGATAATCCGGTGCAACCGCAAGATCGCTTCCCGCATTCTTTGTAATTTCAATCAGAAGGTCATTGATGCTGGATACTTTTGCTTTCTCTGCCAGTTTTGCAATCTCATTTTCCGTCGGCTTATGATTTTTGATAACAGAAAATGCTTCAAACGTTTTCGCTACCAGATAGGTGTTGATCTCACGCATCGGAATGCTTGCGCAGGATGCTCCGATAACGCAGTATCCAAGATTGTATCCCTTTTCTTTATTTCCATCCCCTGCCAGAAGCTGTGCAGTAAAGTTGGACAGATGCGATAATAAACCGAATTTTGCTGCAGCCGCCGGATCTGGCTCCGTCAGGAAGTCCATAACGTACTCTGCGGTTACCATCATGGCATTTTCATATGCATTTGGTACCACAATCTTCTCAATATCCGTTGCACTGATCAGATGGCACATATCGACCGGTGCTTCCTTCCAGTCAATCTGTTTTCCGCCTTTATAGATCTGTGTGAACTTACCGCCGTTCTTGCCAAGGCGCATACAGTAATCCAGTTCCTGCATCGCTGCATAACCATTCTTTGGCACATAGTCACGGACCAGAGACGCGGATGTCGGGATTCTTGCGAGGTTTACATCCGGCAGGAAGAAGTAACCAAATACCTTTGCCGTTGTTCCTGCTTCCTCTGCAATTGCCTGACGGATCAGATAGCAGGCATCCAGAAAGCATCCTGATCCTGTACCGCCGCTCAAACCGGAAAATACATGGACATAAACAGACGCTGCTCCAGCTCCCATTTTGGCATTGTTGATCAGTTCTTTGACTCGCTCCAGAAAGGTATTGGAACGATCCATCAGCATGTAACGGCCTGCCTGACGGAATCCGCCTGCACCGGCATCTGCGATATCTGCCGTATTGATCTTATCCGTATCCAGCCAGTCCAGTTCCCTGCGGCTCTCTACCACATTTTTCTTTTTCAATGCGCCTTTGATATCCGGATTGGAAATATCGAAAAACTCTGTACTGTCAAACAGACCGAGACTGTCATTTTTCAGATCGGTATCAACAGCCAGAAAGCGGATATGATCATAAGACGGTACCAGTGCATCTGGATCATCTGGTTTTAAACGCTCGCGCACCGCTTTTTTAATTTCTGTCAGGCAGTCAATACCCGTTCCTCCAAGTCCGATCAGAACCGTTGCCGTATTCTTTACCTGTTCCGCCTGCTGAATCTCGGATACGATTCCTCCGCCTGTGCTTAATGATAACTGAGAATAAATCATTTCTTTGTCCTCCGTTTCCTCTCTCTTTTTCTATAAAAAAGGATATATAAATCCATTTCTATCTTGTTTTTATCTTGTCGATCTCGTTGATCTTGTGGAGCGTGTTGTCTGCTTTGTGCTTCTGCCGGCGGTTCTCGTTCTTGATGCTTTTCTTCCGCCGCTTCTTCTGCCCCCGCCGATCCGGCTCGCAAACCGCACATAGATAATTTCCCTGCCGTCCGGATCCAGTTTGATCTCGGTTCCGGTTCCGCCGCTTGGAATCGTGATTCGTTTTGCCGGTCTGCCGCCGTGATAGATTTCTTTGTCTGCCACCAGCTCTACGCCGTTTCCGCCGAGTGCCTGGAAATACGATTTATCGGTACGGATTCCTGTAATCGGTACATTGAAGACATTCAGTTTGATCCGTCCGCGGTTTTTGGAACGCTTGATTTCCTCTCCGTCATAGCCGACGCGGAGGTAAACATCACCGTTGAACCGTTTATTTAATGCTACGTAAAGTCCATATAATGCAACACCTGCTCCGATCAGCACAGCTCCGATCATGCCAAGTGCAGCCAGAAGACCGATATTGATGGAAGAAATCGTTACATTCACATCACAGTACAGTCCGCCGGAATCCGTGCAGCGGATCACATAAGAGCCTTTTCGCAGGCTGAAATGATCCTGAACGAGGCGGTCTCCCTCGATGGTGTAGTCACCGTTTTCATTTTCTGCTTTATCAAGGAATGCACTGGAAAGTACCGTATACTGCAGCGTACTGTCTTCCGCATCCTTTGCCAGTGTTGTCAGATCCAGTTCATACACATTTTTCTTAAACGGCCACAGCTTGATCGTCTCACTGACATCTCCATTCGATACCGGAGCCGTGTTGCTTCCCGATACAAACTGACGGATCTCAGATTTTTTCACCAGATCGCCGTCCTCTTCCGCACCGGTCTTGCTGACAGCAACGTAATAGCGGTATGCGTGATCGCTCTGTTCGATCGTGTAGTCCGTCTCAAAGCCACCGTTTTTCACATCCATCGGAATGGTCTCGGTCACCTGGTCTTTTTCATCCACAAACCGGACTTCCGCTGTATAATCGTTTGTATTTTCTACCGGCATTGCCGTATCGCGGCTGTCTGCCAGCTCTGCGCGGATCGTCACGGTGTCACCGTTATTGTAGGTGTCTGCAAATTCTGAAACATCTTTGACATAAAAATTGTAATTGAAGAGCAGGCTGGTACGAATCTTCGCCTGATCGTCGCCGTCCACATCTATTTTCCAGTGTCCCGGGGTCGGGTTTACAATTTTTTCCAGAGTAACCGTTCCGGCCTTCGTCTCCTCGGCGCCGTCAAACACCTGTCCGTCCGGTCCTGTTAAGGTGACGCCTGTGATCTCGCCCTCGATCATGATGTTGGCTTCCTCAACACCGACTTCCGGCACATCAAACTCGCCGTTTACGATCAGCGGGCTGGTTCCGTAAATCATCTGGTAGAACATCTGAAGCACCTTTTCCAGATCGGAGGCACTTTTTACTTCCTGTGCCTGTCCCCGTGTTGCCGTTGAAATCTGCTGTGTCTCGGAGAAATCTGCCGCACCGTTCTCATTCAGGCAGACAGAATATACCGGATATCCTTTGGCACGGGCCTGCTCAATCGCCTCCGCTTTCTTTTCCAGGGACTCCTCTTCCTCTTTGGTTGTCACCGTGGGATCGTTATCCAGGTCGGTATTTCCATCCGTCAGAAGAATAATGGCAGATGGGAGGTCTGGATCTGCATCCGAGTTCAGCATGTTCACTGCCTGCTCCAGTGCGCCTCCGATATCGGTATCGCCCTCTTTTGCCGTGTTTTCCCGGATGACTGCGGATAAAGCACTTTTTCCTTCGCTTCCCTCCACAGCAGCCAGATTTTCTGAATGAAGAATTTTGTCATCAAACGAAACGGAACCTGCGTAATTTCCCTGCTGTGACATCAGTCCAAGAAACAGATCCAGGGAATCGTAACGGAACTGGTTTTTGTCTGTTGTCCGCATCGAACCGCTTTCATCAACAACAAATACGACATTATATTTATTCGCTTTATTTTCTTCTGCTGCCGCTTTTACCGGAATCACGCTGCCAAAACCAAGCACGGCACCAAGCAAAAGCGCTGTCAGTTTTTTCATTCGCTTTTTCATATTTCCTCTCCCTCATGTGTTATTTACTACAGTAGAAAGACTCTTTCGCTGTAAAAATTGTGTAAAATGCGTACATTTTATAAATATTTTATAATCTATATCATACCCCCCCGTCTGGGTAATTGTCAATGATTCATTTGCTCTATTTTGTATAAATTGCATACTTATTTTGATACATTTTCCAGAGTATTTTTATGTATTTTGCGCATGCAAAAAAGAACATGGCAGAAATGCATTTTTGCATCTCCTCCATGCTCTTTTCGATAAATTTTATCGGTATTTTTTTGTTCTCGTTATCCGCATTTACAACAGCGGAAGTTCGCTCCAGTCTGACAGCGTACCGGAATGGCATTTTCCAAGATGAAATTGTTTTCTGTTTTCCGCATCATCCGTGTATATCTGTTCATATTTTTGTCTGCTGAACCAGGCGTGGATCGGAATTCCTGCCTGACACTGTATCATAGTAACGGCATCTTGGCAGTTGGTCGTATATACCTTCCAAAAAACTTTGGAAGTCTTCGCAGACAGCTGATAAACCGGCAGACGAATCTGGTTCATCCAGGGATTTGACGGCTGGGCAAGATATGCCATTTTTTTTGTTTCCTCTTCTCCTCCCGGTTCCATCCAAAACAGAATTTTAGAATATTCTTCCAATACAGCCAGCATATTCTGCGCATTCTGCTCTTCTTCAAAGAACAGATTTCTGGCAGTATCGGCGGTTACCAGATCTACATTCCAGCGATCAAAAAATACTCTTACTTTCTGCGCATTCTTATGTTTCTCCTCAGATATCCAGCCATATGAGACCTCCGCATCTTCCAGCCAGCGCTGCATGAAGTCTGAAAACATCAGTTCCATCGGAACATCTTTCATCCATTGTTCCAGTCCGGACTTCATTTTCTTCCTGCTTACAACGGTGCTTGCATTCTCTTCTTTTTCCAAAAACTTCTGATTCTGTTCAAAAACTTCCTGCAGTTCC
>CAVLAW010000059.1:0-12685 GCA_963661155.1 Tidjanibacter massiliensis | reverse complement strand
ATCCTCTTGCAAGCAAGCTTGCATCGGCTTTCTGACCTTTTGACCCTGGTATCTGCATATAACAATTCAGAGCCATACACAATTTTGTATGACTCTGAACAGTTTTACAAGTTTTCGCTGTTATTCATGTAGGTCATATAGCTTACAACCATCATGGCAATTTTAAAGGTCAGCGCATCGTCAAACTTACGAATGTCGAGTCCGGTGCTCTTCTCGAGCTTCTCCAGACGGTACACCAGTGTATTTCTGTGTACATAAAGCTGGCGGGATGTCTCGGACACATTCAGGTTGTTTTCAAAGAATTTATTGATCGTGGTCAGTGTCTCTTCATCGAAGGTATCCGGCAGATTCTCGCCGAAGACTTCGGTCATGAACATTTCGCACAACGGGATCGGGAGCTGATAGATCAGACGGCCGATGCCGAGGTTGTTGTACGGTACCACATTTTTGTCTGCGTAGAAAATTTTTCCTACTTCGAGCGCCATCTTCGCTTCTTTATAAGAACGTGATACGCTCTTGATCTCGTTGACCGGATTTCCGTAGGAAACGCGCACCTGGGACATCGCCTCCGCGTTCAGCATATCAACCAGCATTCTTGCGGTCTGGTTCATATCCTCGTAGGTGTCGGTGTCTTTGAGTTCTTTTACAATAATAATGCTCTTCTCATCGACAGCCGTGATAAAATCCTTCGGTCTTGATGCGAACAGGCTCTTTACAGTTTCCTGCGCGCTGATATCTTTTTCCATCTTTGTCTCTACCATGTAAACGACACGGCGCACATCGGTGTCAATGCGCAGTTTTTTCGCACGGTTGTAGACATCGACCAGAAGAAGATTGTCGAGAAGGAGGTTCTGGATAAAGTTGTTTTTGTCCAGTCGCTCTTTGTATGCGATGATCAGGTTCTGGATCTCGCATACCGCAACTTTTCCGATCATATAGGCATCATCGCTGCTACCTTTGGAGATCAGAATGTACTCTACATTCTGATTGTCGTATACTTTAAAATAATGATATTCCTGTACAATCTGGCTGTCTGCAGCGGATAATACAAAAGAACGGATGCTTTCTGCATCAATCGCGGTTTCCGGGAATGTGGTCACCAGCAGAACACCATCCGTATTCGTCACACATAAATCAATTCTCGTAATATTTCTTAATTCATCAAGGGTTTTCTGTAATACCTGACTTGATACCAAATCTGCCACTTCCTTTCTCCTGGCGTATTTTACTCCAGGGTGCATCTTATCTATAACTATAGCTTATTTTTTACCCCTTGGCAACCATTTTCTTTACCGAAATAAAGTGAAATAAAGTGAAACAAGTCAAAAAGGACCGACACCCGTAACAAATGTCGGTCCTTTTCTCTATGTTCGCGCATACGCGCTGATGTTCATATGAATTAGTTGGTAATAGTGATCTCTGTCTCTTTGTCGAACAGATGAACTTTCTCCATATCCAGAGCAAATTTAACGGTATCGCCGCTTCTTGCAGTTGTACGAGGATCTACGCGGGCTGTCATTGGGAAGCCTTCGCAATCGAAGTACAGGTAAACTTCTGCACCTAACAGCTCGTATACGTTGATCTTGCACTCAACTACGCTGTCTTTGGAAGTTTCGATGAACATCTGAGAATCATGTACGTTCTCAGGACGGATACCCATAACAACGGTCTTTCCGTCATATCCGCCGTCGATAACAGCTTTTGCTTTGGAAGCCGGCAGTTTCATGTTGTATTTACCAACAGTAAGAGTAACGTCGTTTCCGTTAACTTTTACTTTTGCATCCAGGAAGTTCATCTGCGGAGATCCGATGAATCCTGCAACGAACAGGTTGCCCGGTGCGTTGTACAGGTTCTGCGGGGTATCTACCTGCTGAACAACTCCGTCTTTCATAACAACGATTCTGGTACCAAGTGTCATAGCCTCGGTCTGGTCATGTGTTACGTAGATGATGGTAGCGCCCAGTCTCTCATGCAGTTTGGAAATCTCGGTACGCATCTGTACACGAAGTTTTGCATCCAGGTTTGACAGAGGCTCGTCCATAAGGAATACTTTAGGATCACGTACGATTGCACGTCCCATAGCAACACGCTGTCTCTGACCACCGGAAAGAGCTTTCGGTTTACGATCAAGCAGTTTCTCCAGGTCAAGGATTTTAGCTGCTTCTTTAACCTGTTTGTCGATCTGATCTTTCGGAACTTTTCTCAGTTTCAGACCGAATGCCATGTTATCATATACGGTCATGTGCGGATACAGAGCGTAGTTCTGGAATACCATTGCGATATCACGGTCTTTCGGCTCTACATCGTTTACTACTTTGTCATCGATTTTTAAAGTACCATCGGAGATCTCCTCAAGACCTGCAATCATACGAAGTGTTGTAGATTTACCGCATCCAGACGGTCCTACGAAGATGATGAACTCTTTGTCAGCGATCTCCAGGTTGAAGTCTTTTACTGCTTCAAAACCGTTCGGATATCTTTTTGTAATGTGCTGTAAAGATAAACTTGCCATTTTTGAATCCTCCCTAATGAACATCATGCGTTTTGTATTATGAGTTTTGCGATTTGCATCTCTCTTGCTTATGGGACTAGTATACCTTTTCTCACCCAATTCGACCATGCCATTATTACACAAAGTTTCCATCGGCAGATTGTCAATTCTGCTTTCGGATTTTTTAAAACCGTTTTCTTCTGTCCACTTTGCACAAACAAAGTGTTCACTCTTAGGCAAATTGCCGAAACAAAAAGTTTATATTCTCTTCATTGCTTTTTTCTGAAAAATTCGCTATACTTTTATGTAATGTCTGCCAGCCGGAACGCAGATCGGCGGCGGGTTTAATTCAACAGAAAAGAGGAACAAACTATGAGTTTTTTCAGCCTGGACAGTAAGTTCTCGCAGATCATGAGCCGTGTTTTCGACCTGATGGTGCTGAACATTATTTTCCTTATTATGTGTGTCCCGATTGTGACGATCGGCGCAAACTTTACTGCGATGTACTACGTCACTCTGAAGATGATTAAAAACGAGGAGACGTACATCTTCCGTACCTACTGGAAATCGTTCCGTGAAAACTTCAAGCAGGCAACCGCCATCTGGCTGATCATGCTGGCAGTTCTGATCGTGCTGATTCTCGATCTTATGCTGGTGATCAACATGTCCGGCGCCGTTACCTACCTGCGCTTTGTTTTCCTAGTGCTGATCTGCTTTGAGGCCATGGTACTTTCCTATGTATTCCCGGTCCTGAGCCGCTTTGACAACACCGTAAAGAACACCATCAAAAACTCGATGCTGATGGCGATCCGCCACCTGCCGTGGACCATTATGATCCTGCTGGTCAACATCAGCCCGATGCTGATCTATCTGTTCTCCACAACAAAGATCGTCAACTACCTGATTCTTCTGATGTTCCTTCTGGGATTTTCTTCTGTGGCTCTTGGATGCTCCTGGTTCTTCGTGAACAAGATTTTCCCATTCTATATGCCGGAAGAAGAGGAAGAAAATCTGACACCGGAGGAAGAGTCCTTACGTGTGCTGGATGCCATGGACAGACCGAGCCCCCTGACAGACCGTTCAATAGATGATGACAACGCAGAATCTGCTCCGGCTATTGAAACTGCAGAAACCACTGAAGCTGCTACCCCGGCCGACAACGCTGAGCCGGATACGAACGATACAAACGAATAACAAAATACACACCATATAATAGAAAAGGCCCTGCCGGGAATCACATTTCATACTGTGATATCCCGGCAGGTTTTTTCTTTACTCTTTTATTTTTCTAGCTCCTCTTCCAGTATCTCCGGTACCGGCATAAACACCGCATGCGCCGGCTTTTTCTCTTTTACGACTTCATCAAACGTAATCATAATCTTGAACAGGTCTCCATCCAGATAAATGTTGAATGTTCCGTTCTGCAGCACCGTCAGGTTCTTCGCAATCGAAAGTCCCAGGCCGCTGCCCTCCGTGCTTCGGCTGACATCGCCGCGGATAAAGCGCTCCGTCAGTTCATCCGCCTGGAAGTTCAGCGGGTTTTCGGAAATGTTCTTGATCGAGAACTGGATCTTTCCGTCTTTCTTAATCGCATCCACATAAACCCGCGTTCCCGGCATTGCATACTTGCAGACGTTCACGTACAGGTTTTCCAGCACACGCCAGATTCTGCGGCTGTCTGCTCGGATCAGAAGCGGCTCCGGCTGGAGGATACAGATCAGGTCGAGGTTACGGCTCTCAAACCGCTCCGCGAACTCTCCGTTCACCTGCTGCACCAGTTCGTTCAGGTTCAGATTCATAAATTCCAGCTTGATGTTTCCGGAGCTGATCTTCGATGCCTCGACGAGATCCTCCGTCAGCTGTTTCAGGCGCTGCGATTTTTCATCGAGCACGCGGATATACGCCTTCGCATTCTCATTTTCAATATTCTCGCGTTTCAGCAGATCAACGTAATTAATAATGGAAGTAAGTGGTGTCTTGATATCGTGCGACACGTTGGTGATGAGGTCCGCTTTTAAGCGTTCGCTCTTCATCTGCTCCTGCACGGCCGCCTTCATTCCCTCGCCGAGCGAATTGACGACTCTGGCAAGCTGAAGGTTGTCTTCGCCCTGCAGCCCCGTCGGGTCGATCTTGTAATCCAGATCACCTGCGGCAATCTCTTTCAAGCCATGTTCAATCTGTTTTCTTCCCGATGCCTCACGCAGCAGAAGAAGCAGTACCGCGGCATCCAGCACCAGGGTAAGAAGCACACCGAAGCTTCCGAACCAGCAGCAGAGAATGATCTGCACGCCGCAGAATACGCAGAACATCATAACGGTGCGCTCCGACTCTTTTCTTCCCTCATAGAAGCTTCTTCCTGCCGATGCGATTTTGTGTCCGACATGATGCAGGAACGACTGTTTCCAGATGTTGCGTGCTTTGATCCGGCGCACCAGCGAGCAGTACGGGATCAGCGTGATGAGGAATCCGCCGAGAATGCCCGACGCACTCACCAGACTCCGCCACGTATCCGCCTCATTTCCATAGCCGCCGCTGTAGATATAGTTTCCGACAAAGTCCTGAATATAATGAACACCGCCGTAGGAAATTTCCATGCAGACAGCGACGATTCCGATCGCTCCAACGACAATCAGGATAGCAGCCGCTGCTGCGATTTCCGTGTACCACTGGTCGAAAAAGTAAAGACGAAGATTTTTATCTTTTCCATTTCTTCCTGCCTGCAGCGTGAGCAGTACAAGGCAGATCAGCGTTCCGATTCCGCCGGCTCCGATCATCACAAGAAGGAGATTCATTTTCGGAAGCCACTGGTTATAGATCTCGCTGTACTGCGAGAAATAGTCGCTCGCCGTCAGCTCTGGATCAAGGGCAACGAATACCTTCTGATAGTTGTCCGCAATCTGGCTGCTCAGCAGATAGCTTTTTGCCGCTTCCACGGCCGGGCTGTTCTTTCTGGCGGAATATGAATGGGCTTTATCGGCACCGCCTGTCCGGTCGAGGCCAAAGGCGAACGGATACGATGTTTTCTGGGCAACGGCTGTTGTATAGCCGTTTTTCCATGCATCCACGTTTGTATAAATATTTCCGTTCTTGTCCTCGATGCAGTACCAGAGATTCGCATCATCCGAGTCGATGTTCAGGCTGCCCTCCTGCTCTTTGAACTCGGCGACTTCCCCCGTGACGGTGGAAAGCGTCATATACAGGTCGCGGAGCGAAACCGTCTTCGGATTGGCTGCCGCGTACTCGTAGAGATACGTTCCCGCTTTTGTTTTCTCCGTTTCCACGCTCATGCCCTGATCGTAGAGATATAAAAACTGGGAGGAAACATCTTTCGGATCCACCTTGTTTGCTTTCAGGCTTTTGACAGCATTTTCCGATGGAACATAGATTTCTCCATCCGGAGAAAAACCATCGAATGCATCGGCATCTGTCGCTTCTGTCTCTGCGGTGGATGCTGCTGCATCCGTCTCCTCTGAGGTCTCGCTTACGGCAGTTCCATTTTCGTACGCAACGTAGGCTTCTTTATCGATTCCGGCATCGTTCGTCGCATAGTGATCTGCCGTGTAAGATGCCGCATCGTTCAGTGCATCGCTGCTGTCGTTGTCGTACATTTTGACGTACTGGTCAATCGTGTACGTTGTACTGTCGCCGCCGCTCTGCTCGCCGTTCGTCACAAGAGCGCGGTAATCGATTTCCTTCGTTCCGTCGTAGCGGCCGTTCGTGCCGAATTTGCTCATATCATTATAGTAACTCATGACGTTATGAATCTGCCACTGTGCCAGCGTGCCGCATGCGGTCGTCTCTTCAAACGTATAATGTTTTGCCGCCGCATTCGGTGTCAGGCCGATACTCGAAAGCATCAGCGTCTGAATCACACCGAACGATGTGCCGGCCGCAAATACAATCAGCAGAAGAAAGACCACAATCTTTCCCGTCAGAGTGTACAGTTTTCGTTCTTTCACAATTTTCACTCCTTATTACCGTTTCTCAATCTTATACCCAATTCCCCAGACAACTTTCAGATAGCGCGGCTCTTTCGGATTGATTTCGATTTTTTCACGGATATGACGGATGTGGACGGCGACCGTGTTGTCGGCGCCGATGGCCTCCTCATTCCAGATGCTCTCGTAGATCTGTTCAATCGAAAATACCTTGCCCGGATTTTTTACCAGCAGCAGGAGAATGTTGTACTCAATCGGGGTCAGTTTGACCGGTTCGCCCTCGACGCTGACTTCTTTTAAGTCATCGTTGACGAGCAGGCCGCCGACCTGATAGATATTTTCTCCGTCGTCTGCCGGAAGATTTCCCAGTTTTGTGTAGCGCCGCAGCTGAGATTTTACTCTTGCCACCAGTTCGAGCGGGTTGAACGGTTTCGTGACGTAATCGTCCGCACCGATGTTCAGTCCCAGAATCTTGTCCACATCCTCTGATTTTGCGGACAGGATAATGATCGGAATACTGCTCTTTTCTCTGATTTTCAGCGTCGCGCGGATGCCGTCCAGTTTCGGCATCATGACGTCGATAATCAGAAGCTGAATCTCCTCCCTCTCGAGCATCTGGATGGCCTGCATGCCGTCGTATGCCTTCAGCACATGGTAGCCCTCCTGTGTCAGGTAAATCTCAATTGCGTCTACAATCTCTTTATCATCATCACATACTAAAATGTTGTACATTTCGTTTTCTCCACCTTTCGTTTTTCATTTTTCCGGCATGTTCTGCGCCGGACCTCCCACATGATTCAAGGATGATTGTACCGCAAATAACCTCAAGTTGCCAGATGTTCTTTTGTCTTCGCTCTTTACTGTATCAAAGGAATCTTTAGGTCAGCGAAGGAAAATCTTAAGTTTCTATAAAGTTTTGCACACAGCTTTCCGGATTCAATATCTTTTTGTTAATTCGCTCTATGCGGAGATGAAAAAGCGCGGCATCGTACCTGGCAGGGATATCTATGTTTTCGGCTATGACAATGCTTCCTCCACCTTCCAGATGACGCCGACGCTGACTTCACTTCCGTCTGGGCGGACACTGCACTCCGCTTTCGACATGTTTAATAGAACGAGCGAAAAAGCATATAATATTACCGTTTCCACCGGCTTTTATCTGCTTCCCGGCGACACGGAATCCACGCTCCAAGAGATGCTCGCGCATGCGGATGCGATGCTTTACGAAGAAAAACAGAAACGAGATAAAAATATTGCGAAAATTTTACAAAAATAGGAATTGATTTTTTTCGGGAAAGCAGTTAGAATACTTGAGGGATGAATTTTAGATCCCACATATCAGACGAAACAGACCGGAAAAATCGGCTGTTTGATCAAAAATTTCTAAAAAAAGGCAGGTGAACAGAATGGATAGTTGTGATTCTCATGGGCGAAGTACCAGCATAGGACGGGAACCGGAAAATATGCAGGATGACGGCCATCCTTCTGTCCTGCTTTAATCTTTATATTTTCCCTTCTTATCCTATGAAAACCCAAAGTAAGACGCATGATCCAGACCAGTTTTGACGAAGTAATTCCCTGGTTTCTTTTTCGTGTGCTTTTACTGCCCTGTGAGGGTTCCAACATGCTTTTTCGCACCGACAGCATGCATGTCTGTTACAGTTCACAGGTTCCCTGCGAACTGTAACATTCGCAGTCCTCATTTAAAGTTTTGCTTCGCAAAAGGAGGACTGCTCACACCTGAATCACTTTCTTACGCAGCGAAACAGCAAGTGTTTCACTGCTGATTGAACAATAGTGTTTATCGGGAGTTGTCAAAAAAAGAATGGAGGATAACGAAAAAATGGAAAAACGAGTACAGGATTATACCCAGGAAATTCTGGATACGATCCGCAGTAACTCTTCTCCGGCTGTCTTGGGCAGCCGCCTCGAAGATTACCACGAAAACGACCTGGCAGACGTTCTGCCGCTTTTAACTGTTCCGGAGCGCTGTAAGCTGTACCGCATTCTGGACACGGACATGCTGTCCGATATTTTTGAGTACGCTGAGTCCGACAACGTAGCCGAGTACATTGAAGAGATGGAAGTCAAAAAAGCCGCTTCTATCCTTTCCAAAATGGAGACCGACGCGCTGGCTGAGGTTCTGCAGAAGCTCGACAAAGCAAAGAAAAAACTTCTGATCGAACTGCTCGATCCGGAAGTACGCCACGATATCGAAATGATCGCCTCCTTCGATGAGGATGAAATCGGAAGCCGCATGACGACAAACTGCATCATCATCCGCGAAGATCTGAATGTAAAACAGGCGATGAGCAGCCTGATCGACCAGGCCGCAAAGAACGACAACATTTCCACGATCTTTGTTGTCAACGCACAGCAGAAATTCTACGGTGCGATCGATCTGAAAAACCTGATCATCGCAAGACGCGATGAAACCCTCGAAGATCTGACCGTAACCTCTTACCCGTATGTGTACGCAGAGGAGCCGATCGACGAGTGTATCGAAGAACTGAAAGATTATTCCGAGGATTCCATTCCGGTCCTCGACAACGACAACCGCCTGCTCGGCGTCATCACCTCATCCAGCATCATCGACCTCGTTGATGACGAGATGGGCGAGGACTACGCGATGTTCGCAGGTCTGACCGCAGAGGAGGATTTAAAGGAGCCGTTAAAAGACAGTATGAAAAAACGTCTTCCATGGCTGATCGTCCTGCTGGGCCTGGGCATGCTGGTTTCTTCCGTTGTCGGTATTTTTGAACAGGTTGTAACATCCCTTCCGATCCTCATGACCTTCCAGTCCCTGATCCTTGACATGGCCGGAAACGTTGGTACGCAGTCCCTGGCTGTTACCATCCGTGTCCTGATGGATGAGTCCCTGACCGGAAAGCAGAAATTACAGCTTGTCTTCAAGGAAATGCGCATCGGTTTCTGCAACGGTCTTCTGCTTGGACTTCTGTCCTTTGCTGCAATCGGAATTTTCATCTTCCTGTTCAAAGGCAAGACCGCAGTATTTGCATTTTCTGTTTCCGCCTGCATCGGTCTCGCGCTGCTGCTGGCAATGCTGATTTCCAGTGCGGTCGGCACCTGCATTCCGCTGTTCTTCAAGAAGATCCACATCGACCCGGCGGTTGCTTCCGGTCCGCTGATCACAACGGTCAACGACCTTGTCGCTGTCGTTACGTTCTATGGCTTAAGCTGGGTATTCCTGATCGAGATGCTGCATCTGGCAGGCTAATCGCGTAACCCGTACAGCGAAAGAAAAAATAAAATTCTAAGAGGCAGATATCAACTCTTTCTGATTTCGGAAAAAGCTGATATTTGCCTCTTATCTTTTTCCCATTCTTTACATTCTCCCCCGAACCCGATATAATAACAGAATATGGTGCTTTGACGCGTCACAGCGCCGAAAATATTTTGAAATGAGGATTTTTAAAAACATGATTGTCAATCTCATCACCGCAGTCTACAACTTTCTCTGGGGCGATCTGCTTACCCTTCCGCTCCCGGGCGGCGGCAGTCTTGGAATTTCGCTTCTGATTCTCCTGCTGATCCCGACCGGCATCTATTTCACGATCCGCACGCGCTTCCTTCCGATCCGTCTTTTCCCGGATATGCTGCGCGCGCTGACCGAAAAGAAAAGTCAGAAAAGCAGTCTCTCCTCGTTCCAGACATTGATCGTGTCCACCGCGACGCGTGTCGGCATGGGTAATCTTGTCGGCGTTGTCGCTGCTGTCTCTGCCGGAGGCGCGGGCGCTGTGTTCTGGATGTGGGTGACCGCCATCATCGGTTCCTCGACCGCGTTTATCGAGGCGACGCTGGCACAGCTCCACAAAGAAGAGGATCCGCTGTACGGCGGCTACCGCGGCGGCCCGGCCTACTATATTCACGATCTGATCGAAAACCGGCTCGGCAGGAAAAAACGATATGTTCTGCCGTCCGTCCTGTTTGCGATTTCCGGCCTGATCTGCTGGTGCGGCATCAGCCAGGTGATCAGCAACTCGGTGGCATCTTCGTTTAAAAATGCGTTTTCCATCCCGCCGCTCTACACCAGTATTCTTCTAGTGATTCTCTCCGCGGTCATCGTGCTTCGGAAAAATGCGACGGTGAAGGTGCTGGATTTTGTCGTTCCGATTATGGCCGTATGCTATTTCTTTATCACGATTTTTATCATCGTAGTCAACTTCCGCCAGCTTCCGTCTGTGTTTGCACGCATCTTTGAGGAAGCGTTCGGACTCCGCCAGATGGCGGCCGGGGGATTCGGTGCAGTTCTGATGAACGGCATCAAGCGCGGCCTGTTCTCGAATGAGGCCGGTTCCGGATCAGCTCCGTGTGCGGCTGCTGCGGCAGAATGCGACCGCCCGGCAAAGGCAGGCCTGGTGCAGGCATTCGGCGTTTTCATCGACACGATTGTGATCTGCAGCTGCACGGCCATGATCATGCTGCTCGCACCGAAGGATCTGATCGACGGACTTTCCGGCATGGATCTGCTGCAGACGGCGATGCAGTATCATCTCGGAAGATTCGGCGTGGTCTTTATTGCGCTCACGCTGTTTTTATTCAGCTTTTCCACGTTCCTCGGCATTCTGTTCTATGCGAGAAGCAACGTTTCCTATCTGTTCGGCGACAAGTGGTGTTTCCAGACTGGTTACAAGGTGCTCGCACTTGTGATGCTCTTTATCGGCGGCATCGCGGCCTACACGTTTGTCTGGGATCTCGGTGATGTCGGCATCGGGCTGATGACAATTTTTAACATTATTGCGCTGTACCCACTTGCAGGGGAGGCGCTTTCGGAGTTAAAATTATATGAGGAGGCAAGGAAATCGTAAGTTATCTGTACTTATGTCTCTTATATAGAAGTTATTCTTACACAAAGGGAGGGGTTTACACATGATTATTGAACCATCAAATTATACGTATGAGACGATGCCGGATTACACCGACACGGTCGACGGCGCTGTGGAAATTCCGGTGACCGGAGAGGAAATCGAGATTCACTATGCGCACGAAGTTGTTTATGACGAGGCGCACAATCTGCACCTGGAGATCTTCTCCCCATTCCAGATGGCGCACCCGGACCGCACCTGGCCGTGCATCACGTTTATTCAGGGTTCTGCCTGGATGAAACAGTACGTTTACCAGAAAGTCGGCATGCTGAGCCGTCTTGCACAGCGCGGCTACGTCGTTGCAATTGTCGAGTACCGTCACAGCGGAATCGCTCATTTCCCGGCGCAGATCATCGACGCGAAAAATGCGGTTCGTTTCCTGCGCGCCCATGCGGATGAGTACAAACTGAATCCAACGCAGATGTTCTTTATGGGAGATTCTTCCGGCGGACAGGTTTCTTCCGTTGCCGGCATGACTGCAAAGAGCGGCAAGTTCGATGATCCGATCAATGACGAGAGCTGCGAGATCTGCGGTATTATCGATCTGTACGGCGCAGTTGATGTGACACTGCCGTACGGCTATCCGACGACGCTGAATCATCAGAAACCGGACAGCCCGGAGGGCATGCTGATGGGCTATGACATCACGGAGCATCTCGATGAGGCGAAAGCAGCCTGCTCCAAAACGTATGTCAACGAAGACTTTCCGCCGATGCTGATCGCACACGGCACAAAAGACACGATGGTTTTCTGCCAGCAGAGCGTCGATCTCTACCATGCTTTAAAGGACGCCGGAAAAGATGTGCAGCTCTATCTCCTGCGCGGCGCAGACCACGGCGGAGCATCGTTCTGGACCGAGGACATGATTACCGTTTACGATAACTTCTTCAAAAAATGTTTAGGTGAATAACATGAGAATTGCTTACTGTGAAGATGAACCGGCGCAGCGTTCCCGGATGGAATGTCTGCTCCACACCTTTGCGGAGCGCCGAAGGCTTCCCCTTACCGTGGAAGCCTTTTCGGACTCCGCCGCTTTTCTGTTCCAATATCCCGACTCGTATCCGTTCGATCTCATCTTTCTCGATATCGACCTCGGCGGAATGGACGGCATGACGCTGGCACGGAAGATTCGTGAGACGGACAGCGAGGTGCCGATTCTCTTTCTGACGAACCATAAGGAATACGTTTTCGAAGGATATGAAGTGCAGGCGTTCCGTTATCTGCTAAAGCCGGTGACGGAGGAGACGCTGTTTCCGCTGCTCGACGAGCTGCAGGCGATGCGCGGACAGGAAAAGCCGCATCTTTTGCTTACGCTTGGCGGGGAGACGCGGAAGCTGTTTCTCTCGGACATTCTTTTTGTGGAATCCGAC
>CAVLAW010000058.1:0-12685 GCA_963661155.1 Tidjanibacter massiliensis | reverse complement strand
GAGGAGGAGTTCGGTGGCGGACTCTTTTTCTACGAGTTCGGTCATTTCCACCATGCTCTGGACGGCGCTCTGGCGCTCGGTTTCGGAGAGGTTGGTATTGTTGATGATTTCATTTAACGTATCTTTGTTCTGGGAACGAATCTGTTCACGGTCGATTCGGGCCTGGGCCATGTATGTAGATGCCCCGGCAAGGACTGCCTCTCCCGGCGTTTCGGTGACGGTCCGCGACGAGTCCCCCGCTGTGCCGGCGTCCACCTCATCGGTGATGTCAGTGTCAAGGCTGGAGATGTCTTTTAAAACGGTACTGGCATCCGCCGTGGTTCCGTCAGCCGTCTCCTTCGTGGACAGGGTACTGTCGGCATAGTTGATGTATCCGGCAACGGCAATCATGATCGCAAGCGCGGTGATGATCACCTGGTTTTTCCGGAACTTTTTCTTCTTCCCGGCCGTCTTTTTCGGCGATGGTGTCTCTGCCATTTTCTCAGGTGCATTCATTTCCTGTTCTAATTTTTCCACGCATTTGGCTCCTTTACTTCATTTTCACTACTTTAATCTTATTTGCGCCCACCTGAAATAATGCCATCACGGCCTCCTGAATCTCCTGTACCGTCACCGGGTTTCCCCCGCCTTCTGCGATCACGAGCACGCCGCGCACCGCCGGGTACTCCTCTGAAACCACGTAGGGTGTCTCGGCCCCGTTCTGTGTTTTTTCATAGACCGTTGCCTCGGCCTGTGAGGAAGAAGTGACGCTGCCCGTCTCCTCTCCTTTTTTGTTTTCCTCCGTCGTGCTCCGCGCGGAGGCATCTTTTTCCACGATCTTTTTCCCCGTGGACTCGAGCGTCACCACGACATGCACAGAGCCCACACCGTCCATCTGGGAAAGTGCCTCGGTCAGCCGCTGTTCCATCTCCTCCTGTACGGATGTACCCGCATCCTGCGTCTGGCGCACTGCCGTCTCCTGCGGCTGTTTCGTCTCCTGCCCTATTTTTCTGCTTCCTGTCGGCAGCAGCAGAACAATTCCGATCGCCGCCAACAGAACGTACAGCATCCACTGCTCCTTTTTCTGTTTTCGGAAAAACGCCGCTGCCTTTTCCCTCATAGGCCTATTCCGAAATCTCTACCATAATATGCGCCGGCTCCGTTCCGTATACCTCGCTTAAGACACTTTTAATTTTCTCCAGTTTTTCATTGAGCAGCTCGCGCTGTTTTTTCTGCTCTTCCCGGTAAATGCTCGTCTGCTTCATCGGCGCTTCGATGCGGATTTCCTTCGCCTCACCGGTGTTTCCCGCCTCCAGCGTCACTGAAACGGACGCTCCAGGAATGCCGCTCTCCGACAGATACATCCGGATCTGGCGCTCCGTCTCTTTTTCCCATGCGCCCACATAATACTGTTTTTCAAAACTCTCTGCACGAATCTGTACATTTTCCATTGCCGCTACCTCCTCTTCGAGCGTCAGACGATCGAGCGTCTGCGCCATTTTCTGCTCCAGCCCGCCCCACTTTAAAATGGGCTGGAAAAAAATCAGTACCATCACAATTCCAAGAAAAAACTGAACCGGCTTTTTATCCTCTTTTTCCGGGATCAGGTTCAGTACCGTTGTCATGAAAATCAGAAAAATTGAAATATTTTTGAGCCACTGCAGAATCTCTTCTACCATGATGCCTCCTGCCTGTCCACAGATGCGTTGTGAGAAATTACGAAAATGTTCCCGCCAGAATCGCGATCGTCAGCAGGAATAAAACCTCCACGGTCAGCAGAAGCCGCAGGAGCATCGCATACCCTTTTCCCGCCGCCGCAAGGCATCCCGCGATCCGCTTGTCCGAGACAGGCTGCGCCGCTGCCGCCAAGAGTCGGAACGAGAGTCCCGACACGAGAAGCTGCACTGCCGGGGCCAGACCTGCCGCCAGCAGGACCACCATCGCCGTCACGCCGAAGCAGTTGCGGATCAGCACGGCGGAGCCTGCCACCAGCTCAGTTACCGCGTTCACGGCATTTCCGATCCCCGGAATCATCCCCGCCGTCCGGCCGAGCGCGGTGCGCCGGAGCGAATCGAGTGCCGGTGCGATCAGGCTTCGGATCATCTGCATTCCCACGAGAATGCCGAGCGACGATTTCAGCAGACCGTTCACACACGTTTCCAGAAGCTCCGTCATATGGGAGAGAATCTCCTCGCCGGAAAGGTCATTCACGAGTGCAATCAGCAGATAGATGTGGATCATCGGGAGCACCAGCGCAAGCAGGAGTTTCTCGACGGCGAGGATCGCCAGCAGAAGCATCTGATAGAACATGACCGCCGTTGATGCGCCGCCGGCCGCAGCTGTCGCTAAATAATAGGACGGCGTCAGAATCCGCATGAAGGCGACCAGTGACGAGACGACTGCTTTCAGGTTTTCCCCGCTTGACTGGAAATTTTTCAGAATCAGCGCAAGACACAGCAGGTAGACCATGTAAAAGCTGGCATCTTTGACCTGTTTTCCATCAAACAGAGAGGAAAAGCTGCCGAGCACCGCACCAGCCAGCACCAGCAGAAACAGCTCCTTCATCAGCCCTTTCTGCGCCAGAAACGCACTCTGCAGACACGACAGCACCGTCCGCCCGGCGCGGAATGCACGGAACGGGTCGCCGTCCTGTAAAAGCGAGCGCACCGTGCCGGAAAAAGAGAACTCCTGCTCGGCAAGAAGATCATCGACTTCTTTCTGAATCTCATCAAAGTCGAACTCATCCAGCAGGGCGTCCTCCGCCTGTGCCGCCGTCTCCTGGTCTGTTTCGGTCTCATTCTCCCCTGAAACCACATCTTCCGTCAGGCGCTCCGGCACATTTTGTACCGCTGCTTCAATTTTCTGCATTTCCCCCGTTCTGAAAACGAGGCACAGAAAAAGCAGCGCAATCCCCCATCCGCCCCTTTTACAGAAAATCATGGACCGTTTCCAGCAGGGCTAGCAGCACCGGCATGCTGACAGCAAGGATCGACAGCCGCGAAAACAATTCAATCTGCCCGGCAATCGACGAATAGCCCGCATCTTTGCAGATCCCGGCGGAAAACTGTCCGACATACGTGATGCCGAGCATTTTCAGCAGCGTGTTCAGATACGACGAGTCGACCGGGAGATACGATTTCATCTGTGAGAGCATCCCGAGCAGATACTGCATTTTTCCGACGGTTCCGGCCAGGATGCAGATCCCGGCACAGATGGTCACAAGAAGTGCGTACTCCGGTTTCGCCTCCTTTACCGTGATTCCAAGCAGGACACCCGCCGTTCCAAGTGCTGCAATCCGAAGCATATCCATGCGATTCCCTCCATTTTTCTTTCCATCCGTCCGATTTCAGATCGTAAACAGCTTTCTGATGTCCTCAAACAGATCGGAGATATAGGGAAGAATCCAGAACAGGACCAGCACCAGTCCCGCAAGGCTCGCGAGAAAGGCCTGCTCCTCCCGGCCGCTGTGTTTGAGCACCTGGCACAAAACCGATACCAGAATCCCAACCGCCCCGATTTTAAATAAAATCCCGACCTCCACGCCTGCTCCTCCGTTTTCTGATACGCCTTAAACCAGAATCAAAAATAAAAAAAGGCCTCCCATAATTCCAAGACTCTGGCAGAGCCTCTTCCTTTCCGGCAATCCTTTCTGCAGTTCCGCAATTCGCTGCATCAGGCGCGCCTCGTACCGGTCCAGATTCGCTTTCTGCATCGCGCGATCCAGAACCCCGAGGCCACATCCAAACTCCTGCAGCTCCTCTTTTTCTTCTTTTGTCAGGCGTGTATCCGCCAGATGGACATTCACATTCAGCTCCAGAATCGCCGGCAGTGTTTTTCCGTCCGGGCGGCGCATATCCTCGGAAATGTCCTGCAGGAAATCCCGGTACGGATCCCGCATCCGCCTTCCCGTCTCCCAGAACGCATCCGGCAGCGGCGTCCCCATTGTCACGATCTCACTCCGGAGATACTGGAGAATTTTCTGCAATGCCTCGACATCCTTCACATGGGCAGTCAGCGCCGCGCTTTTTGCAAACCCAAATCCGGCGCAGGCGGCAGCGGCGGCAAACAGCAGTGCAAACCGTATCATAGAAACGCCTCCCTTCGGTACAGGGTGGTGCCTCTTCCGTCAAAAATAGCCTGTACGCTTCCGGCACGGGGCTTCGCGTCCAGCACAATGTACCGCTCGAAAACGTGTGATTCCACAAGGCGGTTTAATAATGGCTTCTGCTTCATATCCTCCATGGAATTTCCATGTACCGTTGCGAGCAACTTGCAGCCGCAATTGACGACCGACTCGATGGCGCGGATATCCTCGCCCGTTCCGATCTCATCGACCGCGACCACATCCGGCGACATGGCGCGGATCAGCATCATCATGCCCTCGGCTTTCGGACAGCAGTCGAGCACATCCGTGCGGATGCCGACATCGTTCTGCGCAACGCCGAGATAACAGCCGGCAATCTCGCTCCGCTCATCTACCACACCGACCGTCAGCCCCGGATACGGCGACTCCCCGTCGGAAAGCTGGCGGATGATATCGCGCAGCATCGTCGTCTTGCCGCAGCCCGGCGCAGAAACGATCAGCGTGTGCAGGAAGCGGCCGTCCTCCCGAAGATACGGCATCACGCGGTCCGCACAGCCCTTCTTCTCGTGGGCGATCCGCACGTTGATGCAGGAAATGTGGCTGATCCCCTTTACTTTCTCTCCCTCAATCACCGTCTTTCCGGCAATGCCGATCCGATGGCCGCCCTCCACGGTCAGAAAACCCTGCCGCAGTTCGTCCTCGTAGGCGTAGAGGGAAAAACTTCCTATGTAATCCATCGTGTCGCGGATGTCGGTTGTCGAGACAGGGTAGCCTTTTTCCCACTCGCCGGTCAGCTCTCCTTCCGGGGTCAGAAAGTACTCCCGGTCTTTTGCCACCACAAGAAGCGGTGCCCCGGTCCGCAGACGGATTTCCTGCAGATCCTCCGCATCCAGCTCCGTGTTTTTCAGGATTTTCCGTATATTCGAAGAAAACAGGCGCAAAAGTTCCCTCTGCTCCTGTTTTTTCTCTGGTGTGTTATTCTCTTTTGGTCTTCCTGTCCTTCTCATCTTCACCACCTCTTATCGTTATATATATGAGTTGGCGGGACAGGATATGCTTCTTTTTCAGGATTCCACGATTTTCAGGCGGACCGTCAGCGGATCCGCGGCCCAGACGGCACCCTCATAGCCTTCTGCCGGACAGAAATGCGTGCAGAATCCTTCTTTCGTTTCCGTTCCAAGAGAACCCGAAATGCCGGTTCCCCTCCACTTGCCGTAGCTCTCTTCCTCGGTCCAGATCTGGAAAAACAGCGTTTCAGCGTCCTCTGCGGCGGCAAGACGCGCCTGGTCTTTAACCGAAAAATACCTTTTCGCCATGCGCTCCCAGGCCGCGCGGCGGTGCTGCTGCAGATCCAGACCGATCGGGATTGCGGTAAAAGCGCAGGCGGCGTATTCCCCCGAATGGGAAATATTAAAACAGATCTGCGGATGCTCCGGCAGATACGGCTTGCCGTGTGCGTTTCGTTTGATCTTCACTTCTTTTCCATCCAGCCCGTACTGCTCCTGCATTCCCTTCCAGAACAGCTCCCACCCGCACCGGGACAGTTACCGTTCCAACTCTTTTTTTCCGCCTTCCGGCTCTGTGATTTTTTTCAGATAAACTACCGTCTCCTGCATCGTGTCTCCCCTGTCATAGAAAAAGACCGCGGAGCCTTTTGACTCCCCGGTCTCTTTTAAAAAGTTCTTTCTTATGCGTTTCTTCCGCAGCAGTATTTGTATTTCTTTCCGCTTCCGCACGGGCATGGATCATTTCTTCCGATTTTTTTGCCTTTGATTAAGGTACCGGATTTTTTCTGCTCCATGTAAAGAGTTTTCTTCTTCTCTTCTGTGAAGATCTCATCCCACATCGGCAGGTTGTACAGCCAGTCTGCTTTTGCGTCTACCATGTTTTTGTACAGAAGCTCTTTGTCGTAAGCCAGTGTAACAACGGTATCCTCTTCCATCTCCTCGATCGGGTTCGGGATCACAAGGCTGTCGTTGATGCCGTCCAGGAAACCAACCATGGTCATAACGTCCACTTTGTATTTCTCTGCCAGCTCTTTTACAGTTCCTTTTACAACTTCATCCGGGTTGGAAAGAAGCTGCTCGTAAATGTTTTTCTCAATCAGGAAATAATTGGTCCAGAATTTCTGGAGCTGTCTTTTATCTGCTTCCTGATTATAGGCGATATCACGCCAATTCTGTAATAAACTCATTGTATTATCCATCCTTTATCTGTTTCTGCGCGCGTTTTGTGCGCCTTTCCCATGACGGGATTTCCGGTTTTGTAACACGCTATAGTATATCGGAAAGTCCATAGAAAATCAACCTTTTTCTTCTTCCGGTTCCAGAATCGGGATTCTGGTATCGCCGAGCGGGATTCCTCTGTGTTCCACGGATGTGGAGAACACAATCTGCGTCTTCGTTCTTCCGAAATGCTGGAGCTGGCCGATAAACTGATCCAGTTCGGCCGTTGTGTGGAAAACCACTTCCATCAGCATCGAATAGTCGCCCGTCACACAGTTGCACTCAATCACGTTCGGACAGTCGGAAATGTACGGATAAAATTCCTTTTTCCGGATCGGCTCGACCTCCAGATTGATGAATGCCTTGATCCGGTAATCGAAAATCTCCGGGTTCACACTCGCGCGGTAGCCGGTGATCACCCCGTCCTTTTCCAGCCGGTCGATTCTCGCCGAGACTGTCGGCGAAGTAAGACTTACCTTGTCTGCAATACTTTTCAGCGGAAGCCTTGCATCTTCCTGCAGCAGTTCCACGATTTTCCGGTCTGCTGTGTCCAATTCACGTTTCATTCCCTCTCCTTATGTTCCCGTTCTCCCTCATTCTTTTTCGGAGAAAGTTTTTTTACCACCGTATTTTCCACGCGGTGTTCCTTGACCCGCATGACCTTGATCCAGAGATCATCCGTCTCAATTTCAAACTGGCTGCCGTCGTCCGGGACAGCACCGAGCTCGCCGAAAATGTAGCCGCCGAATGTCTCGTATTCATCCACCGGCAGTTCGATCTTCAGCTCTTCAGCCACGTCATCCAGGGACGCGCTTCCCATGATTTTCCAGGTGTCTGCGGAAATCGGTTCAATCTCCGACGGCTGCCCGATCTCGGTCTCGTCGTTTAAGTCTCCGACGAGCTGCTCGATCAGGTTCCGCACGGTGATAATTCCATCCATGCCGCCGTACTCATCCAGAACGACAGCAAAGTAATTGCCCGTCTTTTTCATGTTCTGGAACAGCGTGGCGGCCTTGATATTTTCAGGAACAAAATAAGGCTGTTTGATTGCTTCTTTCATGACATGATCGCGGTCCTTGGTGCGAAGCCGGAAATAATCCTTGGCATCCAGAACGCCGATGATATCGTCCACAGTTTCGCCGCAGACCGGGTAATACGAATGGCGGCTCTCATGAATGAGCTGCTCCCACTCCTCGATCGAATCCTCGAGCCACAGCAGATCCACATCGGTCCGGTGGACACAGATTTCGTCGATCGTCAAATCATCAAATTCAAATACGTTCTGAATCATATCTTTTTCATCGTTGTCGATGGTACCTTTTTCGCTGCCGGCATCTACCATCATCCGGATTTCCTCTTCCGTCACCTGATCATCATCCGCGTTTGGATCAATACCCAACAGACGCAGGATGCCGTTTGTGGATGCGGTGAGCAGCCAGACGACCGGTGCAAAGACTTTCGAAGCGCCGCTCACCAGGCCGGAAACACCGAGCGCAATCTGCTCGGCTTTCTGCATCGCGAGCCTTTTCGGCACCAGTTCGCCGAAGATCAGGGTAATATAGGATAAAAGCAGCGTAATTAGCACGACGGCAATGGCATCCAGCGTCTTTTCCGGAATCTTTACGCCGGCGTCCACAAGGGCGGCGACGAGACGATCCGAAAAGTTTTCTGCCGCAAAGGCACTTCCGAGGAAACCGGAAAGGGTGATGACAACCTGTATTGTTGCCAAGAAGCGGGACGGCTGCTCCGTCAGCCGAAACAGCTTCGCCGCCCTTTTATTTCCCTCCTGTGCCATTTTTTCCAGTTTTGCGTCGTTACAGGAGACCACAGCGATCTCCGCGCAGGCAAATACCGCATTGACCGCTATCAATACGACCTGCAAAAGAATACTGCCGACTATGTCACTGTCCAAACGTTTCAAACCTCCTCATAATCTTGTGTTATCTATAGATATCTACGAATTGCTCCGCTGCAAAGCAGCTCCCGCAATTCTCAAACATTCGGAATCCGCTGATTTACTGCGTAAATCGCTACTTCCTCATGTTTGGGCGGGTTCCAAGTTCAAAAACCTTATCGTGCAAGCACGAACGGTTTTTTGAACTTTTCACCCTGGGATATCATATTATGCGTTCTTCAAGAATGCTACATAAGCTTTCTTTGCTTCATAAATATCTGCTTTGCTGGTTACTTCCCACGGAGCATGCATGCTTAATACCGGTACGCCGGAATCGATCACTTCCATGCCGTACAGGGACATGATGTATGCGATGGTTCCGCCGCCTCCGACATCGACTTTACCAAGCTCTGCTGTCTGCCAGTTAACTTTGGCGTCATCGAAGATCGCGCGGAGTACTCCGATGTACTCTGCATTGGCATCGTTGGAGCCGCCTTTTCCGCCGGAACCAGTAAATTTGTTGATGACAATACCTTTTCCGAAGAATGCTGCGTTTTTCTTCTCGAATGCTGCTGCATACAGCGGATCAAATGCTGCACTTACGTCAGAAGAGAGCATTCTGGATGAAGCAAGGCATCTTCTAAGAGCCAGCTCGGTTCCCTCGCCTGCAAGTGCAAGCAGCTCTGCCATGGTATTCTCGAAGAAATGAGACTGCATACCGGTTGCGCCGACGCTTCCGATCTCCTCTTTGTCTACGAGCAGGCAGCAGGAGGTCTTCTCCGGTGTTTCTACTTCGAGCATTGCTACAAGAGATGTGTATGCGCATACACGGTCGTCCTGGCCGTATGCAAGGATCATGCTGGCATCCATGCCAAGCTCACGTGCTTTTCCTGCCGGTACGATCTCAAGCTCTGCAGAGAGGAAATCCTCTTCTTCGATGCCGTATTTGTCGTTTAAGAGTTTTAAGGTCATCGCTTTGACAGCTTCTTTCTCGGTTCCCTCGAGCGGCTGGCTTCCGATCAGAAGGTCGAGATTCTCGCCCTCTACTACGGTGCTTGCCGGTTTGGTCTGCTGTTCTCTGGAAAGGTGGATCAGAAGGTCTGTGACACAGAATACCGGATCGTTGTCGTCTTCACCGATCACAACATCAACAACTTCGCCGTTCTTTTTGGCTACAACACCGTGGATGGCAAGCGGAAGGGTTACCCACTGCCATTTTTTGATACCGCCGTAGTAATGGGTATCGAGATATGTAAATCCATTGTCCTCATACAGCGGATTCTGTTTTACATCGAGACGCGGGGAGTCGATGTGTGCGCCGAGGATATTCATACCTTCGGTCAGCGGTTTTGTTCCGATCTGGAACAGTGCGATGGCTTTCTTCATGCATACAGCGTAAACTTTGTCGCCTGGTTTTAATGCACGGTTCTCTTTTACATAAGTATCAAGATTTACGTATCCGGCCTCTTCTGCCTGGCGTACGCTCTCTTTTACACACTCACGCTCTGTTTTTCCATTGTCCAGGAATGCGCGGTAGCCGGCATTTAATTTTTCCAGCTTTTTCATGTCTTTTTTCTTGTACTCATTCCATGCTGTTTTTCGTTCCATAGCTTTTCTCTCTTTCTGTTTTCTTTATATGATCCGTGCCGTATTTTTCTGAAAATAATCGGACTTCCGGTCATGATTGCGATCTCTTTCATTATAATCTGTTTTGACAGGAAACACAAGGACTTTCGGTGTACGAAAAAAATAAGGAAAAACCCCGCAGCGAACCGTTTTTCCCGGTCGCAGCGGGGTCTTTAAGGGGAGGATAAGTATTTCCTTATTCTTCTTTTGTCTCATCGAACAGGGGAATTTCGATGATAGTGTTATTCTCCCCTGAATTTTTGTTTTTATACCGTTATTTTTCTCAGCAGCAGAAAAATCCTCTTCCGCCGCAGCAGCAGCAATTGCAGATCGCATTGATCGCCATGCACTCGCAGCACCACTTGCCGAGATCCCCGGCGCTTCTCTCATAGCCGTATCCACTTCCCATATCGGAATACCACTGGCCGCCGCCCTGGAGCTGGTTTAAGAGCTGCTGATACTGCATATTCTGCGGCTCTAATTTAACTGCCATCTCGGCATCCTGCACGGCGTTAATGTTGTTGCCGAGGCGCGAGTTCGCGATCGCATGCAGGAAGTACCATTTTCCGCTTCTGTCGGAGATGTCGTTTAAGACATTCATTGCCTCGCTGAAATGGCCGCTGTTGATGTAGTTGGCTGCCGCCTGCAGACGCATCTCCTGCTCGGAATTTCCGTAATTACTCTGCGCAGAACCGCCGTTTCCGTACGCGCCGCCGAATGGATCGAAGCCGCCGAACGGACCATAGCCGCCGTAAGCGCCTCCGCCATACGACGAACCGCCGCTCTGGTACGAGGTTCCGTGTTCGCGTTCATCCATGATCTGTTTGTACGCCTGCTGTACCTGCTTGAACTTTTCTTCTGCCTCTGCTTTATTCGGATTATTGATATTGGCATCTGGGTGATACATCCGGCTGAGCTTTCGATATGCTTTTTTGATTTCTTCATCCGAAGCCCCGCGGGACACGCCCAGCACCTCATATGGATCTGTCATCAGTTTTTACTTCTCCTCTTTTTGGCGCTCTTTTGCGCTTTTTCGCATTTCGTATTTTTCCCAGATACCAGCATACAATATATTTCGCAGAATGTCTACATTTTCCAGGATCGGAAGTTTCTCAAATGCTCTCGACGCTTCCGCCGTCATCATCAGCAGGATTTTCTCTGCTTTTTCCTCAAAGTCCGGCTGATCTGCGATAAAAAGGAACGGGTTGTAGTTTCCGCTCTTCTGATCTTTTTCCACATCGTCGAGCGCATCCATCAGATAAATGAACTTTCCGATGTAAAAGCCGACCTGACGCAGAGCATCGCTCCAGATGTCCTCCTCCGGAATATAAATCTCCGCCATCACCTCGCCGGTATAGCCTGCTGCAAGATCGAGGTCGGGGTTGTTTTCCTTCTCGCATGCATGCAGCTTTTCAAGATAATCCTGTACCGCTTTCGTCTGGCGCGGATAGGATGCTTCGATGCGTGTCACGGATTTTTTTAAGGCCTTCGCCGCCGTGAGCGCCGCATAGTTTTTTTCGTCATCCCAGTCATCCAGCAGGTTGTAATAGGCAAGCAGCACGTTCATGTCCGCGCAGTATTTTGTGTATTTATTCCGCAGGCATTTATGTTTTTTCCCCGGATGAAGAAAGCAGAAATGCTCTTCCTCTTTTGTCTCACACTCGTAGAGGCCGGTCAGCAGGATAGATAAAAACGTCATATCAAACGTCAGCGTCGCCTGCCCTGCTTTTCCATACGACTCTTTGATATCCTGACACAGACCGCAGTAATATGCCTGATATTTGTTGTAATCTTTTACTTTTAAGTCATCTTTTCTGATGGTCACATAGCCAAACATGAATCGAGCCGCTCCTTTTTATCAGGTGTTTTTGATAAATTTCGTTCCGCATTTCGGGCAGCGGATCTCGATGTGGCCTTTTCCTTTCGGCACGCGCACCTGCTGATGGCAGGACGGGCAGCGGAAGTAGCAGTGCTCTTTGTCTTTGAATGCACGGGTTCCGCCGCGGAAGAATCCGACGACGCGGTTTTTCAGTTCGAGGAATTTCTGGTTTTCCGCATACCGTTTGGAATGATTCTTGGACATGATGCGCACATCCGCCCAGACGATCAGGACGAGGGCCAGCGTATAGATGAGTGAACTCCGGATAATTGCGCCGAAGATCATCATGGCAACCGCCGCCCACATCATGAAATTGCCAAGCTGATCAATGCCGTAGCGGCCGTACATCATGCGTGATAATTTTTCTTTCAGTTTATCCATAATTATTCCCATATCTCCTTTTTCAAAGTATATGCCATTACTCTATCCCTTTTGAGGGAAAAAAGCAATCGAAAGTGCCATTAATTTTTTCTAAAAATGATGAAATATTACTGTAGATGTTTCTTTTCAACTGTGCTACACTGGGTTATGTGTTACAGTTCACAGGTACCCTGCGAACTGTAACATTCGCAGCACTCATTTAGAGTTTTGCTTCGCAAAAGGAGGGCTGCTCACACCTGAATCACTTTCTTACGCAGTGAAACAGCAAGTGTTTCACTGCTGAGTGAACAGTAACGGTTATGTTTCTTTATATTTTGTTTTCAGTGAAAGATCGGAGATTCTACATGAAACGACTCAAACAGATCGGCGCCATTCTTGCCATCGCAGTTCTGATCGGATTCGGGCTCGGCGCCATGATTTTTGCTTTTATCGACACCCCGTTTGCACATAAGGCACTGACGATCTGCCTGTACTGCGCGATTACCGTGCCGGTATTCATTTATGCGATGATGCTGGTTGCAAAGGTTCTGTCGCGCCGCGGGGAGGATGACAAATCAATGTACTCTCGGAATTCTGATAGATCATGCCAGCGAAACTCTGGCAATGAAGTTTGAAAA